>BEIG01000113.1 GCA_002898795.1 bacterium HR30 | reverse complement strand
TGATCAGGATGCCGCCAACATCGCTGCCGAACTGGAGCGGCGCGGTGTGAAGGCAGAGTTTGTGCTGGACGAGGGTGGCGCCTTGGTCAGCAGCACGATCCCTGGTTTGAAGGCCCCACTTGCGTGCATTGGCGTTGCGGAGAAGGGCAGTGTGAGCGTGCGCCTGGAAGCTCGCGCCGTTGGTGGCCACTCTTCTGCACCTCCGCGGCACACTTCGGTCGGAAAAATTGCGGCGGCCGTGGTGGCACTCGAACAACAACCGATGCCAGCCCGTCTCTCGCCGCCGGTGGAAGCCATGCTGAGGTACATCGCACCGGAGTTGCCGATGTTTCCCTATCGGGTGGCGGTGGCAAATTTGTGGCTTTTCGAACCTTTCCTGCTTCGTGCGCTCGGAGCCGAACCAGCCACCAATGCAAGCGTGCGGACTTCGACTGCCGCCACCATGATTGGCGGCGGAATCAAAGAGAACGTGTTACCTGCCTCGGCTTGGGCGGTCGTGAACTACCGAATCTTGCCCGGCGATACCGTGGCCGATGTGGTGGAGCACGTGCGGTCCGTGGTGCGGGATCCCGACGTAGAAGTGCGTGCCCTGCCGCGCAGTCGTGAGCCCACGGCCGTTTCGCCGACGAACGTTCCAGCGTTCGACCTCTTAGCCAAAACGATCCGCGGCACGTTCCCGCAAGCCGTTGTGGCTCCGTACTTGACCATCGGTGGAACCGACGTGCGCCATTATCAGAAGGTGAGCCGGAACTTGTACCGCTTCATGCCTTTGCTTGCCGACTCGGGTGACCTCGCGCGCATGCACGGTACCAACGAACGCGTGAGCGTCCAAGGCTACGCCAAAGGCGTGGAGTTTTACGCGCGTTTGCTCGCGAGCTTATAAACGGTGCGACGCTCACGACCCTCGATTCGAGTTCCGCCGGAGTTCCTTGGGACTTGCAAGTGTCCACACAATATGAATAACGGGGGCGTGGCCCAGCGGGAGGGGCTTCGGGATGCGTTGGATCCGTTTGTGGGTGCTGACCAGTTGGTGCTTGCTGTTTTTTGTGCCCAGGGGAGGCGGGGCAGAGGATTGCGGCTGGGCTTGCGCCGAGGGCGATTTCTGGCGGCTTCGTGGCCGGGCGCAGTACCAAACGCGGCTGGAAGGTGTCAGTACGTTTCCGCTCGACCGCTATGGCACCTCCCTCGACCGCAACTTTTTCTTTTTGCCTGTGCTTCGTGTGGGACTCAGTGCGGAAACCACCGACGTTGCTCGGCGGCCGTATTCGCTGCAGTTCGACTACGAGCATGACCTAATCACCGGCGTCGAGGACGGTGCACCGCCCGACCGTTTGGGGCGGGAACTTCCCTTCAGTAGAAAGAGCCACGAGGAACTCAGGCGCCTCTTCCTTCGTGCTACGGTACCCGATGCGTTTCTCGTGGTTGGCGGCGGTTACACCCTGAGCCATTGGGGGCTCGGGTTGCTGGCAAACGACGGGGCTCACGGGTGGACGAAAAACAACGCGTACTTTGGCGACCCCCGCAGTGGCGACCGTGTCATCCGTGGCACCATTGGAACGACGCCACTCACTTCGGCCAACATAGTGCTGCGCCTGGCTTACGATGAAGTGGTGGGAGACGACCCGCTTCTGCGCGACGACGATGCGCAGCAGTACATCGCTAGCGTACTGGTTGGCTCTGGGTTGCGGCACTCGGCTGGTCTGTACGTTGTGTATCGAACCCAGGATGCAAAAGTTGGGCGTGGCTTTGACGTCGTGGTGTACGACGTGTTTGCTCGCACGAGTCGGAGCTTCGGGGCCATGGGCGAGTTCAGCCTTGCCGGCGAGGCGGCTGTGATCGACGGGAGCACGAGCCTCGGACCAACGGTAGACTTTCCCAAGCACGATCTCCTGCAAGTGGGTGCCACCGTTCAGGCTCGGCTCGACCGTGAGAGCTATGGTTTTGCCCTGGATTTTCTTTTTGCCAGTGGCGACGAGAATTTCGACGACCGCGACCAAAACGCCTTTAAGGTCGACCCGAACTACGAGTTCGGGTTGCTTCTGTATCGGGTGGTGATGGCAGCGCAAACGGGGAGAACGGTTGTTACCGCGGCTGATCCCACTTTGGTGGGCCGGCCCGTGCCCGACCTCGAGCGTTTGCCGACGCGGGGCGCACCGTCGAACACGATCGCGGTCTTTCCACGCGTATGGTGGCAGGTGCTGGAGCCGATGGTGGTGTACGGCGGCCCCTTGTTTGCCTGGAGCGAGGTCGATTACGCCGATGCCTTCAACACACGCTTGTTTGGCGGTGAACCGCACAATGCCTTGGGCGGGCGCCCGGGCCGTTTTTACGGCACGGAACTCGACCTCGGGTGGCGTTACTTCCGCAACGTGCGCGGATTCGATTTTCAATTGGGCGCCGAGGGGGCAGTGCTGTTTCCGGGCAATGCTTTTCGTCGGTTAGATGGAAGTACCATGAGCGAAGTGTTTTTGGGCAGGGTTTTGTTCGAGGTCCGGCTGTGAGGAGTGCCGTCATGAGGAAGGGAACGAACGTGCGTTTCGTTTTGCTCTGGTGGGTGTGGGGCGGATTGGCGACACTCGCAGCGCTGTCGGGCGGTTGCTCGCTTTCCGAGTCGGAGGGTGTCGCCACCTCGCAACCAGCGCGGACCACGGTAAAAATGGATTTCTTCCACAAACCGCTACCGGAAATTCCCCTCCCGAACGATGTGGCCACGGTGGTGGACCCAACATCGGCCACGGGTCGCCGGATCAACGCTTCCATGATTGCTCCCACGGGATTTGAACGTTTGACCCGGCAGAAGATCGACGAACTCGATGGATGGGGTGTGTTTCAGCCGATCACGATCCCGTTTACCGGCCCCATCGACGTCGAATCGCTGCTCGCTGGTCACCGCGATCCTTTGTACCAAACAGAGAACGACGTGATTTACTTGATCAACATCGATCGCCGCTCCCCCGAATTTGGTCGGTTGCATCATCTCGACGTCGGCAACGGCAACTATCCGATCGTGCTCGAACGGCGCGACAACTACTGGGACAACGACCCGCGTGCCGGCACCGTGTCGATCTTGTTCGACGAGGTCGACGAAGACCTCAATGGCAACGGTATCCTCGACCCTGGGGAAGACACCGACGCCGACGGCGTGCTCGATAAGCCGAATTACCTACCCGGCTCTAACCCTTCTCCCGACGATCTCAAAGCGCGCGTCGATAACTTCATGAGCTTTTACGAACGGGAAACGAACACCATCATTTTGCGTCCCCTCGTTCCCCTGCGCGAGCGCACCACGTACGCCGTCGTTGTCACCCGGCGGTTGCGCGACATCCACGGGGAGCCGGTGGGCTCGCCTTACCCGACCATTCACCACACCTCGCAGACCGAGGCTCTTCGGGCTTTGCCGGAGGTGTTGCCGGCTGGTCTCACGCTGGCCGACGTTGCCTTTGCGTTCACGTTCACGACGCAGTCGGTCGAAAGTCATTGGCGCGCTGTGCGGGAAGGGCTGTATGGGTATGGTCCCCAGCGGCACTTGTCTCACGAGTTTCCCGCCAAAGTGGAGGCTTTGCTGCCGCTACGGGATGCGGATCGGTTCCCGAACAGCAAGCGGCTCTATCTTCTTTACGGCGAAAACTGGCTACAAGCCGCACGGCCACTGGTAACGACGTTTCTCGGTTTGAACGCCAATTCCGAACAGTATCGGCAACTGGCCACCTCCCTCGAGTACGTGGATTACTTCGTCATCGGCACTTATCGCTCCCCCCAGCTTTTTCCTCGTACGGACGAGCAGGGGAATTTCTTGAACTTGAATTTACAAGCTTGGCCCCCAGACCTCGATCGCGTACCCGCTCGTGCACGAGAGGAGATCGTCTACTTCACGTTAGCTGTGCCACGGAAGGAAGTATCTGCCCGCAAGGATGGCCGGCCCGCGCCCGTAGCCATCTTGAGTCACGGATACACGGGCAATCGCTTCCCGATTATGCAGTTTGCTGGCTTCTTTGCCCGGCACGGCCTGGCCACCATCGCCATCGACGGTCCGTCACACGGCATTGGCTTGACACCGGAACAAGAAGCCTTGGCCAAACAGCTCCTTGGGGCCATGGGTTACGGTGCAGCCGTGGACGCGACCTTGTCCGATCGTGCCTTCGACCAAAACGGTGACGGTATCAAAGATTCCGGCGCCGATTTTTGGAGTGCCTACCTGTTCCACACTCGGGATATTGTCCGTCAGTTCATGCTCGATTACTCGCAGCTCGTTCGCATCTTGCGCAGTTGGAACGGACGTCGTCTGTGGGATTTCGACTTGGGTGAGGACGGTGTTCCGGACATTGCAGGGGATTTCGACGGAGACGGCCACGTGGACGTCGGCGGCGATGCCCCGATCGTCATGACCGGTGCGTCGCTCGGCGGAATCATGTCCATGCTCATGGGCGGGGCCGAGCCGCAAATTACCGCTGTGGCCCCGATTGCGGGCGGTGGGGGCTACGTCGACATCGGCATGCGCACGGTTCAGGGAGGTGCCCTCGAAGCGTTTGTCCTCCGAATGATGGGTCCGCTGTACGTCGGCAATCTCGACCCCACAAGCGGCCGCATGGAGATGCAAACCGTGATCGTGAACCTCAATGACTTGGCCCGCCGGCCGCTGGGATCGGTCGAGGGTGTGCGCGTTGGCGACACCTTGGTTGCAGAAAACTTGAGCAACGGGGCGCGTGGCTGTGGCCTCGTGTTGCCTCCAGGGCGTGTGCGTGCGTCGCTAGAAAGCGATCGCGGAGATCGCATCCGGTTGGTGTTCTATGCGGGTTCGGTGCTCGTGCCGGGTACGAAATGCGAAGTGCAACCGGGTAGCTCCGTGCGTGCCGTATTGGATCGCTTCGGCGTCGATTTCACTTATCAGGCGCAATCCTTTCGTGCCGGTGAACCTCTGCGCGCCTTGGAAGACGGGTTGGGAAGGCCGCGCAATACGCCGGAGATTCGGCGCTTGGGAACGATTGGCCAGTTGGTGGTCGACCCGGCCGACCCGGTTGTGTTTGCCCCGCATCTTTTGTTGGAGCCGCTGGAGTTTCCCTTCACCCGCGAGCGGACCGGTAGTCACGCCTTGGCCATAAGCTCGCAGGGCGACATGAACGTGCCCACGAGTTCAGGCGTCACGTTTGCCCGCGCGGCCGGACTGGTGTCGTTTTTGGAAGTCGATCCACGGTACGGCCGGTCCCCGAATCAAATGCTGATCGACACGTACACGGCAGAGGCCGTGGACAATCTGGCCCGCTTCACGGACGCGACGGGAAAGGGCGTGCATCTCGACGTGGAGAACTTCAGCGGTGGTGACGACATTTGGGGACCACAGTACCCGCGGCTCGATCCGCCGTTGCGGCTGGGTTTCGATCGGTGGGACCGCTTGGGCGGCCGCTCGGCTGCAATTTTCCCGCTGGCGCGTGACACCGGCGAGCACGGATTTAGTTTGCCCGGCGCCATGACCGACGATTTCCGCGCCAAATGTGCCCGAGAGTGCCCGATTCCGGGAACAGGCGACCCATGTGGCTGCCGCACGAAGACCACGTACGACATCGGCAACTTTCTCCTGAACATGATTGCGCGATTCCTGGTAACCAATGGTGTGGAACTCAGCGCCGACTTGTGCCAGTCGCGCAACGACTGCCCAGGTTATCTGCCACCACCTCCGCGGCGCGAGTTGGGCGCGCTCCCGTAGCGGTATCGTTGGTTTCGGGGGCCGGATGGTGCGTGGGAAAGCATGTTTTTTCGCGGAACGCGAATGCTTCCGTCGCTACGGCTGCTGGAAGCGAGCTTGCGTCGGCTCACGTGGGGCGGTCGCACGATGGCAGTCTAAAAAATTTTTGCCGGCTCGCGCCTAGTCTCACCGGCTGCGGTCGGAACAGGCCGGCCCGGGGGACAGAATTCCAAGGGTTTGTTCGCTGGGTCCCATGTCGTCTCACTGGCTTTGGTCGGAGCAGGCCTATCGCGGAGGGCGGAATTCCCAATAAAGGTTTCTTCGCTGGGGTTCTGCGTCGTTTCGAGCACAAGTGCCGCTGTGCCTCGGCAAAAAGGGAAGCCGATCAAAACTCGCCTGGACGGTTTTGAGCCCCGGCTGGGTCTCGTCGCTCGCGGAATTGGGAATCAAAAAAGCCGACCAGTGCCTGGGCAACGCGTACGTGTCCCTTCTCCGTGGGGTGCTGGTCGGGAAACAGCTCCTCACATTTCCACCTGGGGCAGTGTGGCTCTAGTTCTTTGTTCACATCGACCAAGGGCGTTCCCGTCGATTGCGCAACGTGGCGCAGGAGGTCATTGGCGAGGTTGTATATGAAGTGCCCGGAGACATAGGTCAGGAATACGACTGGAACGCCCCAGCGGTGTCCACATTCCACGATGCCACGCAAGTGGGACTCAGCCTGCTCCATCCACCCCGGCGGGGCGGCCACATTGGCCATACGGTGCCCAAGCTCGAACTGGTGGGTTCCGAAGCGAGCCACGCCGTGCCCGTGAGTGATGTCGGACGGGTCAGAAAGAGGCACCACGTCGAGGCTTGCATTTTCTCGTGCTCGGGCAAGCAGATAAGCAAGGCGGTACAGGCGTGATGTGCGCCACAGCCACTGGCGGACGGTGGTTCGTAAAGAGCTGCCCGTGTTCGTGGGCACCGGTTGAGTCCAGGCATCGTTAGCTCCCAGCATCAGCGTGACGACATCGGGGCGAAACACGGCCAAGTAGCGGTCGCACTGCGCCAAAACCTGGGACGAATTTGTGCCTGGATAGCCGAGATTGAGCACCTCCACTTGTGGCCTGCGTCCTGGCTGATTCCACAAGCGTTCGAAAACCTTCGGGTACGCAGCCTCTTTTCCCACCCACAGCCCATAGGTGTTCGAGTCGCCAAGCGCCAAAATACGCACCTTGCCTGGGTGCCATGGTGGCCTCACCGGTTCGGCCCCTCGGCTATCCACCATTTTGGCTCCGGCCTGCAAAAGGATTTCGATGATTCCGCAAGCCGCGAACACGCCGAAGAGAACGAGCGCTCCCCGACCACACCAAACGCGAAAAACCCTGAGCACCGCCGCCATCGGCATCGCTAGCGCTGGCAATAGCAAGAGTGGGCGAACTTGTCCGCGCTTGGTTCGCGAAGTTTGCTGGCGACGGGCGGCTCCACTGGCAAGACCAAGCGCATTTATCGTTGCAAGCGGCAAAAGTGTGGCTGTCTCGCGTGTTTCAACAGATAAGGCCGCCCGCGTAGTTCCATGGGTTGGCTTTCGGCGGCGTTCATGAGGCGCGTTCCCCAGGGCCTGTAGGCACCGCGGAGGTACTTCCTAGGTCCAGTTGTTTGGCCAACCGCTCCAACGCGGCCTCGGCTTCAGCATCTTCCTGCCAGGGCAAAACGACCAGGCGGGTGACACCAGCGGCGGCAAAGGCTGCACATTCTTTTGGGCTCACGGCACCCGCGCTCACCGTGATTTCGAAGCCGTCGAGAGTTCTGCCTGCTCGGTCCAACATGGCGCGGAGGCGTTCGATCTGTGCGCGGGCGCTCTCGGGCGTGTGCCGCACGCCGTACCACCCGTCGCCCAACTCGGCCGCGCGTCGCAGGGCTGCCTCGGTCTCCCCGCCGAACAAAATCGGAGGGCCAGGCCGCTGCTTCGGCTTCGGTTCGAACACCACTGGTCCAAAAGAAAAAAACTTCCCGTGAAACGAGGGCGTTGCTTCTTGCCACAAAACGCGCCAGGCACGGATGCATTCACGAAGGCGCGCACCGCGCGAAGCAAAGTCCACCCCGAGTGCGGTAAATTCCTCTTCCAGCCAACCCGCGCCCACTCCTAGGGTGAGTCGGCCATTGGACAGCACATCGAGGGTCACGATCATTCGCGCACTCACGATTGGATGGCGAAGTGCGGGAAGGTACACATTCGTGCCCAGGCGGATTCGCTCAGTCTTGCCCGCCACATGCGCCAGCAGGACCAAAGGGTCGAGGAGTGGCATCGTGGGGCGAACCGGCGCCCCTGTTTCCGCATAGGGGTAGCGACTGCGGATTTCTGGTGGAAACACCACGTGCTCTGGCAACCAAACCGACTCGAAGCCAAGCGCTTCTGCGTGGGCGGCCACCGTAGCCATGCGCCGTGGCCGCAAAAGAAACAGGGGAATGCCAATGTGCACGGTTCCAGTTTCCTCCCGCCTGCGGGCTTATGCCACGCGTGCAGCGTCTTGGCCAGGGGGACCACGCATCCTGGGGCTTTTTCGCTGCCGGGAAGGCCACGCGCAGCTCCACACGGGTTCCCACGCGCCTGAAGAATGCTTACAAGGGTTGAGGTCGCGGTCTTCGCGGCAGCAGAAGGATTGAGCAAGAGGAGAGGGAACGATGGGATCGACAAAGGGACTGATCCGAGCCATGAACAAAAAGGGGAGCCGCAAGACGAAAAAACCGCCTGTGGCGGTCAAGCTGCCGCCGCCGCCGGATCCATCTTGTTGCGAGCGGTGTGGCGCGTTGTACACCAAACAGGCGTGGCGCCGGGCGGGAGAGCGCTCGCATGCGCTGTTGCAAAAGGTTGCCTGGACGGTGTGTCCCGCTTGCAAACAAGCCGAACGAGGCGAGTACTTTGGTCGTGTGGTAATTCGGGGCAAGTTTGCCGCCGAGCACGAAGAGGAAATTCGCCGGCGGATCCGCAACATCGAGGAGCGAGCGCGCTTTACCCAGCCGTTGCGGCGGTTGGTTTCCGCGGACCGCGAGGGCAACGTGATCGAAGTGCTGACCACGTCGCAAAAGCTAGCGCACCGCATCGTGCACGAGCTCAAAAAACTCTACAAAGGGAAGGCATCCTACCATTGGTCTCCGGATGATGGCTGCTTGTACGCAGTCTGGGAGCGGGACGAGTAAGGGGGCGCGTGTGCAGTTGGACCCCTTTGACTTTTTTTGCGGACGGCAAAATAAACGGTAACTATGGGCGAGGTGATCGACTTCCGATCGTACCGACAGAAAAAGCAAGGCGGCGCAAAGTTTGTCCACTGCGCGTACTGTGGTGAACGGCATCCGGTCGTCCGCTTGGTGAACGGATCGGAAACCTGTCCCACGGCCTTCACCGACGGTACGCTTTGGTTTTGCCGGAACCGAGGTTGTCGCTCGGCGTATTTCTCGCAAGGAAAGCCACGCCGGTGACCATGCGTGACTTTCCGTTTGCGGCTCGGGTAGCAAGGGGCAACCGGGAGAAGCCCCGCTGCCCCGGCACGAGGTTGCGCCTGTCTTCGCGGCCGCTGCCGGTTTCTCTAACGCGAATTCTGGGTTCCCGATGAGTCGCACGGAGCGGGCAGCGATTTTCGCCTTCCCGCAGTCCTGGGCCTGGGCGCGTGCGATCGGAGAAGACCGAGGCCTAGAGGTTTGTCGGGTCGCAGTGCACCGCTTTCCCGACGGGGAAGTGCTGGTGCGCGTTCCCGAAAGGGTTCCGCCTCGGGCCATCTTGGTGGAGCAGTTGCACGAGCCCAACCCGAAGTTGTTCCCGACGCTCCTCGCTGCCGATGCACTTCGCCGTGCCGGGGCGCGCGAGGTAACCCTAGTGGCGCCATATTTACCGTACATGCGGCAAGATGCGGTGTTCCGCCCAGGTGAGCCTATTTCCCAGCGAGTGCTGGGCCGGATGCTTCGCCTGGGATTCGATCGGGTGCTGACCGTGGAGGCGCATCTGCACCGGGTAAGACGCCTGACGGAGGTGCTTCCTGGTCGCTCGGTTTCCGCTGCGCCGGCGATTGCGGCTTACCTCGAGAAAGTGCGCTGGCAAGGGTGCTTGGCTGGGCCGGATGCGGAGTCGACCAGTTGGGTGCAAGGGGCTGCGGAATTGAGTGGTTTGCCCTGGGTGGTTGGAGAAAAGGAGCGGCGGGGCGACCGTCGGGTGAAGGTGGTTTTCCGGCACCCGTTACCGTCGCCGCACGTGATGCTCGTGGACGACATAGCCAGCAGCGGTGCCACCTTGGCGCAAGCGGCCCGCGCTCTTACGCGCATGGGGGCGGAAAGGATCGAGGCGGTCGTGGTTCATGCCATTTTCGCGCCGGGAGCGGAGGAACGAATGCGCCAGGCAGGCATCGAGCGGGTTGTTTCCTGTAACACCGTGCCGCACCCGACAAACCGCATCTCTTGTGTGAAGCTTTTGGCCGAGGCATTGTAGCGGCGAATGAAAAGTGGCTCCCAACCCCCGCGGCCCGCGGTGCCTGTGCTGCGCTTTCTGGGCGCTACGGAAACCGTTACCGGTAGCCGTTTCTTGTTGGACACTCCGCGCGCCCGGGTGTTGGTGGACTGTGGATTGTATCAGGGCCTCAAGCAGCTCCGGCAGCGCAACTGGGAAGGTTTACCCATCCCACCGGAGACCATCGACGCCGTTGTGCTGTCGCATGCGCATTTGGACCACTCGGGGTACTTGCCCGCGATCGTTCGGGATGGATTTCGCGGTCCCGTGTTTTGCACGCCCGCCACAAAGAAGCTTTGCGGTATCGTGCTTCCCGATAGCGGCCGCGTGCAGGAAGAAGACGCTGCGTATGCCAACCGCAAGGGCTTCTCCAAGCACGCTCCGGCGCTGCCGCTGTACACAGAGGAGGATGCGGCGCGGGCACTCGCCCGGTTGAAGACCGTCGATTTCAACACCTTGACCGAGGTGGCCCCTGACGCGGGTGTGATATTCCATCGGGCTGGTCACATCCTAGGCTCGGCCGTGGTGGAGTTAAGGCTCGGCGGAATGCGGTCGCGTGTGGTGGTGTTCAGTGGCGATTTGGGGCGCCCGTTCCATCCCATTTTGCGGCCCCCGGCGTCACGACCTTCGTGCGATGTGCTGTTGATCGAATCCACGTACGGAGATCGTCTTCACGAAGACGTCGCTTCGCTGGAACGTTTTCGCGATGCCATTCGGCGCACAGCGGAGCGTGGTGGCATGGTCGTGATCCCCTCGTTTGCCGTGGATCGCACGGAGGTGGTTTTGTATCACCTCCGGGCAATGATGCAGGCAGGGGACCTGCCGCGGTTGCCGGTTTGGGTCGACAGTCCCATGGCCCTGGCAACGTTGCAGGTGTACCGCGAAGCCTTGTCCAGGGAAAACCACGAAACTCACGCGCGACTCACCGGCAGCGACCCTTTTGACCCTGGCAATCTTCGCGAAGCTCGCACGACAGAGCAGTCGATGGCCATCAATGCAGAGTCGGGGCCCGGCATCATCATTTCTGCCTCGGGCATGGCGACTGGGGGCCGTGTGCTCCATCACTTGTTGCAGCGCTTGCCGGACCCGCGCAATACGGTGTTGCTGGTCGGCTACCAAGCCGAGGGCACGCGCGGCCGCGCCCTGCTCGAAGGGGCTCGCGAGATCAAGCTGCTCGGTCGCTACGTGGCGGTGCGTGCGGAGGTGGTCGACGTGCCGGCCTTTTCCGTTCACGCCGATCGGAACGAGCTGCTGGCGTGGATGCGCTCGAACACGCGGGCGCCCGAGGTGACGTACATCGTGCACGGGGAACCGTCCGCGTCGCAGGCGTTGCGTACCGCCATCGAAGCCGAACTTTCGTGGTCTGCCGTGGTGCCCCGCTACTTGGAAACCGTACGCTTGGATTGACGGATTCTCCCTTCCGGCTGCACCCCTTGGGAGCGCGG
>BEIG01000112.1 GCA_002898795.1 bacterium HR30 | reverse complement strand
GATGATCTGCCGCAACCGCACCAATTCCTCGTCAGAAAGTTCGTCGGTTTTTCGGTCGAAGGGGACGCCCGCCTCAAGAAGAATCTTTTGAGCCGTGGAGCGACCGATTCCATAGATGTAGGTAAGCCCCACCTCGAGGCGTTTGTTCCGTGGCAAGTCAACCCCAGCTATACGTGCCATTGGCCTTACACTCGCTCCTTCTGATTTAACCTTGGCGCTGTTTATGACGTGGGTTTTCGCAGATCACACGCACAACACCCTCGCGCCGGATTACTTTACACTTTTTGCAAATTGCTTTTACGGATGCTCGAACCTTCATCGTAGCCCTCCCAGAAGCGAGGAATTCACCCACTCGGAGTGCAACCTAAAGCTGCGTCAGCACTTCGGCCCCGTTCGCCGTGACCAAAATCGAATGCTCGAAGTGCGCGGAACGGCGTCGATCACGGGTAACAGCCGTCCACCCATCTTGCAAGACATCAACTTCCCATGTGCCGGCATTGACCATGGGCTCAATCGCCAGTGCCATGCCTTCGACCAAACGTTCCCCCCGATCCCGCCGGCCAAAATTTGGCACCTGTGGATCCTCATGCAGTCTTTCGCCGATCCCATGCCCGACGAACTGGCGAACCACAGAGAAACCAGCCGCCTCTACGGTTTCCTGAATAGCGGCCGAGATATCACCGACCCGGTTACCGGCGCGGGCTTCCTGGATTCCAGCCCATAGAGCGGCACGTGCCACATCCATCAGTCGTTTCGACTCCTCGTCTGGCCGGCCCACCGCGACGGTCACCGCCGCGTCACCGTAGACGCCCTGGTAGCAAACGCCGAAATCCAGCCCTACGATGTCGCCCTCCTCCAGGCGCCGACTACGGCTGGGAATGCCGTGGACAACCTCCTCATTGATCGAAATACACAAAGCTGCTGGGTAAACCCGACCAGCCACCTCGTAGCCCTTAAAGGCCGGCACAGCACCCATTTTAAGCGTGAGTTCCTCAGCCACACGGTCCAGCTCAGCTGTCGTAATGCCTGGGCGCACCCGTGCTTCGAGCTCTTGCAAAACACGGGCGACAATCTGCCCGGCCTTACGCATCGCTTTTATTTGTTCTGCGGTCTTGATCTTCACCACGTCAGACTATTCTTCCATCAAATGCGACTGTATTGCGGCTCTTTAGCGCCGGGCACCCGCGACCTGCGATTCACCCGAATTCGCAAGCTGAACATCATGGCTCGCGACGCCCCTTAATTCGCCCGCGCCGCATAAAGCCCTGATAACTCCGAGTTAGCATGTGGGTCTCGATTTGTGCCACGGTGTCCAGCGCTACACCAATAACAATTAGTAGCGCTGTGCCGCCGAAATAAAATGGCACATTAAACCGCTGGATTAAGATCGTCGGGAGCACGCACACCGCGGAGACGTACAACGCGCCCACCAGCGTCACCCGCGTTAAGATCCGGTCGATATATTCTGCGGTCCTAGCTCCTGGCCGAATTCCCGGGATGTATCCCCCGAATTTCTTCATATTATCTGCGACGTCATTGGTATTAAAGGTAACTGCTGTGTAAAAGTAGCAGAAAAAAATAATCAGGCCGACGTAAAGAACGTCGTAAACCAAACCTCCGGGAACGAGCCAAGCCTGCAGCACTCGAGCCCATGGCTGGTCGACGAACCCTGCAATGGTGGCCGGAAAACCTAACAGCGAGCTCGCGAAAATCGGAGGAATTACCCCTGCGGTATTTAGCTTCAAGGGCAAATGCGAACTTTGGCCCCCATAGACCCTCCGGCCCACTACTCGCTTCGCATAATGTACCGGGATACGGCGTTGGGCCCGTTCCATGAAAATGATAAACGCGACGACGAGCACCATAAAGGCGAGCAGCCCCAGAACCACGAGGACGCCCATCTCCCCTTCCCGAACGAACTCGATGACGGTTGCCGCAGCCGAGGGGAGTCCGGCAACGATTCCAGTAAAGATGATCAGTGAGATTCCGTTGCCAATCCCCCGCTCCGAGATCTGCTCGCCCACCCACATCAGGAAAACCGTTCCCGTGGTCAAGGTGAGGACGGTCATCAACCGAAACGCCCATCCGGGATTGTAGACCACTGGGCTACCACCCGGAGAAGTGAGCTGTTCCAGTCCAACGCTGATGAAGGTCCCCTGAATCAACGCAAGCAAAACGGTACCGTAACGGGTGTATTGGGTAATTTTCCGTCGTCCAATTTCTCCTTCCTTCGAAAGCCGCTCCAAATGGGGAACGACAACGGTGAGAAGTTGTAAAATGATCGACGCGCTGATGTACGGCATGACGCCCAATGCGAAGATCGAGAACCGCTCCAACGCGCCGCCAGAGAGCATATTCACCATGCCGACCATCGAGTTGCTCATCTGAGCAAAGAAATCTGCCAGCGCCTTTCCGTCTACTCCTGGTGTCGGCACGTGTACTCCAATCCGGTACACGGCCAGCATCAGTAGGGTAAACCCGACGCGGCGGCGCAGTTCGGGAATCCTGGGAATATTCTGAAAGCCTTGGAACACGCTAGATGACCTCTACCGACCCTCCGGCCGCTTCGATCAACTCTTTTGCCTTAGCGCTAAAAGCATGGGCCCGAACCGTTAGGGGCTTGGTGACAACACCTGTCGCAAGGATTTTGATCGGAACGTTTTTCTTCTTCACAATTCCGCGATCAAGGAGGCTGGCCGGCTCCACCACAGAACCAGCGGAAAACTTCGCCTCCAAAGTTCGCAGGGTAACCTCGGCATATGTTTGCCGGTGCGGGTTGCGGAACCCACGCTTCGGTAGCCGACGCTGGAGCGGCATCTGCCCACCTTCGTACCCGGGCGGAGTATTGCCGCCAGAGCGCGACTTGCGTCCTTTATGACCCCGTCCGGAGGTTTTCCCGTGGCCAGACCCCGGCCCCCTGCCGACCCGCTTCCGGTTACGCACCGCACCTGGTTTTGGCTTGAGGTTCGATAAGCTCAGCACGGCTCCACCTCGACCAAGTGTCGCACTGCCGCCACCCGCCCCAACATGGCAGGATTCTTCGGCACCACCACAGTCTTGCCGACCCTAGTCAACCCCAAGCCTCGCAAGGTGTCGCGCTGTCGTTGGGTGCAACCTATCGGACTCCGCACCAACTTCACGCGGATAGTTTCTCGTTCACTCATGGACTGCCTCGCTCAACTCCGCACCCGTGAGTTTACCTCTAATGCGGAGGACCTCCTCCGGGCTTCTTAGCTGGGCCAGAGCGTCAAACGCGGCCTTCACGACGTTGTGGGGGTTGTTTGACCCGATGCTCTTCGTCAAAACGTTTCGGATTCCAGCAAGTTCCACTACCGCTCGCACCCCAGCGCCAGCGATCACTCCGGTACCCTCTGCCGCAGGTCGCATAATCACGTGCCCGGAACCAAACCGACCCTCCACCTCGTAAGGAATGGACCCAGTCGAGGTCAAAGGGACTTCAACCAAATTCTTCTTCGCGGCCTCGACGCCTTTCCGAATCGCCTCCGGCACTTCGTTTGCCTTGCCTAGTCCGTATCCAACACGGCCGCGCTCATCTCCCACCACAACGAGCGCACTAAAGCTAAAGCGCCTACCCCCTTTCACTACCTTGGCGACTCGATTCACCTGTACTACGCGTTCGCGAAGTTCGCCACCACTCGCCTCTGTTCTCTCTCTCACCCGAAATGCCATAGCCGCACGCCCCTCCAATCTAGAACTTGAGCCCCGCTTGGCGTGCTCCTTCGGCTACGGCCCGCACACGCCCGTGGTATAGGAACCCATTGCGGTCAAAAACAACTTCCACAATTCCTAGGTTCTTGCACTTTTGCGCAATCAGTTCGCCGACCTTTTGCGCCGCTTCCTTATTGCCGGTCTTTCCCGAGGCGCGAAGTTCTGGCTCCAGCGTCGAAGCTGCAGCTAACGTACGTCCGGTTTGGTCGGAGATGACTTGCGCGTAAATATGCTTGTTGCTGCGAAACACGCATAGACGCGGCTTTGTATCCGTGCCGCGAACTTTTTTGCGTACTCGTGCCTGTCGTCGGTAACGAGCCAACACTTTCTTCGCCAACGCCATGCCTTAGCCTCCCGCACCTGCGGCTTTACCAGCTTTCCGTCGCAAGACCTCGTTTTGATACCGTATGCCCTTTCCCTTATAGGGCTCAGGAGGACGCAGGCTGCGAATCATGGCAGCGCACTGACCCAAGAGCTGCTTGTCGATTCCTTCCAAGGTAAGAACCGTTTGTCGTTCCACCTTCGCTGTAATCCCTGGGGGCAGTTGGAATAGGATCGGGTGTGAATAACCCAGGGTAAAGTAAAGGGCTTGTCCTCGGGCTTCGACCCGATAACCAACGCCAACAATCTCCAATGTCTTGGAGAACCCCTGAGACACCCCCGTGACGGCATTGGCCAGCAGTCGTTGTGCGAGTCCATGCATAGCCCGCGCCTTCCGAGACTCCTCGAGTCTCACAACGCGCAGCACGTTACCTTCGATCTCGGTGCGTACCAGCGGAGGAAGTGGCTGCTTCAAGGAGCCTTTGGGTCCCTCCACGCGGACCGCACCGTCCTCTACTGCGACGCGGACACCTTGGGGAATTTGAATCGGCTGTCTACCAATACGTGACATAGTTACTTTTTCACCAAACGGAACAAAGAAGCTCGCCGCCCACGTGCTTCTGCCGCGCCTCCCGATCGGTTAACACTCCCGCGGGGGTGGACAAAATCGAGACACCCAAGCCTTGACGGACGGAAGGAATTTCATCCACGCCCACGTACACACGCAATCCCGGCTTACTGACCCTTTTCAGCCCGTTGATCAACGGGCGGTTTTGCTCGTCGTAGCGCAAAACCACCCGTAACCATGGCTTACCATCCTTTTCTATCCTGACGAAATCTCCCACAAACCCTTCCTGCCGCAGGATTTGTACGATCGTTTCTTTGAGCTTTGACCAAGGGATCTCTACGGACTCCTTCCGCGCAGCGCACGCGTTACGAATCCGGGTCAACATGTCCGCTATTGGATCCGTCATGCCCATGCCAGTGCACCTCACCAGCTCGCCTTGATCAACCCAGGAATTTCACCCCTCCGCGCGAGCTCCCGCAGGCAAAGACGGCAAAGTCGAAACCTGCGATAGAAACCACGCGGCCGTCCACAGCGGGGGCAACGGTTTCGTGCACGAACCTTAAATTTCGGCGTCCGTTCCGCTTTCACTCTGAGGCACTTCCTCGCCATATCCTGTTCTCCGACAATCATTACGCCCGAAAAGGCATTCCGAGTTCCTGGAGCAAGCTACGCGCCTCCGCATCGGTCCGCGCGGTCGTTCCGATACACACCGTCAACCCATGTACTTTCTCGACCTTGTCCAGGTCTATCTCCGGAAAGATGATCTGCTCGCGAATGCCCAACGAATAATTACCTCGGCCGTCAAAGGAACGGTCAGACACCCCTTTGAAATCACGCACTCGCGGTAATGCCACGTTAACGAGGCGATCAAAAAACTCGTACATGCGCTCGCCTCGCAGCGTGACCATACACCCAATGGCCATGCCTTTTCGTAGCTTGAAATTCGCAATGGCCTTGCGTGCGCGGGTGGCCACTGGCTTTTGGCCGGTAATGGCCGCAAGCTCCTCCATCGCCACTTCCAGAAGCTTGGCGTTTTGCGTTGCCTCCCCAAGACCGACGTTGATCACGATCTTTTCCAGCCGTGGCACCTGGAACCGGTTGCGGTATCCAAGCTCCTTCATCAGCTTCGGAACCACTTCTTTTTCGTATCGCTCGTGCAACCTCGATTTCATGTCCACGCTCACTTATCCAGTTGATCGTGGCAGCGACGGCACACCCGCACCGGCCGGCCCTCCTCGTCCCGTCGAAAACCTACCCGCACCGGCGCGTTGCAGCGCTCACACATGAGCATCACGTTAGAGATATGAATCGGCGCCTCCTTTTCGATGATTCCCTGGCGTGCTTGACCGCCACGAGCACGGAGGTGCCTCTTGACCATGTTGAGCCGCTCGATCAGCACCACGGATTTTTGCGGATCGCACCGAAGCACCCGGCCGGTTTTGCCACGCTCCCGACCGGCAATGACCATCACTAGGTCGCCTTTCTTGATTTTTGCTGCCATAGGAATGCTGGTTCCTGCCCAATCAAATGACTTCCGGTGCCAGCGAGAGAATTTTCATGAATCGCTTCGCTCTTAATTCTCGCGCAACCGGACCAAAGATCCGTGTGCCGATGGGTTCACGCTGATTGTCGATGAGCACCGCCGAGTTTGTATCGAACTTGATGTAGGACCCATCTGGCCGACCAATTTCCTTTGCCGTTCGCACCACCACTGCCTTGGCAACGTCGCCCTTTTTCACCTTGCCATTTGGTACCGCCTCTTTCACCGACACCACGATGATGTCGCCGACCGTAGCGTACCTTCGTCGGGTGCCCCCCAACACCTTGATACACAATACCTTCCGCGCTCCTGAATTATCCGCAACGTCCAAAACCGTTTCCGCCTGCACCATGACTATTCTCCCGATCGATTCTTCGCCCCCCGATCACTGGGCCCTTTCAAGAATCCGACTCACCGCCCAACGCTTGTCTCGGCTCAATGGGCGTGTCTCGCGGATGAGCACACGATCCCCGACCCGACATTCATTTCGGGGGTCATGCGCTTTCACTCGGGACCGCCGCCGAACTCGCTTCTTGTACTTAGGGTCTTGGACCAGGCGCTCGATGAGTACGACCACGGTTTTATCCATGCGGTCACTAACTACGATGCCTTCACGAGTTTTTCGCTGGCCGCGGTGCTTTTCCAGGACTGGCATCACCTTATGGCCTCCTGTCGTTCTCGAAGAATGGTCAAAATCCGAGCGATGTCCCTTCGGGTGGTGCGGAGGAGCGCCGGGCTTTCAAGGCCACCAATGCGCTTTTTCATACGCAAAGCAACGAGTCTCTCCTGAAGTTCGTGCAACTTTGCCCGCAACTCGGCTGTCGGCATATCTCGGAGCTCTTTGGCTCGCATGGCTCAACCTCACAATGCCGAAGCCAGTGCCCTACTTCTAAACTGCGTGCCCACCGAAAGTTTGTGAGCAGCGAGTCGAAAAGCTTCACGCGCAATTGGCTCCGGTACTCCCTCCATTTCGAACAACATCCGACCTGGCTTTACGACCGCAACCCACATTTCTGGCGACCCTTTTCCCTTCCCCATCCGTGTTTCAGCAGGCTTTTTGGTCACAGGCTTATCGGGGAAAACCCGCACCCACACTCGTCCACCGCGCTTAATGTGGCGCGTCAGTGCCACACGTGCGGCCTCCAGCTCTCGGGCGGTCACCCAGCCACGCTCTGTAGCTTGTAAGCCAAAGTCACCGAAGGCCAACGTACAGCCGCGCCACGCCACACCACGGCGCCGACCACGTTGCTGCTTTCTGTATTTCGTTTTCTTCGGAGCAAGCATTTTACTTTCCCTGCCACCGCCGGTGGTTTAGACGACTAACCAACAGAAGCAACCTGCCCAAAAAGCGGGTTTTCTTCGCGGGACAGCACCTCACCGCGAAAAATCCACGCCTTGATCCCGATCACACCGTAAGTAGTTTTGGCCTCAGCAAAGCCGTAACTAATGCGTGCCCGCAGCGTGTGGAGCGGAACTCTTCCCTCTCGGTACCATTCTGTTCGGGCGATCTCGGCCCCGGCTAGGCGGCCGGCACACTGAATTTTGACCCCTTGTGCCCCCATACGCATCGCACGGCTCACCGCTTCCTTCATTGCCCTTCGGAACGCCACGCGACGTTGGAGCTGAAGGGCTACGTTCTCGGCCACGAGCTGGCCCTCTAAGTCTGGCCTCCGGACTTCGTGGACATTCACCATGGGTTCCTTTTTCGTAAGCTGAAAGATCTCCTGTTTCAGCTTGTCGATCTCGGCCCCCTTTTTACCGATGACGATTCCAGGCCGTGCGGTGTGGATGTTTACCCGCAGCTTGTTCGCAAAGCGCTCGATCTCGATCTGCGAAATCCCCGCCTGGTAAAGCTTTTCTTTGAGATATTTCCGGAGTTTGAGGTCCTCGTGCAGCCAGTCCGCGTATTCCTTTTTTGCGAACCAGCGTGATTCCCACTGTTCGATCACGCCAAGCCGGAAGCCTTTGGGGTGAACCTTCTGTCCCATGATGTGCTACCTCGCTGGTGCTCGGTCTGAAACCACGACCGTCAAATGACTGGTACGTTTTCGAATCGGAGTGGCTCGCCCGTGTGCTCGAGGGAGGAATCTCTTGAGGGTGGGTCCGCCATCCACGGTTACAGTCGCCACGATCAGGGCATCGACATCCACGCGGGATTCTTTCTGTTCTGCGTTTGCAACCGCCGAGCGAAGCGCCTTCGCCAGAATCCGCGCTCCTCGTTTTGGAGTAAACTGTAGAATGTGCAAAGCTTGCTCCACCCGCTTTCCGCGCACCAGGTCCGCAACCAGGCGCAGTTTTCGCGGCGAAATCCGTACGTACTTTACGACGCTCCGAGCTTCCATCACCGTTCACCCTGCCCCGGTTATTTTTTCACTTCCGCCTTTCTGTCGCCTGCGTGACCGTGAAAGGTGCGCGTCGGAGCAAACTCTCCGAGCTTATGCCCCACCATGTTTTCGGTCACAAAAACAGGGATGAACTTCCTGCCGTTGTGAACCATAAACGTATGACCCACCATCTCCGGGCTAATCGTTGAACGCCTCGACCACGTACGGATCGCCTGTTTTTGGCCGGACTGATTCAGGGCCTGGACCTTGCGCAGCAAGTGTTCGTCGATAAACGGTCCCTTTTTTAAAGAACGTGCCACCGCGAGCTCCTTTTCGAATCCGACACTCTAAGCATTGCGCCGTTTGACGATAAATCGGTCCGTGCGTTTATTCCTGCGAGTCTTGTAACCCTTTGCCGGCTGCCCCCAAGGCGACTGGGGGTGGTTGCCTTTCGATCGGCCCTCTCCGCCCCCATGCGGATGGTCGACAGGATTCATTGCAATTCCCCGAACGTGCGGCCGGCGCCCTAACCATCTTGAACGACCGGCCTTGCCAATCGACACGTTCTCGTGATCCAGGTTACCCACCTGTCCGATAGTGGCCCGGCACTGGATGTGAACATAGCGAAGCTCCCCGGATGGGAGTTTCAACAAGGCTCGGTCACCCTCCTTGGCCATGAGCTGGATTGCAGCCCCCGCGCTTCGACCCAATTGGCCGCCCGCCCCAGGCTTGAGTTCGACGTTGTGGACCACGGTTCCGGTAGGAATATTTTGCAACGGTAAGCAGTTACCGATCCGAACGTCCACATCGGGACCTGAAATCACCTCCTGCCCGACCGTCAACCCCAACGGAGCCAGCATGTAGCGCTTCTCGCCGTCTCGGTAGTGGATCAGAGCGATATGGGCAGAACGATTCGGATCGTATTCCAGGGCAGCTACCTTACCCGGCACTCCGATCTTGTCCCGTTTGAAGTCGAGGATGCGGTAGAGGCGTTTATGGCCCCCGCCACGGTGCCGAACGGTCATGCGCCCAAGAGCGTTCCGACCACCCGAGCTTTTCTTTGGCTCCAACAAGGAGCGTTCAGGCTCCTTGCGGGTAAGTTCGGAGAAGTCAAGAACGGTTTGAAAGCGACGTCCCGGGGAAGTTGGCTTGAACTGTTTTACAGCCATGGTGGATCAACCCATTTCGAAAAGTTCGATCTTGTGTCCTGGCGCCAGGGTCACGTAAGCTTTTTTCCAATGTGGTCGCCGACCAACACTCCGGCCAACACGGCGAACTTGGCCCAGGAAATTTGCCGTTCTGACGGCGGTGACTTTCACTTTAAACAGGCGCTCCACTGCCTGACGAATCTCGAACTTATTGGCCTTGGGATTCACCGCAAACACGTACTGATTTCCTTGCTGCTGCAGCAGCGTCCCTTTTTCCGTAACCAGGGCAGAGCGAATCACGTCAGTTGGTTCCATCATGACACCAACCTCTCCTCGATTGCGCGTAGACCCTCTGGAGTCGTGACCAAGTACTTGTAGTGCAAGACGTCGTACACGTTGAGGCCCATGGCAGGCAAAACCTTAGCCCACGGAAGATTTCGGCACGCTCGTTCAATGGCTTCGTCCCGTTCCGGCAAGACGATCAGCGCACTGTCCAACCCGAGCTTACCCAGACTTTGCGCGAGCAAGCGAGTCTTTGGCTGCTCCAACGCAAGTTTCTCGACAACGAGCAGCGTCCCGTGCTTGACTTTTGAAGACACTGCGGACTTCAGCGCCTCGATTCGTGCCGTCCGCGGCAACGAATAGGAATAGTCGCGAGGCTTCGGGCCGAAGACGACGGCTCCGCCGACCCAGAGGGGCGAGCGAATACTGCCTGCACGTGCACGGCCGGTTCCTTTCTGTCTCCACGGTTTTTTTCCACCCCCGCTGACTTCGCCCCGGGTCTTGGTGGAGTGCGTTCCAGCACGACGCCGCGCCAGCTGCCAGCGCACAGCAGCGTGCAAGAGGTGGGGCCTGAGTGGTGCGAAAAACACCTCGCGGCGGACCATCACCTCACCTACTTGATTTCCGTCCGCAGAAACCAGCGGCAGATTAAGCGAGCTGGACACTAGCTACCTCCTGCTTTTTCACGGCCTTGCGGACCAAAACGATACCGCCGTTCGGGCCTGGTATCGCTCCTCGCACGAGCATCACGTTCTCTTCCGGGTGCACGGCGACGACGAACAGATTTTGCACGGTCACACGCTCTGCGCCGTAGTGTCCCGCCATCCGTTTTCCTTTGAACACACGGCCCGGGAACGATCGGTTTCCAATGGATCCCCCATGACGAAAATACTCGTGGGTTCCGTGACTCCCCGGAAACCCTCCAAATCCGTGGCGTTTCATAACACCAGCAAAGCCGCGCCCCTTGGATGTACCTGTGACGTCCACGTATTCGCCCGCCCGAAAAACGTCTCCGACACGGAGCTCCTTACCCACCGTGTATCCCTCTTCAGATTCGACCGAAAACTCTCGCAGTACCCGGAAGACTCGATCACCCGCGCGCTGGCAATGGCCAAGATATGCTTTCGGCACTCTACTTGCCTTCTGTTCCCCGAAACCAAGTTGCACCGCTGCATACCCGTCCGTCGCCTCGGTCTTCACCTGAACTACAGTGCAGGGCCCAACGCGAAGGACAGTCACTGGCACCAACCGGCCCGTGGAGTCGAAGACCTGCGTCATTCCCAGCTTCTGTCCGATCAACCCTGTCATGGTTTGCCCTCGCGAGTTTTTCTCCAAGCACAACGACGTTACGTTCAGGCAAGCTTGATTTCCACGTCTACACCAGCGGCCAGCTCCAACTTGCCCAGCGCATCCATTGTTTGCTGTGTTGGGTCCAGAATGTCGATCAAGCGCTTATGCGTGCGGATTTCGAATTGCTCTCGCGACTTCTTGTCCACATGCGGAGACCGGTTGACGGTAAAACGCTCGATCCGCGTTGGCAGCGGCACAGGCCCGGCAACGCGGCCACCGGTTTGACGAACCGTGTCCACGATCTCCTTTACGGACTGATCGAGGAGCCGGTGATCGTATGCTTTCAGGCGAATTCGAATTCTTTGGCTCATAACGGTAGCACTAACAACTTACGGTCTCCGCGCGTTGAATCACTCCACGATTTTGGTGACGACGCCGGCGCCGACAGTGCGGCCGCCCTCGCGGATGGCAAAGCGCAGCCCCTCTTCCATCGCAATCGGCGTGATCAA
>BEIG01000111.1 GCA_002898795.1 bacterium HR30 | reverse complement strand
GTCCACTTGGCAAGCTGGATGTTGCCGTACTTTCTTTTTTCCGCAGTCTTATCTCGCTCGACCCGAATCCACGTGTCCTGTCGCAAGCCGATGTAGGCGCCAGTCTGGTCATAGTATTTGGCCTCGTAGGTTTGGTAGACTGCGCGGCCGCCGCCAAAGGTGCTTTCCCGCTCGCGGACATCTTTCAGGTAAGCGTCAGCGCGAATCCGATCACCTAGCATGGGCGGGCGAACCCATTCGTAGTAGGACCCGGTCCAGATCGAATGAACTCCGGGAAGGCCTTCTGGCAAGCCGCTGTGGCCCACAGCACGCAGGGTGTCCATCGTTTGGACGATAATGGGAGGCGCGAGCAATGTGCCCCAGCGAGTCTTTCGCGCGTACTCTTCATCTAAGTACAACGGGCTGAGGTCGCCAATCGCAAGCGCAAGGTGATATATTGCGTCGCGCGTAATCTCAGTTCGCCAAGGCCGGCGGCCCTGGAAACCTTGGCCAATACGCGCTCGAAGTCGCGCCAGACCTTCGTCGGTAATCCTTCCGTACGTTGATTCGCTCATGGCTACCCCTGCTGTGTCGGAATCGAACGATCAGCGTTTTCGCTCTCGAACAGTCGGGCCTTGAGGCCCCAGAAGCCGGTAGACTGCCTTTTCCAGCACGCGGCGCTGTAATTCTATTTGCTGCGGTGCCAGCGGCTGCCGTCGCGGTGCCAAAGCCCTGACTGCGTTCAAATTGGTAAAATACGAGAACACCATGCCAAACAAGGCCATGGCCAAGTGTGGCAGCTCTTCTCGCTCCCACCCGGCGGTTTCGGCCGCAGCTCCGAGTACCCGGACCCCCTCTTGGTACATTGGGCTCAGCCACTTGGCGAGCCTAGCGGCTCCACCGCTGTTTTCGTCGAGGAGTGCGCGCTGCAACAACTGCGCGAGGTGGGGGTGTTGTGCAAGGTGCTGAAGGAGCTTGTCTAGCGTTTCCGCAGGGCGTAGTTCTCCGCCCCGCCACGACTCCCGAATCAGATCCAAAATTGGGCGAAGGCCGCGCTCTAAAACCGCATCGTACAGCGCTTGTTTGCTCGGAAAGTGGTTGTAGAGGCTTGGCGCCGTTAATCCGAGCTCCCGGGCCAGATCCCGTACAGCGACACCATCTATACCGTGCGTCGCAAAAAGCCTCTCGGCAGCGTCTAAAATGAGTTCGCGGGTCGGCAGGGTGTCTTCCCCCGCTGCTTTCGCTCGTTCCACCTTGCGGACCATCTTCGCCACTGTCGCTCCTCCGTATAAAACTAACGTTCGTTCGTCAACAACCCTCTACCCAGCGGGGTGGGCGCTTCTCGGCAAATGCGGCAAATCCTTCTTGGACCTCCTCCGAAGCCAGCGATTCGGCAAACATCGCGTAGTCGACCGGGGGCAAATGTCGGTTCATGTCCCGCTTGAGCTGGGTTCGGGCTCTTGGGGCGGTGTGCCGCACTTCTTCGATCAGGTGTTCAACCGCCTGATCGAATTCCGCCGCTGCCGCCGTGCGGCTGATGAGGCCGATGGCATGAGCTTCGGTGGCAGAGATCTCGCGGGCTGTGAACAACAAATCCTTGGCCCGTGCCACCCCAACCCGGCTCGCAAGGCGAGCGCTCAGAAAACAGTCGGCCACACCGCGGAGGAGTTCCGGCGCACGGAAGCGGGCTTGGTCCGATGCAATACTTAAGTCGCTGAAAAGCACTAAGTTCAGCCCACCGCCGTGACAGAGCCCGTTGACCGCAGTGACGACGGTTTTGGGACAGCGCTCGAACTCGGCGAATGGCAACAGGTCGAAACGATCCGTCTCTCGGTCGGCTCGCACGGTACCTTCGTGACGGCCGGTCATCTCGCCGCCCACACAGAAAAATCCATCCACCCCAGTGATCAGGAGTACGAAGACATCGGGTGATTTTTCCGCCAGAACCGCTGCCCGTTTCAGTCCGTGGTACATTTCCACGGTCAAAGCGTTCCGCCGTTCGGGCCGCGCGATCGTAACCCGCAAAACGCCGCCGCTCGCTACCGCCTGCAAGAATTGACTGCCTAGGTCGATCTGCCTTTCCGACATATCGCTGCCTCCAGTTTTCATGCTCTACCTGTTGTGCTTCTGGACTGCCAGAGCATCGCCTGCAGGGAAAGCGGAGTGCGGTCCGGCGATGGGTGTTCCCGATGGGGCGATGCCCCGCCATTCTGGATCGCCAGTGGTGTCGGGGGGTGTGCTGAAGGTGCGAAGGACCAAAAGGTATTGCGATGCGGCGTCCTTCGGGATATGAACGATCGTTAGTTTGTGCGTGGAATTAGGAAGACCTAGGAAGTAGAGGAGGCGAAACCATTGCGCGGGAATATCGGCTGATTTCGGCAGACTCCCATATCCTCGAGCCACCGCACATTTGGAAGGAGTACATGCCGAAGAAATTTCACGACAAGGCACCGAAGGTGGTGCCGGACGGGGATGGGGGGGAGGCTTGGCAGTTTGCACCAGACATTCCGCCGGCCCCAATTGGAATTTACGCATCCGCCGGCCGAAAACACGAAGACATCCGCTGGACCGGAGTGAAATTTTCCGAGGCGAATCAAGGGAACTTTCACGCGCTGCCCCGCATTCAAGAACAAGATATCGATGGGATCGACGCCGAGGTGCTTTACGGATCCGCCCGGATGATGAGTCACTTTTTCTCGGACCCCGACCCGGAATTTCAAATGGCCGGGGTTCAAGCATACAACAACTGGCTAGCCGAAGAATTCGTCAAGGTGGCGCCAGATCGATTCATTGGGCTTGCTTGTATGCCCGCACTCAGTGTGGAGCACTGTATTCGGGAAATGGAACGGTGCCTCAAACTGGGTATGAAAGGCGTTTGGCTAAACACGATGCCAAGTGTGGGTCCAACAATCCGTCCCGAGGACGACCCATTCTGGGATGCGTGCCAGGCACTGGGTGTGCCAGTGCACTTTCACGTTCGGGTGATGCGGCAGGTGCAGAAGCCTAAACCCAAAGGAGTTCGGGGCGACGATCTTACGGGTTTAGCCACGGTGGGTGCTGCCAGCATGATTGTGGATCTTCCGGAGATCATCAGTTCTGGCGTGCACGATCGATTCCCCGACTTGATTTGGGTTGCCGTCGAAACGGGTGCCGGATGGGTACCGTATATCCTGGAGCAGATGGACGACCGATGGTGGCGCAACCGCTCGTGGCTGCCGGTAAAGTTAAAACACCCGCCCTCGTATTACTTCCGGAGGAACTGGCGCATTGCTTTTATGATCGACCACTACGCAGTGCGAAACCGATATGACATTGGCGTGGACAACATGATGTGGTCGACTGACTACCCCCACCATGGGTGCGACTGGCCGGAGACGCGGCGGGTGGTGGAAGAAATGTTCCGCGGGGTGCCAGAAGACGAGCGGCGCCGAATGTGCGCGCTCAATGCCGCAAAACTCTACGGGTTAATTTAAAAGTTCGCGCTGGCTTGTTACTGGTCTTTGCCGGGCAAGACCAGGTCGCGCCACGCTGCGGGTGTACGCACCCAGGATTGTTGCCAGCGGCGACGGGCGAACAACAAGTCGAATTCGTAGCCCACGGTGACGCGGATGGCGGTCCATTCGTCGACTGGGTTCGATACGACCACGGCTTCCGCAACGCGTCGGCTTTCCTCGGCAAAGTCGCTCACCTTGTGTCGAAAGAACGCGAGAACCTCTAGATACCTCGCGTGTTCCTTGGTTCCCGCAGCGCTGCGGAAATAGAAACTTCCCAGGAAGACCTCGGCACGGCGAACTCCATCGAGGCCAAGAACACGAGCACGGAGTTCCACGACCTGGTTCCACCGTGAACCTCCCCACCACCACCATTGGGCACCGGCCCCGGTTGCACAAAGAAAGAGCCAGACGACCGCGGTGGTTCGCTGCCAGTGCTTCCCGGTTGCCGGCGGCAAGGTTTCCGGAGGGTTCGCATCTTGCAAAATCACGCACGTTCCGAGAAGCCGATCGTGAAGTGCTTGGCCCGTCTGTTTCGTGAAGAAGTAACTCGCCAGAAGAACCCCTCCATATCCGACACTGGCCAAAGCCAGAAGTACGTGGAGCGTGAACGCGACAGAGGGATGAGCTGGGAACACGAATAACCCTTTGGTGAGGAAGGGGAGCAAAAGTAGCGCCGCACGGACAAGACTCCGTTCCAGCGTAAGGGCGCGGCCCTTTTCGGTGACCGTACGCAGCCGGCAGAGTTTTTTGCCGAGCGTTCTTCCGTTGGTAAAGGTACTATTTTGCCCCCCAATGTAGGCGAGAAAAAACAACGCCCCGATGAGGCGGCCGCTGCGTCCGAGCGCAATGAATTCATCCTCATAAAACACGCTAAGCAGCTCGGTAACGAACCAAAGGAGTGCGAGATCGACGAACGCGGCAAAGAGGCGTCGCAGGGGCGGGGGAAACGGTCCAGCGTTGGAAGCGGCAGGGAGGGCCTGCATTTTGGGGGCAGCTTGATTCGGGGAGAGCATCGAGAAGAGTTGGTTGTCACAGTCACAACACGAGCGCAACGAACCCCAGAGAGTTGGTGGTTACTGCACCGTTGCACTCACCGAAGCACCTCAGGTATGGGGGTGCTGTGCCGTTTTTTTCTCACCGGAACGCGCGACTGTACTATGAGGTGCACGGGCCCCCACTGGGCGAGGCACCGGTCTTGGTTTGGGCTCACGGCGCCGGTGGAAACCACTTGTCTTGGTGGCAGCAAATTCCCCATTTTGCGCAGCGTTACACGTGCATCACGTTCGATCACCGCGGTTTTGGGCTGTCTGTCGAGGACGATGGCAGCCCAGGCGGCGCAGCGTTCGTTAGCGACCTACAGACGCTTCTCGATCACCTCGGCATCGAAAAGGTCGTGCTGATTGGGCAGTCGATGGGCGGTTGGACAAGCTTGGGTTTTGCCGTGCAACACCCAAAGAGGGTGGAAGGGCTGGTGCTTGCGGACACGCACGGGGGGTTGACATCCGAAGCCGTATCTCATGCCTGGGCGACGGCGTTTCACCGCCTCCGTACAGATGCGTTTGCCTACCATCCTGCTTGCGGGGCGCGCATGGCCCAAGAGCAACCGGTCAAGTACTTTCTTTACTTGCAAATTACCGGGCTGAATTCCGAACATTCGGTAGAAGAGTTAGCCGAACTGCTGGCTGCTGCGGGAAGCCCGACTCCGGAGGATGTACGCCGCGTCTCGTGCCCTGTGTTGCTGCTCTGGGGCGAGGAAGACGAAGTGATTCCGGTCGAGGTCGGGCGGGTCGCTGCAAGTTATTTTGCGAACGCGACGCTCGTGACCATTCCACAAGCAGGGCACTCTGCGTACTTTGAACGGCCGGAACAATTCAACGAGTCGCTCCAAGGGTTCTTAAGCAGTTTGCACCTGTGACCGACCATAACACGCGCCTTGCAACCGGAGTACGCCAAGGACTGAAGCGCTCGCTGCGTTTGATGCACTGCAGGGCCTCCATGGGTCGTATGCTTCGTGTTCATTGACGGGCAAGTTGACTGGCGGGTACGTCCACGACACGGTTCGCCTTATAAGCGAAGCGCGGTACGGTGCCGCGGGGAACGAAATGCCACTCGGAGTCGATGCCGAACCGATCGCGTAGCCGCTGGCGTAGGCGCTGCTCGAGCCCTGCCGTATCGACAGACCTAGGGTACTCGACTTGCACGTGCAACGCCGGCAGCGGGCGATCGGGCCTCAGGATTTGGTACTCTGCGGAGGGCGTGGATATCTCCGGGAACTCGTAGAGGAGAAGTGCCACATCGATTGGAAGCAAAGCTTTGTCACCCACCCGAACAAGGTCGCGCGCGCGCCCTTCGTAAAACAGGCGCCGGTGGGTTTCGCCGCAGGGGCAGGGGAGTTCGTTCCATCGCACAATGTCTTCGAGGTCGTAGCGAAAAAGAAAATTGTCTTTCTCCAAGACCGTAACCACAAGATTGCCGCGCTCCCCGTGTCCACAAAGCCGCCCCGAATTTGGCTCCACTACCTCGACAATGGCCAAGTCCTCCGCAACGTGTGCGCCGTCGCGTTCGTCGCAAGCGCTGCCCAGTAAGGGCAGGGCTTCGAGCCCGCTGCTGACCATCAAGTACTGCTCTGCGGGGTGATCGCCGGCGATGCACAAATTGAGGTCTCGCTGCGGGTCCAGGCCGAGTTCGCGAGCCGCCTCTGCGAAGCGCGTTGCCACGTTGCCGAACAGGCGGTACGTATCTGGGCGCAGGCGCCGCCACACTTCGAGAACGTCCCGGATTTCCCCCGCCGTGCCCGGTGGACCTGACGGAACATTGAGAATCCCCAACCCTTCAATTCCGTGGCTAAAGTGCCAGCCCCCAGCATTCATTCCAAAGGGGTGCGCGTTCGCTAGACACGTGCCGGGTCGAATCCCCCACCGCCACCGTGCTCGGAAAGAAGCCCGGTAGTCAACTTCCAAGTCTTTACGGGTCCACAGGATGAGCGTCGGACGGCCGCTGGTTCCGGTCGATGCTCCTAGGCGGACCGCCTGCTCGGGAGGTGCCCCGCGGTAGTCCCCAAACGGGGGAAACTGCGCTTCGCTCTCGCGAAGCTCCGCCTTGGTAGTCGTGGGGAACAACCGAAGATCCCTGAGGTTGCGGAGATCCTCGCGCGTGGCCCCAGCGCTTTCGAGTTTTCTCTTGAAGAAGGGAATCGGTGTGTCCCAAATCCGGCGCCACTGCCGCAGCAATCGCTGCCACTGTAGCTCGAGCAGTTGTTCCCGTGGCAAGGTTTGGATCTCCGGCTCATAGAACCGCTCCCGTTCCAAACGCTTCCGCTCTCCATCGGCGCCCATGCGATCCGAACCTCCTAGCTCGCCACCGTTAAGGCAAAGCCCCTTTGCCTGGTCGTAGATCGCGGATCGTAGCCGCGTAAGGTGGGCGTGTAGCTTCCTCGGGAATTTCCGATTCGGGTACGAACTCGACCTCCATACTTAACAGTACGCTCGACTTCACTGCGGCGGCAATTTCGGCCGCCAGTTGGTCCGGCACGGGCAGGGCCATGTCCGTGCCAATGCGCAATCGCACTCGTTCGTACCGTTCTCCGGGAGGGTGTTGGATCACGATTTCGAAGCGCCGGACCTGCGGGAACTGCTGCAACACTCGATGCACTTGCTGGGGGTGCACCAGCACACCTTTGATCTTGCGAATCGCTCCGACTTGGCCGACAAAGCGAACTCGCGGTGTCGAGCGTCCACAACGGCACGAGCCCGGGATGAGCTCGAAGGCGTCGCCCGGAGCGTAGCGAACGAGCGGAAGTGCCCGCGGCCCGAGCTGGGTAGCAACGAGCTCACCGATTTCGCCAGGTTTGGCGGGATTGCCGGTGACCGGATCCAAGAACTCGCAGAACAAATCCCGAGCATGCAAGTGCATCCCGTCGTGCACGTGGCACTCACCTGCTAGCGGACCGATTTGGGCCTCCCCGCAATGATCGAAAAGCTCGATCCCCAACGCAGCTTGAAGTTCGTGCCGCAACTGCGGAGTTAGCATTTCCGCGGTGGAAAACCCGACACGGTAGAACAAATCGCGCCGCGGATCCAAGCTCATGGAACGAGCGGTGTCTACGAGGTGGGCGAGGAAACTGGGGGTACCAGCGTACACAGTCGCCTGCCAGGCCCGAGCGAGCTCCACCTGCAGTTGACTCGAGCCCGTGCCCCCGTTGATTACCAGGCACCCAGCGGCTTCGAACGCGCGGTGCAGGCGAAGGCCGCCGGGCATAATGTGATAGGAGAGCGTAATATGAACCACCTCACCGGGGGCGACCCCCATGGCGCGGATGGCCTCGCGCAGCGTTTCTGTGCCTTGGTTTTCCTCGGGTAAGCGCGGCAGAAAAATTGGCCCAGGCGAGGTGTGGAGGCTTCCGAAAAGCTTTCTCGGAACTGTGACGAACTCGCCAAAGGGAGGGTGTGCACGCTGATTGGCCACCAGATCTGTCTTGCGCAGGATGGGAACACATTGGCGAAATGCCTCGTAATTGCGAATCTCGTCGACGCGCACGCCGGCAGACTCAAACGCACGTCGGTAGTACGGGCTATGTTCTGCCACCCACTTTAAAGTGGCACGCAAGCGGTCGAACTCCGCTGCGGCGTCAGGCCAAAGCATGGCCTCGCGTTAACAAATGTTCGCCAATCGGGTCAAGCCGGAGACCCGGAGCCGCTCCATGACTTCCTGCTTACTCCGAGGAAAGCAAGCGTGGGTTGGCGACGGCAAGTTTCTCCTTGGTGGTGAGCTCGAGATGTCGCCACAGCGCCTCGGACGCCAGCAAGGTTTCCATGGGTGCAGAGCGAATCCACGCGCAAAGCTCTTCGGTCCACGCGCGCACTTCTTGCGCCACACCCTCGGGCGCGGCAGGTGGCTCCTGGCGTTGCTTCGAAAGCAGTGCGGCAAGGCGGTGCCACTCTTTGAGGGTCAGCTCGGGTTGCAACTGAAGTTCCCGGCGAACGATGGCGAGGATATTCGCAGCCACCCTAGCGTGAAATTGCAGGCGGCCATCGAGCCGTGGAACGATCTCGCGCTCGAGAAAACTTTGCACCGCTGTCAGTAGCTCGTCAATCGTGGGGCGATCTTGCATGTTGCGGTCTTCGTTCGCGCTCCGGCCCTCGACCCTCAACGGCGGAGCAACGCCTGACAATCTCCAATCCGCCGACTGGCAACAATTGCGCAGGCAAGCTGGCGGCGCATGACGGGACTGCCGGCTGCAGAGCCCTCCGAGCGAACCTCTCCGATTCCTGGAACCAGCACCGTTGTGCTGGTCAGTTGAGTCGGTCCATCTGGACCATCGTAAGAGCGCTCCACTTCCAGGCGAATCGCGTTGGCGTAGGCACCGGCGAGCCACTGCCCAGCGGGTTCCGGTTTGGCACGGGTCTTCTGGGTTACGAGCAGCCGCCCTGCCGCCTGGTTGGTTCCAAGCTGGCGGAGGTCCGCGCTGCTCGTGATCGTCGTCTCTCCAGCGTACAGAGGAACCGATACGTACGGGATCGGGGGATCGTAAGATAGACGCAAGCCCCTGGTGTAGTCTTCCTCGACCACGATCCAGAGTGTGGATCCATCGTCGCGGAGGACCACGCGCCCAGTGGCCATGCCGTCCTCGCTCAAGCTGACCTCGTACTCGTTGGCTTCGGAAAGTTTCGTGACGTGCTCCACTTGGAGCGCGGCAGGCCGAAAGCCCTCGGGGGTGGGCCTTTCTACGACGAACACGAAGTGATCGCGGTGGTTGTGGGGTACAAGTTCCGCGAGGGAACGGGCAAAAAGCGGCTCCTTCTTGACCTGCCCGCAACCGGCAGAAAATGCCAACAACCAGGCAAGCGCCGCGGAAGAACGAATGACGGGGCTCAAGAATATTCTCCTTTCATCCCACACAGCAGCTCCAGTTCGACCTCTGCCGTCCGCCTACCCAAGCTTGCACGTTCTACGTTAGTGCCATCTCCGTCCAGATAACCTCGGAGCTGCAGGATCGTGATAACTCCCCACTTTAGGTTACCCAGAAGCTCCCAATAGCGAGCTCGGCGGCGGTCAATTTTCCATCCGCTTGCCTCTTCGTAAGCCGTGTAAAATTCTTCACGTTTGGCTAAGCCCCCAACCGGCAAGTCGTCGTGCCCAAAGCGCCACGAGCGGACGCACAACCAACCAATGTCTTCCAGTGGGTCACCCACGTGGGCCAGCTCCCAGTCGAGCACCGCGCGCAACCCCTCCGGCCCACAGATGACGTTGCCCAGGCGGAAGTCGCCGTGCACCAGGGTTCGTCGCTCTTCCCGCTCGGCGTGGTGCCGCAACCAACGAAACGCAAGCTCAAAAACCGGATGGGGATCGGGGCTGAGGCCACGGTAGAGTTGCTCGAAGCGATCAAGTTCGAAGAGAGAGGCCGGCTGGTTCTCCGGGGGCATCGGTAATTGCTCGAGCGGCGTTCCGCGCCAGTTCATCGCGTGGATTGCGGCGAGGGCTCGTGCGAGCTGTTGCGGCAACGCTCGACGAGCCTCTCGGTACGCTTCGTCGCGGAGCAGCCGACGGGGAATGGTTTCCCCTTCGACCCGCTCCATGATCAGGAAGGCAGCGCCGAGGTAACTCGGGTCTGACTCACACCAGTAGACCCGCGGCACTGGTACCCCTGCTTCGTGCGCCAGCCGCAGAAGTTCGAATTCCTGCCAGCGTTGACCGGGTAGGTGCAATCCGGGTGGGTCGCGCCGGAGAATCAGAGACTGGCTTTTTTGTTCTCCGTTGGTGGCAATGCGGACTTCTACCCCCCACGTTTCCCTGGAGGCACCCCCGGGTAAGCGTTCGAGACGTAAGACATCGACTCGTGGTGCCCCCGTTTTCTCGGCGATGTAGCTGCTCACCCGGTTCGCAAACTCCGCCTGTTCCACAGCAGTCACAGTGTTTAGCGTAGGATCCCGACGCAGGGAACGGGCACGAAGAAAGATTGAGACGGTAGGTCGTCAATCAATGACAACCAACTTGGCTCCGCTGCTTGGCCGAAACGCAAAGCGGTAATCCGCGAAGCATCGCTGGTGAGGGAGGCGGGGTGCGTAAAAGGTTTGGTCGATCCGTTCGAAGAACTCTGGGAGCTGCTCTGTTTGCACGAGTTGGACGGTGCATCCACCAAAGCCAGCACCTGTCAGACGCGCGCCCAGGGCGCCTGACTCGGTCGCCGCCTTCACTAGCGCCTCGAGTTCAGAACAACCAACCTCGTAATCGTCGCGACAACTGGCATGCGATGCTCGCATCGCGCCGTGCAAGGTGCGTAGATCACCCTCACGTAACGCCTGCTCCGCAAGTTCGACACGGGTAGCCTCGGAAAACACATGGCGGGCACGACGCACGATGCTGAGCGGCGTGTCGAGCGGCAAAGGGGCCTTTGTGCGCTCTGGCAGGAAAGTGCCCACGTCGGCCTTGAGCACCCGTGCGATTTCGTCGAGCGAGAGAGGCCGGTCCGGGATGTGGTCGGCGAGCAAATCCACAAATGAGTGCCGAGGCACGGACGGAAAATGACGCTCGAGGTCCGCAAGGCGGTCGATCGACAAAGGTCGGAGTCGGTTCAGAAGGAAGGCTAGAACCCGCGCGGCGACGCGGCATTCCCACACTCGGAGGTTGTAAGCGGTCCGAGCCGGGCCGGATTTTTCCGCTGTGACGAGGCTGTGGCACACCACGATATGGTGCCCAGCCGGGAACGATACGGGTCGGACGCGGAGGGGAAAAAAATCGATGCGCAGAGCACACTGTTCCTGCGCGAGCAAGCAACAGGCTTGATCCATTCCCCCGCTCATTGTTCCGACGAATTGTTCGGCTTCAGCGAACTCTTCAGCAAGCGAAAGCCGCGACAGCCCGGAGATTCCCGCAGATGCCAACAGCGCTAGGCCAGCTCCAACCACTAGGGCCGACGAGGAGGAGAGGCCTGCGCCCGCGGGAATGGTGCCGTCCACCAACAGATCTGCGCCTCGGGGGTCGCTCCGACGCGCGAGTAGCAGTTGCGCCGCGGCCTTTACATAGTTTCCCCAGTGGCCGGCAGAGGCAGGTTGCAAGGGCGCTCTCAAGGAGAAGGTGCACAGATCAAACCGAGGGGCGGTGGCCTGAGCTGTAACCAGCTCATCGCTACGGGGTGCTGCGGCCACCGCGATGTGGCGCTCCATGGCGGCAGGTAACACCGGATAACCGTTGTAATCGGTGTGCTCTCCGATGAGGTTGACCCGTCCCGGCGCTAAAGCAACGAACGTTGGAGCGCGCGAGAACCTTTTCCGGAATTGCTCGACGAGGGCGCCCACGCGGTCTTTTTCGCCCGCAGGGAGATGACGCCACGAAGTGACACTCAAATCTCCAGGCATGGGCTTCATCCGTCAAAATATCGATCGGCGTAGCCAAGGGCTTCGGGCGTTCCCACGTCACTCCAGAAGCCGGCAATGGGCAATGCATGAACAGCTTCCCCTGCCGCGATCATCATGTCCAATGCACTCGGCAATTCCCGTTCTCCGCGG
>BEIG01000110.1 GCA_002898795.1 bacterium HR30 | reverse complement strand
CCCATGCTGTTGCAGCTCCCCGTATTCATAGGCTTGTACTCCGCCTTGACCCATGCCGTGGAGTTGCGCCATGCCCCGTTCGTTGGGTGGATTCGGGATTTGTCGGCTCCCGACCGCCTCGGGTCCGTTGCCATTCCGTTCGTGGAGCCCCCGGGGATCCCAGTTCTCACGTTGCTGATGGGTGCTAGCATGTTCGTTCAGCAGTGGATGACGCCCAGTGTCGGTGACCCCACACAGCGCCAAATCATGCTCATCATGCCCATCTTGTTTACGTTTATGTTCATCGGATTCCCTTCAGGACTCACGTTGTACTGGCTAGTCAACAACATCTTGACCATCGCGCAGCAGTATTACATGACGCGAACAACCAAATGACCGCCACGAGCGGTGCGGAGGAAACACAACCATGCGGGCCATAGAACTTGAAGCCGATACTGTCGACGCTGCCGTGGCAGAAGGCTTACGCCAGCTTGGTGTGGCGCAGGAGGATGTGCAAGTGACCGTGCTCGAACCCGGGTCCCGCGGAGTGCTGGGCATCGGGGCTCGCAAGGCACGGGTTCGTTTGGAGGTCGTGCGAGAACCGGCTGCAGCGGAGGTGCAAGAACAGCCGCAGATGACTTCGGCTTCGGCGGAAAGCTTGAGCGCGGATGCTGTGGAACATGCGCGTGAAGCTCTGGTGGAGATTTGCCGCTTGCTCGACGCCCCTGTGCGCATCGAAGTGAGTCAAAGGGAAGGGCAGGTTATCTTTAACTTGGTGGGAGGTACCTCGGGGTTTCTCATTGGCAAGCGGGGGCAAATGCTCGACGCGCTGGAATACGTGATCAACCGCATCGCGGTGCGGGATGAACCCCACGCGCAACACATCACCCTCGACGTAGAAGGTTATCGAGAGCGGCGTCGACAGTACTTGGAGGGGCTAGCGCGTCGCCTGGGGGCGCAGGTCAAACGTAAGCGCAAGCCCATCGAACTGGAGCCCATGAGCCCGCGCGACCGGCGCGTGGTCCACCTGACTCTTCAGGACGACCCGGCTTTGACCACGCGGAGTACCGGCGAGGGCTATTATCGCCGCTTGGTGATCGCGCCCAAGCAGCCGAGCCGGGCGTAAGCTCTGCCGTGTGAAGCTGTTGGGCAATTGCGCGGGCCCTCCCCTTTCACCAAGTTCTGGCTGCAATGTACGAGCGCGACACGATTGCAGCCATCGCCACCGCCCCTGGTCGCGGCGGTATTGGCATTGTGCGGGTGAGTGGCCCACAGGCTAGCTCGATTGCTCGACAAGTATTCCGGTCGCGGCAATCGCCGGAGAGGTGGGAATCGCACCGTTTATACTTTGGTGAGTTTCTCGACCAGCACGGTCGGGTCATCGACCGCGGCCTCGCGGTTCTGATGCGCGCTCCGCATAGCTACACGGGAGAGGACGTGCTGGAACTGCACGCGCACGGTAGCCCCATTGTCCTCCAGCACCTACTGACCCACGCCTTAGTGGCCGGTGCTCGCCATGCAGAGCCCGGGGAGTTTACGCGGAGGGCGTTTTTAAACGGGCGCCTAGACCTTGCACAGGCAGAAGCTGTAGCGGACTTGGTCGAGGCACGGACGCTTGGAAGTGCCATCGTTGCGGCGCGTCAGCTCGGGGGCCAGCTTTCGCGCACGCTCGAATCGTTGCGAGAACAACTGGTGCAGGCGCTGGCCCTTTTGGAGGCCCAAATCGATTTTGGCGACGAAATCGAACTTCCCGTGGAAGAAACGCTGGCTCCGTTGTGCCAAATTCGCGACGAACTCGTTCGCCTCCGTGCTTCGTACCGCGAAGGGGCGCTATTGCGGCAAGGTGCCACCGTTGCGCTGGTTGGCCGCCCCAACGTGGGCAAGTCGAGCTTACTGAACGCGCTATTAGGCGCGGAACGGGCGATCGTTACCGAGTTTGCTGGGACGACGCGCGACACGTTGCAGGAAGTTTGGGACTGCGACGGCATCCCGACCATACTTACGGACACTGCCGGATTACGGCCCGAGAGTGCAACCGATCCGGTGGAACGGATCGGGATCCAACGCACCAAGGGAGTGATTGATCGTGCGGATGTGTGCGTGCTCGTGCTCGATCGTAGCGAGCCACTGCAAGCCGAGGACTTCCACGCATGGGAGCAAGTGAAGTCCCGCTCGGTGGTCATCGCGTTGAACAAAAGCGACCTGCCAGCGCTGCTGGAGGTCGAGTCCTTACCATTTCCCATTCCGCCCCAGGATGTTGTTCCTGTTTCTGCACGAACGGGGGCCGGCCTGAGCGAATTTCGCGCCGCCGTGGCACGACGACTCCGAGGGGGTTCCGCGGCTATCGGTGACGATCTCGTTCTCAGCCACCCGCGGCACGTGGCCGCAGTGGAGCGTGCCCTCGATGCGCTCGATCGGGTGGAGCGCGGCGTTGCCGCGCACGTACCCCTCGACATCATTAGTTTCGAGCTTCGCACCGGAGTGGATGCACTAGGGTCGATTACCGGTGCAGTGGGCGCAGAGGACGTTTTGGACGACCTCTTTCGCCGGTTTTGCATTGGCAAGTAGCCGCCGCAGTGGGTTTGTGTCCGAGCGAACTGGAGTTGCCTGTTACCCGGGGGAAGCGCTGCGGCACCGATGACGACACGTCTCCCGAGTTGCTCTTCAGCGAGAAAAATTTCCTTCCGCAACGGTGTCCGAACACCGAGTTCGGGTGGTGGTCAAACTTCGTCCCACCAAACGTTGTCCTTGCGGTGAGCGAGGCAACAGAAGACAGCGTGCGGATGGGCAACGCACTCGCTGCGGGGAAACTTGTAGCAGTCGGGGCAGGGCTGGCTCGCCTTGGCCGGCAGTGGTTTTCGTTTCAAGGGAATGGGTCGCGTCCAAACGAGCGTAAGCGTTGCCATCGGTTTCTCCTTTCGGTTGCTGTGCAGAGCTGAGCGAGAGGGCCAGCCTGGCCAACATTTTCCCGGTAGATGCCATCGCGCGGGTTCGGGCTGGTCGAGGTCGGCAGGAGCCACCGCTGGCGTTTGCTGTCCGCGGCCCGCTTCGCCCTGGTGCACGGAAGCCAGATGCGCCGCACCCTCCGCTACGGGCGGGTGAGGCATGTGCATTGCTCTGAGCTGTTTTCTCACTCTGGATCCGTTACGCGAAAAGTATGCCACGTCGGAAGCAGTGATCGTCGCTACACTCCGCAGACCGGGGCCACGGGCGGCTGTCGCATGTTCGAGACGGTGGCCGACTTGCTGGCCCAACAGAGAGACAGTTCTACTGTTCTTGTCGCCCCCGTAAGGCAAAAAACAGTGGGCCGTAAGGCTCAAGGGCCGAAGATGCGGCGTCGTGGCCAGAACGTTCGGTTGGCATAGTCCGTTAATTCGTCGCGGAACCGTGGATGGGCAATTTCGATCAGGGCCTTCGCTCGTTCCCGTTGGGTTTTACCCTGCAAATTCACGATTCCGTGCTCTGTGACTACGTAGTCGACGAAGGTACGAGGTACGGTAACGAGGGTGCCTTCAGGTAAGGTTGCCACGATACGCGATACGGTACCATGCCGGGCAGTGGAGGGCAGGACGATGACCGACCTCCCTCCGGGTGCATACAAGGCGCCCATCGACCAAACGAGCTGTCCTCCGGGACCGGTGTACATCACCGCGCCGATAGACTCCGAAGCCACCTGCCCCGTAAGGTCAATCATGGAAGCCTGGTTGATCGCGACCAGGTTTTGAATCTGTGCAATGCGCGGAAGTGAGTTACACCACTCGATGTCGTAGAGGGCGATGCGCGGGTTGAGGTGGCAAAAAGCAAAGTCGCTCCCCGGTACGATGAACGACGCGGTGGCAACGCCCGGATGAAAGGTTTTATACTTGCCGGTGGCAACGCCGAGTTTAACCAGCTCGACCGCTGTAGCCACGAGAATCTCGGCATCGATGCCGAGGTCGTTTTTCCCGGTGAGATACAATCCCATACAGGAGGACAAGGTTCCGGTACCGATTTGGACCGTATCCCCGTCGTGCACAAGCGTGGAGACGTAGGCACCGACGACTTCCGTGACCTCGATCCGCTCGGGACTCAACTCCGGCGGTGGCGGTGGTGCCAGGTAGTCGCGCGCTTCGACAATCCAGTCGAAGGCATCGAGGGGAACAGCGTTATCCCCGAAGGTGCGCAGTACGTCGGGCGCGACTTCGGCAATCCGCAAGCGTGCGTTTTGCAGGAACTGGCGGGAGTGCCACAGCGTGTACCCGAAGCTCACCAACCCGTCGCTGTCGGGTTCCGATACGACGGCCAAGAACACGTCTGGATGCCAAATGTCCGTGCGATCGAAGTGCTGACTTCGCGAGCCGACACTGTAATCCGTGACCAGGAAATCAGCCCAACGCTGTTCGATTGCTGGGCGGAGGATGGCAGAAACGAAGTCAGCGACGAACTCGACCTTCCCCTGCCACCTCTCCGGTTCCTCGAGAAATGGGATGGGTTGCCGGGAGGAGCCTTGGAAGAGCCGGATGCCCCGCAAAGTATCTTCTCGTTGAGCCAACGCTCGAACGAGGGTCAGCGGCACTGGGCCCATAGGCATTCTTACCGAGGCATAATTAGGGATCCGGGCCACCGCCTCTTCCGGTGTGCAAAGCTTGCTGCGGTACCGTTCTCGCCAGTTCATCGATCTCCTCGCTTCAGTGGACCCTCGAAGAGCGGGTTGTTTCGATCAGGACTGCGGGTTGCTGGCCGCTGACGCACGGGGAGCGCATCCTTGACTTCTCGCTTCCCTGTGGCGATACCCGGCGCATCATGCCCCTGGGGTGGAATGCGAAGCGCAGTGCGTGGCGCGCGGTGGTTGGTGCAGCCATGATGGTCGCTGTTGTCGGCTGCAGCGGTGGTGGCGGTGGTTCGAGCGTGCTCCCCGCTTCGCCGACGCCAACGGCTACCGCCACATCCGTGCCCCCGCCGACACCCAGTGCGACTTTTTCTTTCACGCTAACTCCTTCGACGACTCCGCAACAGCACACGGCAACTCCCACGCGGGAGCCTCAGGTGGAAGCCACGCCGACACCTACGTGGACCCGTACCCCATCTTCGACCCCAACGCCCACCGAGAGCCCAACTTCGATCCCAACGTTGACGCCAACTCCAACCATGTTGACCGGCCCAATTGTCACTGCCTTTGGGGTGGCTGACGTCGGAGGACAAGTCAACGAGCCCATCGGACAAGACGAAGCCGGGAGAGCAATTTTTAGCCGGACCGAGGAGGCAGGCTTTATTCTCTTTGTCGAAGGGCGCCCGGGTCGTAGCCAGCTTCCCGTCTCCACCGTGGTATTCAACCCGAAGAGGGGCGACCCTTTGGCACAACCAGACTTGCAAATTCAGGTTAACCGGGCGCTGGGAGACGGCAGCGAGGTGGTCTGCGACGCTACTTATCCTCGTGTGGGTGGTGTGCCGGGTACGTTGCTCGGGATGTTCGATCCGATTCAGAGCGTGACCGATGCCCTCAACGACCTTGGCTGCCGCTTTCGTGTTTTTCCCGAGCCAGATTTTGCCTGCACCCAGGATCGGGGCGCCAATTTTGTCTACCGAAACCCCAGTTCGACCGTGCAATTTTGCGCGTTGATCAACGATGCATTGACTTTCCCCCCAGGTGACACGATAGTGACCGTACGATTGCGAGATATCGGGGGAAACGTCGGCGAGCCAGCGCAGGTGGTTGTGCGAGTTCCATGACCCGCGCGCCGTACGTTTGCGCCCGAGGGGGAGTGTCGGGTCATGCCGCAGTATGACGTGGAAGTAAGAATCTCAGACGTAAATGAACCCGATGCACTTGCGGCTCGTTTGTTCGTGGAGGAACGGCTCCGCGCTGCGGGATTCAAAGATTGGCGTGTGGTGGCGGTGTCGCCTAAGTCGCGGGCAGCTACGCTCCCTGCAGGGGCGGAGCTGCGCTGGCAGGGACGGCGCAGCGGCACGTACGTTGGGAGTGCCTTGCTCGTTGCCGCGGTGCTTGCCTGGGTGCTGTGGTTCCTGTGGGTGCTGACTGGCTAACGGATCGCAGCAGGGAGTGGGAAAGCGCAGTCAGCGCGAGGTGACGGGAGGTAGAGGTATCGTTTCTCGTCTACCCCGAGCGCTTCGAGCCCTGGTGAGGGTTCTTTGGATAAGGCGGGTCATCAGTAAGCACAGAAGCTGCCGACCCACCCTGGCGTCTGGCGTTACCGGCAGGTTAACGTGGCAGGGTCACAAATCCCGCTGACGCAGTCGATGCTGCGGTTACACGGGTCGCCCGGTTGGCCGAGCGAGGGTGTCACCGTTGGCGTAGGGCGCGGCGGCAGGGTCGGGATGAATCCGCCGACAACAATGTCATCGCCGCCGCAGGCACCTACGACCGTGCAAAGCATCAGCGCCACAGCCCAAGAAACACGACCCGCGTGTTTCCGTCTGGTTCGATCACGCGCTACGCCGGTTTGGAGCGAAACGGCGCGCATGGGACTGGGCCTGCGCAAAAAACAAAACGAACTAAAGCCGGGCGCCCTCAGTGGGCTCCGTTTTCCGGAATGGGCGAAGGCTTGCCAGCCATCACCGCGCGGCGTTGCGCTTGGTAATGGGTGGCACACAAGCCTTTCGCTACCCGCTCGCGCTCGCAGCCCTTTACGATGCAACGGCGCTCTTTTGGAATCGATGGCTTTGGGGGCGGCCTCCAGCCTTGTAACTGTTTTTCCGCCGTGACCAGCCCCTCGTTGAGAAGCGCTACGACGATCTCGCTTTTGGTCGCTGGCAACAAGGTGGCGAGCCGGTCAATGCGCTCGAGCATGCTCGAGGGGACCTTTACGTTCAAGAGCTTCAAGGTTTCAGCCTTTCGCCGTCCCCTTTGTAGCAATTCGTCGAGGCGCAGGTCTGGATCTCTCATCGATGCTTCCCTCTCCTAAGCGTTCTGAATCTTAATGTGGAATTCTGTAACATGCTTTACAGCTTTGTCGACCCCAGTTTGTTGGGTGCCCACTACGGATGCGTGACGAACGTCGCTGTCTGCGCGTCCCGCACACCGCGCCGCCACAGCACGTGGCGCATGGTCGCGCAGGGGCGCACGGCCGCGCACTCGCGTTTCCATCACCACCCACCTTCCCCGCCAACCACAACGGCCCCGCGGGTGGTAGGGGCGCATGGCAATGCGCCCTTGTTTCCGCCGGCACCAATGTGCCCAAGGGGTTCCGGCGGCTACCCACGCGTAACCGGTTTCGTGTCACGGTGTCCGTCTTGGGGTGTGCGCATTTTGGAGTGCGGCAGCCATGCTGCCGCGTGCGGGCCAAAGGCCCGCAGGAAAACCAGGGCGAGTGACCACCACACACGTGTTCGTCCGTTTTGCGGACGAGGACGCCCGCGCTCGCAGGGGGCGGTCGACCTCCTCGCGCACGTTGCCGACACCCTGTAGGGGCGCACGGCAGTGCGCCCTTGCCTCCACCACCACGTGCGTTGCCATCATGGCCGAAACCCCTCCGCTACGTCGTGGGACGCACCGGTTCGTCCGTTTTGCGGACGAGGACGCCCGCGCTCGCAGGGGGCGGTCGACCTCCTCGCGCACCCACCCGCCACCCCGTAGGGGCGCATGGCAATGTGCCCTTGTTTCCATGATCGCCGGCGTTGCTCGGGACGACCCATGCGCCGGCGTTAGGCGCTTGCCTGCATCGGCTCAACGCCCTCTCCGTACAACTCTTTCCAGAACAGTAGTTCGATGGTCTCTGCAACGTGGTTATCTCGGGTGGAGCCAAAAGCTTTTCTCCAGCTCCGGAGAGGGACGATGGCCTTGGCCATCGAGCGGTGCCCGCCTGCGCGGCCAACGTTGCCGAACAGGCGGCGGACAACGTCACCGGCGCTGCGGACGTAACCCGGGTTGCGTACGGACAAGACGATGGCATCGTGGGTTTTGCCGGACACGACGACCCACTCGGTATTCTCGAACTGCATGCAAAAGTCGGCCAGTTGCGGAATGACATCTTCCCGATCCACTTGCCCAACGTGCAAAGTCAGTAGCTCTTCGCGTTTGCGAATGCGGGGCAGTACGCGCGCCAGGAAGTTGGCAAAAACCAGGGGCAACTCCGGCCGTTCGATGCGGCGGAGCACGTTGTAGTTGGTTAGAGGATACAGTGCCATGAAAGCGCGCAAGTCTGCTGGTCCGGTTTCGCGGTTGAGCATGAGCGTGTCGCTCTTGATTCCGTACAACAACGCCGTGGCCAGGCGCTGGCTTACGTCGGCCCCGGCAGCTTCCAGGTATTCAGTGAGAATCGTCGAAGTTGCCCCGTAGCTTGTGCGCACGTCGCAGAACTCGGCATCCAATGGCCCGCACCGCGGATGATGGTCGATCACGATGTGCACGTGTGGCAGTCGGTCGCCGAAATATCCCGGCTGCACGTCGAGCAAGGCCACCCGAGGGAAGGCCCGTAAGGTTTCCGTATCAACGGGTTCCACGGACACATCGAGCAGCCGGATCATGGCTAGGTTTTCGGCGCGGGTCACTTGCCCGAAGGTAAAAATGGGCGTGGTCGATCGGTTGCGTCCGAGCACGGTGCGCAAAGCAATGGCGCTGGCGATGCCGTCCGGATCCGGGTCGTCCTGCAACAACAAGGCGACACGTTCAGCGTCGCCCACAACCTTGCGTAATTGTTCTAAACGGGCGCGGTTGCCCTCGATATCGACTTCGTAAGTCGCTGGATTGACCAACTGCATAAAACACCCTTCCCGAGCCGATGGGTCGGCGAACGCCACCGAACACGGCACGGTTTTGCTTGGAGCCGTCGGCTGGAGTACAACGGAAGTCGTTGTCCATTGGGCCGCCCATCACATCTCTGGCAGACAAAGTTGCCTATCATGCCTTGGTTGGCCGAACAACCTTCGGCGGGTTTTGTTGTCTTTCGCCCCTTGCGGATGACCCGTGGGAGGTCCCAGTGCTTTGGTTCCAAGATGGAGAACCACTCCTCGGATCGAGCAAACTGCTCGAGGAAAGGGCGCATCACTTGCACTTGCGTGGCATAGCGGGTGAGGGCAGATCGTTTGCTCCTGACTTGTTTTTCTTCAAGCTCGAGCTGCAGCCATTTTGTGTCGGACAAAGTGGCGGCACCGTCTTTATCTCCGCATGCACCGCTGTGCCGGGTCGCGTCCTTCCATCCCGGGTCGCCTGGATAGCCCGGGAAGTGGACCAAGTAGCCCCACACCTTGGGCAGCGCGGGAGTACCTCGGCGTCGCAATTCCCGTAAGGCTTGGAGCACGAAAAGGCCGACTGCGCAGTGATCCGAGTGGACGTCGCGAGGGTCTGGCGCAACCACAATGTCCGGTTTCCAGGTCGAGAGCAGCCGGGTCAGTTCTCTTTCCAGCTCGACCCCACGATACAACAGATGCGCGTTTTGGTCCGACCGGCTTTGGTGGGTGAAAGGCGAAACATACGGGTCGGCGGAGCACCAGTACTCGCTCCAGAGCGCGCGGATTCCACCATCCGGGAATCCAAGAAACGTAAGCCAAGTCGGAGGCACCCCGAGCTCGAGCTGTGCTTCCACGGCTTCGGCTTGGCGCTGGCGTCCGTACCGTTGGAAGTCGTCAGCAGAGGGAGGTCGCCCCTGCATCTGGGCTTGAACGGCCTCGAGGTAGCCGTCGCCGTTGGAGACGTAGACAATCCGCACGGTTCCTCGAGTGCCGAGCACACGTTGAATCAATCCCCCGGCCGCTAGAGTTTCGTCGTCCGGATGCGGAGCCACGACCAACACGGTGGAAGATGGGGGCACCGGGTTGGGCGATTCCACTGCGCCTGCCTGCACGGCCTTTTTGTTGGTTGCGATGCGAACAAATCCGGCCAAGGCGTTCTTCTCCGGATGACCGGATAAGTCGGCATCCGACGACCCATCGCTGAGTACTCCGTGTGTCGAGGAGCCGAGCTCCAGGCGGGCAACTGCGGTGTCGTGCGTTATGGTGATCAGCGCTGTCACCAGCAGCCACGCCGCCACCTTGGCGAGACGCAGCTTCATCCAAGTGCGGGCGCTTTGCCCGTCAGTCTCCTTCGGTCTTGCTGTCCGGCTGCAAAACCTTTTCCACAGTTGCAGATAGCTCTCGCGACAGGTTGCGGGCGTGGAGTTGAGCATCGATGCGGGTGAACAGTTCTCGCCGATTCACTGGTTTTGTCAGGAATTCGCTGACCCCGAGCTCCATTGCACGGGCGCGGGTGTCCAGGTCGTCTTTCGCAGTCAACAAAATGACCGGGATTTGACGCAAGCGCTCGTCTGCTCTCATTTTTCGACAGACTTCCAGGCCATCCATACCGGGCATCATGACATCCAACAAAATGACATCCACGTTCTCGTGCTGTAGCGTTTCCAGTGCTTGCGCCCCGGAGGCAGCGGAGATGCTGACGTGCCCCTCTCGGGCCAACATGCGCGTGAGGATTTCCACTGCGTTCTCGTCGTCGTCGACTACCAAGATACGACCTTTGAGAGCATCGGACATATTTCTTGCCTTTCTGGTTTTAGAGGACGCACCCTTGGTCCGAACTATTGGCCTTGCGCCGCAACTTGGCCACCAGGGTGGTGCGCTTCAAGCCCAGAAGCCGTGCGGCAGCTTGTTTGTTCCCCTTGGTGCGCCTTAAGGCCTCATCGATCAAGCGATATTCGAACTCTTCCACGGCGCGATTGAGATCGATGCCCTCGTCCGTCAGCGTCGGACGCGGGATCTTCTTATCGGAAATGAATGTGCGAATATTGGGCGGCAAATTCTCCACGCGGATCACCCCGTCCTCGCTCAGGATCACGAGCCGCTCGATCAAATTCTCGAGCTCCCGCACATTCCCTGGCCAGTCGTACTCCCAAAGGTGTACCATGGCCTCATCCGAAATGCGCACTGGCTGCCCTGGCCGCTGGCTGTTGTGCTTGTCGAGGAAATACTGGACGAAAAGAGGAATGTCCGACCGCCGCTCCCTTAACGGCGGTATGGTAATGGGGATTACTTGCAGCCGATAAAACAGGTCCTCCCGGAAGCGGCCGCTTTTTACATCGGCCGATAAATCCCGGTTGGTGGCCGCAATCACCCGCACGTCGACCCGAACGGTTCGGTCGGCACCTACGGGACGGATCTCGCGCTCCTGTAACACGCGGAGAAGCTTTACTTGCAATGCCGGGGGCATTTCCCCGATTTCGTCCAAGAAAATGGTGCCCCCGTTGGCGTACTGGAACAGCCCCATGCGCGCTGCCACAGCACCCGTGAAAGCCCCCTTCTCGTGGCCAAACATTTCGGATTCCAGCAAATCGGCGGGAATGGCACCGCAGTTCACGGCAATGAAGGGGTTATTGGCCCGCCGACTGCGCGCGTGAATGTAACGGGCCACGAGCTCCTTGCCCGTGCCACTTTCCCCTTGAATCAGTACCGTCGAATCCGTTGGCGCCACACGGTCACAGATCTGGAAAATCTTCTCCATGACCGGGTGGTTGCCTTTGACAATATGTGGCTCCATGGACCTCCCGCGAAAAGCGTCAAAAAATTAGCGCCGGTTTGCCCGGGCGGCAACCCACGCAGCGAAATTTTTTAGCGCCCGGGCCCGGTAACTGGTGAGGCTGTAGGGTGCGGAGCCGCGCGAATAATGAGGTTGCTTCGTTTGCCTGGGGGTTGATAGAAGTAACGGTTCACGTTTTGACCGAGGAGGGCCCCTGGGATGACTCGAGTCGATGGCCGCCAACCAACGGAGCTTCGCCCGCTTGTTTTGCACCCCGGCTTCATCCGCCAGGCGCTGGGGTCGGTGCTTGCAGAGGCTGGTAACACGCGGGTGATTTGCACGGCGTCGGTGGAAGAGACAGTGCCTCCGTTTTTGGAGAACACGGGAAAGGGTTGGCTTACGGCCGAGTACAGCATGCTACCCGGTTCGAGCCCACAGCGGATTCAGCGAGAGGCGGCGCGTGGGCGGCTGGGCGGGCGCACCCATGAAATCCAGCGCCTGATCGGCCGTAGTTTAAGGTCGGTTGTGGACCTGACCAAGCTTGGGCCCCGTACGATTTGGATCGATTGCGATGTCATCGAAGCCGATGGCGGCACGAGGACCTTGTCGATCACCGGCGCATACGTCGCTTTGGC
>BEIG01000109.1 GCA_002898795.1 bacterium HR30 | reverse complement strand
CCTATCCCTTAGAGCAACGCCCGTCGTTGGTTGCCACTCGGGGCTTGGCGAAACCTTTGCGTAGTGGCCTGACGGTCCGCGAATTTTGCGAATCCCTGCCGGATTTCTTGGCCGCCAAGGATCTTCTTTGGGTGGCTGAGGAGTTGGCCCGCAGGCACAAACGAGGGAAACGCATTTTGCTCGGGCTTGGAGCCCACGTGCTCAAGGTTGGATTGAGTCCCCTGGTCAATGACCTTCTCGAACGTGGCCTCGTGGCCGGCGTGGCGGTGAATGGCGCTGTGATCGTTCACGACTTCGAGCTTGCCTTTGCCGGCAGGACCTCGGAGGACGTCGCCAGCCACATCCTCGACGGCCGTTTTGGAATGGCACGAGAAACAGGGGAATTCCTGAACCGCGCCATTGCCGAGGCACAGCCCGGAGAGGGCTTAGGTCGGGCGGTCGGACGCGCGTTGCAAGGGATGAAACTTGCGCGCCCTGAGGTCAGCATTCTTGCCACTGCATATCGGCTCGGGGTTCCGGTCACCGTACACGTAGCCGTTGGTACCGACATCATTCACATGCATCCCCAGGCCAATGGTGCTGCCATTGGTCGGAGTAGCCTCGAGGATTTTCAACATCTCGTCGCTTTGGTGGCCGGACTCGATGGCGGCGCATTCCTATTGTTAGGATCAGCGGTCATCTTGCCTGAGGTATTCGTCAAAGCCGTAAGCCTCGCCCGCAACCTCGGTTACCGCATTCGCAAACTGCTGACGGTCAATCTCGACTTTTTGCGCCATTACCGACCACAGGTGAACGTGCTGCAGCGCCCCACCATTCCGGATGGCCGCGGAATTCACATCACGGGCCATCACGAAATTTTGTTTCCCCTGCTTTGTGCCGCTTGGTTCGAGGCACTGGTACGCCCTTTGGCTCGCCGCCGAGGAACGAAGCAGAGGGCGCTCGAATAGGTCCCGAGAAAGGCGGCTTTGAAATTGCCCTTCCCGTTGGGGCTTCGACCCTGGTCTTTAGCAAAAAAGTTGTTATGTAAGCGGCTCAGCAAAAGGCCCTTGCGGGCTCTCGCAAGTGGTCACGGTGACTTCGCAGACTTCCACAGCGGAACAAAGGAGGTGTGGAGTATGAAACAACGGAACGCGCGGATTCTGGCCATTGCTGCGATTGCCTGTGGGCTTCTTGGTCGCGTGGCGATGGCGGAAGAAGCAAGCAAAGTGATTGCTGGGTTGGACCTCGGCGCCGCCATCCCGGTGGAGAAGACGACGGATCGCTTGGACACTGGCGGTACCTTTAGTCCCTACGTCGGTTACCTCATGAATGACTACCTTGGCTTGATGGCACAGGCTCAGGTGGTGGGATTCCCCAACGACAACCGGCCGGGCATTCGCGACAAAGATGCGACCTGGGCGTTCGGGTTTCATGCCGGGCCCCGCATTGCAGAGCCGTTTGCCCTCGGCGATATCACCATCGAACCATACCAAACATTCCAGGTGGGGGTCTTTACGGGTCTGGCAGGTGATACACCAATTAGCCGAACCTCGTGGGGATTCTCCACTGGCGGCGGGATTAACGCGCTGCTCAGTGAGGCTTTGAGCGTCGGTGCCTGGGCGCGGTACAATCAGTTAGATCAACGCGTGAACCCGACGAACGAGGTGCAGTTCGTCACCACGGGTATTGGCATCACCTACGTGCTGCCGGCAAAGTAAACGGAGTACGAGCCAGCGGAAAGGCAGGCGTGGTGCCCGCGCGGGGCGGGCGTCACGCCTGTCGTTTTTCTCGATCTAGTCGCAGGGATGGATGAGCCACGCTGTAGAACTCGGGTTCGATGTGCTCGTTCTCCTCATTGCCGGAGTGGTGCGCGGCTTCAGTGGATTTGGTTTTGCGCTGGTGGCAGTCAGCGGGCTTTCGCTCGTACACCCGCCCGCAGTGGTCGTTCCAACGATTCTTTGCCTCGAAATTTTGGCGAGCGTTCCTTTGCTGCGAGGTGTGTGGTCGCATGCGCACTGGAACTCCATTGTTTGGCTCCTTGTCGGAATGGGGATTGGCACCGCTCCGGGTGCGTGGCTTCTCGCCCATGCTTCGCCCGCCACGCTCCGACTTTGGGTGTCCTTGGCCGTATTGTTCGGAGCGCTTGCCTTGACTCGAGAAGCCGCGCTGCCCTGGGCGCACGGAGTGACGGCGCAGGTGGTTGCGGGAATTTGTTCCGGTTTACTGAACGCAAGCGCGTCCATCGGCGGGCCCCCGGTGATTTTGTACTACTTGAGTTCGCCTGCGCGTGCTGAAGTGGTACGTGCTTCGCTCATCGCTTTTTTCGTTGTTGCGGATGTGGTTTCTCTCGTTGCCATGGGAGCGATGGGGCTCCTCACGCATGCGGTGTGGATGAACGCCGCGCTGTGGCTGCTGCCATCGCTGCTGGGGGTCCATGTCGGGCGGTGGGTGTTCGAGCGTTATGGCGCAAAACACTACCGACCCTTGGTCGTGGGCTTGCTTGCACTTCTTGCTTTGCTCACCGCGGGGCGCGCCGCGTGGGATTTTTCCGCCTCCTGACGGCGCGCCCGCTTGCGAGATAGTTCAGACGCCAATGAGTGTGGCGAGTCGATCGCGGTGGTGCACCGAGTCCCCGAACAACAGGGCACTGCTTTTCGCTCGCTTGAAGTACAAGTGTGCCGGGTGTTCCCAGGTAAAGCCCATACCGCCGTGCACCTGAATGGTATCGTTGGCGACTTGGAAAAATGCATCCGAACAGTACGCCTTGGCCATGCGTGCGGCAACGGGCAGCTCGGCCTCGTCGCCCTCCTGAGCCCGAAACGCGGCATGATAGGCAGCCGATTTGGCGAACTCCACCGCTACCAGCATGTCGGCACAGCGATGCTTGATGGCCTGAAAAGACCCAATAGGGCGGCCAAACTGCCAACGAGTTTTGGCGTGTTGGGTGGATAGATCGAGGCACTGCTGCGCCCCGCCCGCTTGCTCTGCGGCCAAAGCAACGAGCCCGAGCAAAAAGGCACGTTCGAGTTGTGGTTGAACGTCGGGCGCGGCTGCAATCGGTTCGGCGGGCGTTTTCCGAAAGCGCACTCGGGCGAGTTTGCGGGTGAGGTCCAAGGTGGGCAGGGGTTCGCGTTGCAAACCATCGGCCTCGGCGCGGACGCGGAACAACGACAAACCTTGCGAGCTTCGTGCTACCACCAAGAAGTCGTCGGCAGTTTGACCATCGATCACGGCCGTTTTCTCCCCCGTCAGGGTCCAACGGCCTCCAACTTCTCGGGCCTTCATGCGCACATCACTTGGCTCCCAAAGCCCTGGCGCCTCGGCGAGGGCCAAGGCAACGATTCTTTCCCCTTTTGCAATCGCCGGCAGCAACTCTTGCTTGGCCGCATCGTTTGCTGCTTCCCGCAGCACGGTCACGGCTAATGCCGCCGTCGAAAGATACGGGGCGCAAAACAAAAATCGGCCCATTTCCTCGAGTGTGATGGCCAGTTCCACGGGGCCTAGGCCACTCCCGCCGAACTCTTCGGGAACGATAAGGGCGGTCAGTCCGAGTTGCTCAGCCAACTGCTTCCATGTTCCACGGTCGAACCCATCGTCCGTGACCATGAGGCGGCGGACCGTGGCCTCGTCGGACCGGTCTTGCAAAAAGCGACGAACTGTTTGCCGCAGTTCCTCGTGTTCTGGAGTGAATGCGAAATCCATAAGATTCTCCTTGCTCAACAGAGTACGATCGATCGGAAGCCCTAGGCATCATCCGCCACGGGGGATGTCTTTCCAGGGAATGCCTTTGTCCGTTCGCGGCTCTCCGGGCAGCCCCAGCACGCGCTCGCCCAGAATGTTGCGCATGATCTCGGAGGTGCCTCCCTCGATGGAATTCGCCCGCGAACGCAAGAACTGATACTTGGCGAGCAGCACTTTATCGCGCCGTTCTTCTTGGGAGGGCCGGCGCAAGGCGTACCCAGGTTCGTACACCAGCGCTTCCTCGCCAAGTACGTCCATGGTGCACTCCCAAATCTTTTTGTAAAGCTCAGCTTGCGCCAGTTTCCCGACAGAGCCTTCTGGTCCCGGGTTTCCCGCTCGCATCATCTCCCGTGCTCGCAAGGCAGTGAGTCGCAGGAGCTCGGATTCGATGTAAAGGCGCGTGATCCGATCTCGCAAAACGGCAGCTTCCGCAGGTTTGTGCCGTTTGGGAGGCCGCGCCGCCCAGATTTGCATGAGCACTTGAATGGGCCCGCCTCCTTTTTGGGTCGAGCCCCCGCCCAAGGCTGTGCGCTCGTTCATGAGGGTCGTAATGGCCACTTGCCAGCCTTGCCCTTCCTTCCCCAGCATATAACGATGGGGAATCCGGACATCGTTTAAAAACACCTCGTTGAACTCAGCTTCCCCCGTGATTTGGTAAAGCGGGCGGACTTCGACGCCCGGGGACTGCATATCCAAAAGAAAGTACGACAGCCCTTCGTGCTTCGGAACGTCGGGGTTGGTGCGCGCTACGAGCAGCCCCCACTTGGCAACGTGGGCCAGCGTGGTCCACACCTTCTGGCCATTGACGATCCAGTCATCTCCGTCACGTACAGCTCGCGTGGCGAGACCAGCCACGTCGGAACCTGCCCCTGGTTCACTGAAAAGCTGACACCAAATTTCTTCGCCGGTAAAGCATTTGCGCAACAACGCGCGCTTGAGCTCATCCGAACCGTAAGTCATGAGCGTGGGAGCACCCATCCCGATGCCAATGGGGTTCACCGCCAAGTCGTCGTACACCGTATGCACGTCTCTACGCAGTTCGTCGGCAACGATGGCTTGCAGCTTCGGATTGATCCCCAATCCGCCGTACCCTTCGGGAAAGTGCACCCAAGCAAGTCCGTGGTCGTACTGGGCGCCACGAAACGTGTACATGTCCACTTTGTCTGGCGGATACTCTGCCTTGAGGCGCCGGACTCTCTCGCGCAGTTCCTCTTCGGTCATCGGTCGATACTGGGACATCAACTACCTCCTTTTCTGCCTCGCGTACGCGGGCGCGGTTGTCGAACCCTGGCGTGGCGTGCCCCAATGCTGGGAGCACCGCGCCGCACCCGCACCGCCTCTTTTCGCGAAAACGCGGTCAAAATGCGAGGGGGGTAGGCCGCCCCGCCCAAAGAGAACCGGGGGTCCCACGACCACTTCCAGGTTAAACGACGCTTTGGGCGGGACTTGCCTGCTGGAAGGCGTTCCCCATCACCGAGGTTGGTTTGTCGTCGGGGTAAGGAAAATGACCCGGCCAACACACTTCTCGAAGACCTTTCTCCGTGACGCCGCCGGAAGAAAGTTCGCGTAGCATTCAGCCGGGATGTCGGGATGGGAGCTGTTCCCGCGGGTTTGTAACGTACGGCCACGCCTGCTTTATGGCGCTCCCTCGGGACCTCCGGGATTCGTGCCCCGACGGCCAGTGGCCCCTTGCTCGAACGGTGCCGGCGCTAAAATCCATTTGTCCGAGGGGAATGGGGGAAGACCATCGGAGCTTTTGAAGTCGAGTTTTTTGGTGATGACTCTGCCTACTCGCGTGAGCGGTGCTACAGGGGCTCCGTTACGCGCGACACCTCCGCCAAGGCCGTCGAGGCATTCCGATCGAGGAAGGGACAAAAGCCACAGGAACGAGTTCGCTCGTGGCTGCAAGTCCCATTTGTCCTTGGGGGAGCTTCTTTTCCAACTTATCCTCCTCTGGGCTTCCCGCCCTTCCACTGGCCGGGAGCTAGCGCCCCGCTGCCTTCATCCGCAGCCAGAGAAGCGAAGAGCGAGCAACAGGAGCACCCCCAAGTAGTACACGAAGTGGACGAGGCGCTCTCCCGCCCGCCGACCCGGGATCGCACGTTGGGGGTGAGTTTGCGCAGCGAACCACAGCAAAACCTCGAGCACAGAGCGGAGAAGGCCTGCAAACAGCAACAGGTAAACGACCACGGTTCCGTAGTAGACAGCCCAGGTGCGGAGGTAGGCAGCGGGACCTCGAAGATAGTACTCCCCGAGCACGCTCCCGTAAGCGATGCGCTGGTGAACTTGGAAGAGAAGGGCTGCCGGTATGAGGCCGAAGACAAAAAACTTTGCCACGTAATGATACCAGCGCCAAGGCTGGCTGGCGGCGCGGGCCTCAGCAAAGGCGAGGGTGGCGGCGGTAGCGCGCGAGCCTTCTTCCAGTGCAAGACCGTGGAGTTTTGCCCAGGATCGGGGTGAAGGGACTTCGACCCGCTCGCGCAACAACTTCCCGCCGGGTACGAGCAGGGCAAGGCCGGGGCCGGGCAACGGCACACGCCACGGCCTTACCGCCGCAATGCGAGCGCGCGGGATTTCCAGCTCCTCCGAGCGAAATGCAATCCTCAAGGTTTCGGGCTCACAAAAGGTGCGCGCCCGATAAGCGCGACGAAAAACCATCTCTAGGATGAACGGCACGACGATCCCTATCGCGACTAGGCGGAGGAGCAGGGGAGGGGTAACCGGAGGATCGGACGCCAAAAGCACGAGAAGGCTCACCCACCACACGCCAATCCAGCGCCAGAGGAGCAAAAGGCTGAGCGCAAGGCGCCCCCAAGCTGGATAAACAAAAACCCTTTGTGCCGGGTCCAAGCGGGCGAGCGGATTCAAACTGGCCTGGACAGTTCGAGAGTGTGCCTCCGTCACGTCTCTAAAGTTCAAATCCGGCGGAACATCCGTTCGATTTCGGTTCGTGGCCAAACCAAAAAGGCCGGCCGGCCATGGGGGCAGTGAGCGGCAAAATCGATTTCGTCCATGGCACGTAAAAGTGCGCGAATTTCGTCCACCCCGAGGCTTTGGCCCACACGTACCGCGGTGTGGCACGCCATGCGGGCGAACACTCGCTCCGCAGCGCGCGCGAGCCCCTCGGGACGCTCGACTTCTACCAGCTCCTCTGCCAAGTCGCGCACCAGTTGTGCCGGATCCAGGTGTGCTAGCAGCGCCGGGACAGCGCGCACAATGACCGCATCCATTCCAAACGCCTCCACCTCGAAACCAAGGCGTTCGGCCTCTTCTCCGTATTCCACAAGGCGCGCCGCGGCTCGTGCATCGAGCGGGACCACGGCCCCCATCAGCAACTGCTGCCGTGGCAGCGGCCCGCGGGCGTACGAGGATCGCAAGCGCTCGAACACCACTCGTTCGTGGGCGGCATGCTGGTCCACAAGAACGAACTGATCCCGGCCTTCGCACACGAGATATCCCTCAAAGACTTGGCCGACGACCCGTAGCTGTGCAAAGCTTGGCCGCGCCTGCGGTGGAGCCAGCGTTGCTGAGGACGGTGGCTGCGAGGGGCTGCGCCACGGTACCTCCAAGACCCACTGCGGCACCGCCCCGCCTTCCCTTTGTGTCGACTCAGGAGGCCCGAGCGGCAGCGGTTCGATTTGCGGCAAACTGGCGAACTCGAGTTTCGGCTTGTCTCCCTCCGACAAGCCACTCCCCAACGGTGGCAACTGCGCCCGCAGCCGCTCCTGCACGCTGCGGCTGATGAGTTCGTGGACGGCTCCTCCGCGCCGGAAGCGAACCTCGAGCTTGGCCGGGTGAACGTTGACGTCGATCTCGGTAGGGGCAAGTTCCAGGAACAAAACCGCTAACGGGTAGCGGCCCGTCATGAGTAGAGTGCTGTACCCAGCGAGCAGGGCATGGGTGACGAGCTTGTCGCGCACGTAACGGTGGTTGACGTAGGTGAAAATCTGCCTTGGCGAGGGAAGGCTAAAGTGCGAGGGGCTCAAGTACCCACGCACCCGACCCACGCTAGCCTCCGCTTCGAAATCGAGGAAACTTGCCGCACGGTCACGGCCAAACACTTGCGCGAGCCGCTCTTCGAATCGTGCCGTTTGGGGGAAATGGAGGAGCACCCTCCGGCCATGCCGTAATTCGAAGGCTACGTTCGGCCAGGCCAGCGCCATGCGGGTGAGTTGTTCGCTCACTTGCCCCATTTCCGTTGCTGGCGCTTTTAAAAATTTTCGCCTTGCTGGCACGTTGGCAAAAAGGCCAACGACTTCCACACGCGTTCCTGGTGGGCCCCCGATTTCGCTGACCTCGAGAAGCTTACCACCTTCCAGAACGACGCGGGTGCCAACCAGATCCTCGCGCCGACGTGTACAAAGCGTGGTCGTCGAAACCGCAGCGATGCTGGCCAATGCCTCGCCTCGAAAGCCCAGTGTGGTGATCCGTTCGAGGTCCGCAAGCGTGCGTACCTTGCTCGTGGCGTGTCGCTGAAACGCGCATACCGCATCCTCGCGGCTCATTCCCTCGCCATCGTCGATGACCGCAATGAGCCCAAGTCCCGCTTCCTCGAGTTCTACCCGAATGTTTTTTGCCCCCGCATCCAGCGCGTTTTCAACGAGCTCCTTGACCACGGAAGCTGGCCGTTCCACCACTTCGCCCGCAGCAATCTTGTCGGCGACTTCCGGAGGCAGCACCACCACGCGGCGCTCTCCCGGCGCCAGCCCCTCTTGCCTGTCCTCCAGTTTACGCGCCAGCGGTGCTTGTTCGTTCATCGGATCGAACGGACGGATTTGCCCCCAACTGCTTTCCTCACAGGACCCATTCTTTGCGCCTCACGGCAACGAGGCTTGCCACCTCGTCTCCCTGAGCTTCGAATCCTTTACGCCCGAGAGCCCCATAGAGCAAGCGCCGGCAGGCATCCGCTGCAGGCTGAGCCCATAGTTCGACTTGGAAAAGATGGGCCAGGTACAAAGTGGTCACTTCCAGGGCATGCACCCACTGCCCCAACGTAAACGGATTCACAGCAGGCCAACGGGCTAAAATGTGCCACCGGCCGTGCCGGCGTAGGAGTGCCTCGAGAGCCCGCTCGCTCTGCTCGAGCATTTGCCCGAGCCCCTTGCTGCCAAGATAACCAACCGCCTCGAGATCCTGGTATGCGGCCGCAATCGAGAGCTCGCGACCATGGTCAGCGGCGGACAGAAGAATCGCTACGGTGTCATTGGGCCGCTCCAGGAGAAGCTGCGCCATGAGGTAAGGATCGGCTGCCCGCTGCGAATGCGGAAACCACGTCACTGGTGGGTAAACAGAGGAATTGCCCCGAGACTTTTGCACCGCCTCCACCAAGAGCTCCGAGCTCCACTGGGCAAGGGGTTCCAACTGGCGGCAAAACGGGAGAAAGAGGACGTGTTGTAAGGCGTGTCCAGTGTGCGCGAGATAGAGCGAGGCAGCCAGGAGCAGCGCGGGGTTGTGCCAAACATCGGGATCTTGGCAACGCGTATCCATCCACACGGCTCCGGCAATGACCTCGTCGACCCGTATCCCTGCAACCGCAGCCGGAAAGAAACTGGCTGGGCTGAGTGCGGCAAAGCGATCGCTCACCCCAGGCGGAATGGGCACAGACCGAAACCCTTCATCGTGCACGATCTGCCGCAATGCTCCTTGGTCTGCATCCGTGGTGACTACGAGGTGTCGGGTATAGTCCACCCCACCCAAGTGCCGGAGGAGTAGGTCCCGGATGACGAGGAACTGCGCCAAGGTTTCGGGCGTTTCTCCCGATTTACTGATCACGTTGAACACGGTGGTGGTGAGATCGAGCTGGTCCAACAGCGGTCCCAAAAGGTCCGGGTCAATGGAGTCAGCAAAAAGTACACGGACCGAGCCCGGTGGCGCCGCGCGGACCAAAGTTTGTGCCGCTAAAGCGGTCCCACCGGCACCCACGACCACGAGCGTTTTGGCATATTGCCGCACCTCCTCGGCAAGGTCCTTGACCAGAGCCAAACCCTCCCGATCGTGAACCCAGTCCAGAAAGGGAAGCTCTCCTGCACGACGCCGAGCCGAAAGCTCTTCGTGGGCGGACCCCAAACGGTTTTGCAGTTCGTTGATCTCGGCGACGAGGCGAGCTTCGGCCCCTCCCTCCCCTAACAAGACCCCGTGGAAATCGAAACGGAGGCTCATGGCCTCCTTGGTCGCGCGACGACGGTAGTCGGGCATGCGCCTCACGGTAACACCACTTGGCTCCGTGGGCTAGAAGGAGGCAACGGTAGGCGCATTGCGGCTCGACCCACCGAGCAGCCTTCGTGCTGTGGTGAGAGGATGCGTCACAGGGGCGATAGGCCCAGACGCATGTTCTTTTGCTTTCCATCCTTCCATTGGTGCGCTCGTACATTGATGACGTGATCAAGACGGTGGCGCTGAGCGGCGGACCCTCGGCTAGGCGGGCAAGCCTACCGTCAGGCTTAAGCACGCCTAGAGTCCTTGGGCTCCACCCCAATGCAGATCAAAAGCGTGCACAACGGCCAGGGCCAATCCGCCCTGGTGTAGCATGAAAAGACGCCCGTCAGGCTACCTGTGCGGTCGAGCCTACTGAGAGCGTCGTGTTGCGACGGGTAGGCCTCGCCCGCTGCTCCGAACGGGGCTACGCACCAAGGCGTCGAGACCCTGCACTGGCTACACGCGACGCACCAACAGCGCACGGCCTTCGCCATGCCGGTACGAGTCCGGGCTCACCGCGCGTGCGAAGCTGGCTTGCTCGAGGTTTACAACGTGACGGAACGCACCGGCGCTTTCAGCACGCGGCCGGAGCGCAAGCAGCGGGTGCACACGCGTAGCCGACGCACACCGCCGTTGACTTGTGCACGAACTCGTTGCAAGTTCGGCTGCCACGTTCGCTTGGTTTTATTGTTTGCGTGACTGACATTGTGGCCGACCGAACGATGCTTTCCGCAAATCTCGCAGCTCCGGGCCATATCGTTAACCTCGCGCGGGCAAGCTGCGTAGCGACAACACGCTGTCTTGTAAAGGGAGGATCGAGAAGATGAGTGCGGATGCGGTTCAAGTTCCTAGCTTGGAAGAGTTTCTCACCCGACACATTGCCCCTCGCTTTGCAGAGCAAGTGAAAGAGTTGGAGAAACGCCGAGTCGAGATCGAGCGACAGTTGGCCGACTTGCAAGCCGCTGAGGGCACGATTGCCTGGGAGATCCAGGGGCCCGAACCCATCGTTCGCTATGCGAACTTTTCCTCGGGGCAAATGCGCATCGAGAGTGAGCCCACCCATCCCCCGGTGATGACCATTGTGCAAACTCCGGAGCAGTGGGCTCGTTTCGCTACGGGCCTATCCATTCCCTTCGGCACCGATCCACGCCGCCCCTTGGGAAAGTCGCGACTCGATCGGATCAAAACGCTAATGGGGAGTGTCCGTTTCGTCCTAACGGGCCTCGAAGGGGGAGACTTGAGTTGCCTCATCGTGTTCGGCGATGCCCCAAAGGAAGGGGAAGCTCGGGTAACCATTACTCTGCCTATGAGCGCTGTTGCCGAGATCCAACACGGTAAGCTCGATCCCCAAGCTGCCTTTATGCAGGGAAAAATCAAATTGGCTGGGGACATGGGGTTTGCCATGCAAGTGGGTATGACTTTGCTCCTGTAACCCCGTGGGCTCCAACCACACGGTCCGTACCGAAGACGCGGCAGCAACGTGTCTGGCGGCCCCGCAGAATAGGGCAAGTCGCCATGAACACTAGACCATGCGTGCTCGCCAACGCGTGCGGTGGTTGGCACGGTGGCTGCCCGGCGTCCGTCCTTACCTGGTAGAGGGGACGCCACACTCCCGCTCGCGCTCTAAAATTCGTTTCACCAAGCCAGAAGTCGAATAGCCTGCGGCGTAGGGGACCGAGCGCACCACTCCCCCGCGCGCCTGAACCACCGATGCGCCCACGATGGTGTCCGGTGGCCAGTCCCCACCTTTGACCAGCACGTCGGGCGCAATTTTCTCGATGAGGTCAAGGGGCGTGTCCTCGTCGAAAATCGTCACGTAATCGACCATTTCGAGTGCAGCGAGGAGCTCTGCTCGGTCTTGAGCAGGAACCAGCGGACGTTTTGGGCCCTTGATGCGGCGCACTGAAGCATCGCTGTTGATCGCAACCACAAGCACATCGCCGAGCTCCCGAGCGGCGCGCAAATAGCGAACGTGTCCAGGGTGCAAGAGATCGAAACAGCCGTTGGTAAACACGATGCGCTTTCCTTGACGTCGCAACGTTTGCAACTCCTCAAGAAGCACCGGAAAAGCGAGGACTTTGCTTTTCGTCATCATGGATTGCGCTATCACAGGGCCCGGCCATTCTCTAGGGACAGTCCCAGTTATGGACCTTCCCTTGGGGGAGCGATGGCGAACAGCGCTGGGGTTGTGGCACTGTTCCGTCGTTCCGCTGCATTTGGTGTCGTGGCAGCTTTGGTGCCGAGCCATGGGCAAC
>BEIG01000108.1 GCA_002898795.1 bacterium HR30 | reverse complement strand
GTTTGCGTCCGATCTTGGTGAAACTCCTCGCTCATTTGCCGCCGGCAAACTCCACACCGGCTGAACGCGTTGCTTTGGGCCTCGAACTCTACCGGTCGTGTGTTGTCTCCGGGGAGGGAACCGCTTGACACACCAGGTGAACAGCCGTTAGTTGCGGTCGCCATGCGGAGCCCTCACGGCCCAAGGCGTAGAGATGCGCTTTTGCTCCCCACCTCCACGGAGTTCTTGCGCCTCCAAGGAGCGCGGTGGGGCAACACCCGAGGGCTGGTTTTCCGCGATCGGCTGTGGCCATACGATGCCGTCGCTGACTTTGCGGAGCAACTGGCCGCGACCCTCGCCGGGCTAGGCTGTGGGCGAGGGAGCCGAGTGGCCTTTCGTGCCCCGAACAGCCCCTTGGCGGTGGCCAGCCACTATGGGGCTTGGGCGTTGCAAGCCACGGCCGCTCCAATCAGTGTGCGCGCCACAGGCGATGAGTTGCGCCGTTCGGTCCAGCATATTGACGCAGATGCCCTCGTCCTCGACCCGCTGTCGGTCGCCTCGCTCGAACCCGTGTGGCAGGAACTTCCCATACCGGTTGTCGAAGTCGGTGAAGAACCGGGAAGCGGCGTGCGGGTTGTCCACCAGCGTTCCGTGTCTGCAAGAGCGCGGACCTTTGCGCGTCGTGGGGGCGAACTCGCGGTGCTGGCGGCCACGTCGGGTACCACGGGCACACCGAAAGCAGTCATGCTGACTCATACGAACCTTTTTTGGTCCGCATTGGCCTGTGCTAGCGCTCGTGGAGACAACGGCAGCGAGGTGGGCGCGGCCTTGAGCCTACTCAGCCACACCCCAGTATTCGTGTCTCACGTGCTTTGCCGAATTCTCTTCGGAGCGACCGTGGTATTGTTTCCTCGCTTCGATCTGGACGAGCTGTTTTGGGCCACGGAGCGACACGGGATTACCGACTTCACCTTGATCGGGGGGATGGTAGCCGACGTCATCGGACGTGGCGGGATACCGCCGAGCGTCGCACAACGGGTCCGGAAGGTTTCCGTAGGGGGCACGTTCACACCTATGGAAGCCAAGGAGTCACTTCGCGGTATTTTTCGCGGTGCAGAGATCATCGAGGCGTATGGCCAGTCGGAAGCGACAGACGGCGTCACCATGGCACGAGGCCAGGAGGTCTTTGAGCACCCCGGCACGGTGGGCCGCCAGAACCCTCACGTGCTCGTGCGCGTTCGCAAGCAGGACGGCAGTTGGGCAGCCACGGGAGAGGAAGGGGAAATCGTCGTTGGGGGTCCCACAGTGATGCGTGGATACTGGCGAGATGCGTCCGCAACGCGGGCTGCTCTTCGGGAGGGTTGGCTCCACACGGGCGACCTTGGGTGTCGGGATGAAGCCGGCTTCTTCTATATCACTGGCCGGATCAAAAATTTGATCATCACTGGCGGCGAGAATGTTTCCCCACTCGAAGTCGAAGGGGTGTTGCGGCGACACCCAGCCGTGGAGGACGTTGCGGTGATCGGTACGCCGCACCCGAAATGGGGTGAGCAAGTGACTGCAGTCGTTGTACGCCGATCGGGCGCCAAGGTGGATGCACAGGAACTGATCGACTTCGCAGGGAAGCATCTAGCGGCATTTAAAAAGCCGCGGCGAGTCGAGTTCGTGTCTCAGCTCCCGCGCACTGCCACCAACAAAGTGGACCTCGCCGCGCTGAAAAACCTTTTTCACCACGCACGGGAAGTTTCGTCGGCACAGTAGGAGGGCAAGGGCATGGCTAGTCAGCAAGGGCCTTTACACGGTATTCGCGTGATCGATTTCAGTCACCAAGCCGCCGGGCCTTGGTGTACGACCCTTTTGGGCGACATGGGAGCCGATGTTTGGAAGATCGAAAAGCCCGGCCGTGGGGACAGCATCCGCTACGCCCGCGGAGCCGATCCACGCATTGGCAGTTACAACTTTTGGGGCCTCAACCGAAACAAGCGCTCGGTTGCGGTAGACATCAAGCACCCAGAGGGCGCCCAACTGGCGCGAGAAATGGTGAAACAGGCGGACGTCGTCGTGGAGAATTTCCGGCCCGGAGTGATGGACCGTCTTGGGCTCGGTTACGATCAACTGAAAGAAATCAACCCCCGGCTCATTTACGCCTCGATTACCGCTTTTGGCGATCGCGGACCGATGGCCCATCAGCCGGGGATGGATCTGATCCTGCAAGCGACTGGCGGGATGATGGGGCTTACAGGGTTCCCTGACGGGCCGCCAGCCAAAGCTGCCGGGCCGGTGGCCGACATTTCCTCCGGTATTTACTGCGCCTACGCGATCGCGCTTGCGCTCTTTCACCGTGAGAAAACGGGTGTGGGCCAGCGGATCGATTTGACGATGCTCGACGCGGTCATTTCCCTTCTCGCCGACATCTCGACGGCCTACCTCAACACGGGCTACGACTATCCCAAATTCGGCAATGGACATCCCGATCTCGTTCCTTACCAGGCTTTTGCCGCAAGCGACGGGTATTTCATTCTCGCCTGCTTGACGAATGCCTTCTTCAAGCGTTTGTGCACGGCGCTCGGTCGGGAGGATCTTTTGCAAGATCCTCGTTTTGCCACCAACACCGCGCGTTGCCGCAACCGCGAGGTGGTCGTATCGACCCTCCAAGAAATCTTTCGAACCAATACCTGCAACCACTGGATCGAGCTTTGCCACCGTCACGATGTACCCGCGTGCAAAGTGAACTCCCTGAAAGAACTTTTCGAACTCGAACAGCTCAAAGTCTTGGGATCGGTGGTAAACTGGGAGCACCCGAAGATGGGACCGTTTCGTACCATGAACGTGATCTTCCGGATGAGTGAGACCCCCGGCTCGCTCCGCATCCCACCGCCAGAGCTGGGCGAGCACACGGAAGAGTGCTTACGCTTGCTCGGCAAGTCGAACGAAGAGATCGCGGCATTAAGGGCCGCTGGCGTTTGCGCGTAAGCGAAGGCGCTGGAGGCAGCCACGGTGGCCCAAACCCTCGCCCGATTTCTTTACGAAACGAGTGCACATTTTGGCGAGCGTGAAATGCTCGCCTTTGCACCCGAGGGCACGGTAACGGCTCGCTACTCGGGGAAAGAACTCTCCCAGCAGGTCGAAGCTGCAGCTCGTTGGCTTGCCACCAGGGGAGTAACCAAGGGCACTCACGTGGGCCTTCTCTGCACGAACCGTCCGGAATGGATCTTTTATGCCTTCGGCGCCTGGAGCTTGGGGGCGGTGGTGGTGCCTTTGTCTACCCTGTGGAAGACACAAGAACTAGCTTTTGCGCTGCGCCACGCGGATGTGGAAGGATTGGTTGCCATGTCCGCCTTTCGTGCGCGGGACTTTGTAGCAGACCTTACCGGTCTTCTACCCGATCTTGCGAACGGCGCCACAGGCGAGCCGCTGTGGAATACAAACTTTCCCAACTTACGCTGGGTGCACTTTTTTCCTGCGAGATCCAACCCCGAACAGGTCGAAAGTACGTCGGGCCGTTCCTCCAGCCCGAGCTACGTAGAGGCGCTTGGGGAGCGGGTAGTTCCGAGCGATTGGGCGGTGATTTTTTTTACCTCAGGCACCACGGCGCGACCGAAGGCGGTGGTGCATTGCCACGAAGCGCTTCTGGTTTCCGCTCAGCGAATCGCCCAGGCAGTGGGCATTGGCGAGGAAGACGCTTGGTGGGGCCATATGCCCCTGTTCTGGACCGGTGGCTTTGTGCTGGGACTTCTCGCCACTTGGTCGGGCGGCGCTCGTGTGGTTTTACAAGAACGGGTAGAGGCTGGCGGAGCGCTGCGGCTCCTGGAAAAAGAAAAGTGTACGATCATGGCGGGCTGGCACCAAGCGGGGCCGCTACTCGAACACCCCGATTTTTCGCGGCACCAGCTTGCACTGCGCAAAGGCTCCGCGCACGCACTTGCGGGGCGGCTTCTCGTTCAACCTCATCTTGCCGTGGGCATGTATGGACTCAGCGAAACGGCGACCTGCGTGGCCTGTGCGCACTGGCAGGAACCTGAGGATGTCCGGACCACGACCTGCGGGAAGCCCTTGGCAGGCACGGAGGTGCGGATCGTCGATCCGCAAACAGGTGCGAGGCTACCCCAGGGTTCAACCGGTGAAATTTGTGTGCGCGGCGTTACCCTGATGGAGGGCTATTACAAAGTCCCTGCGGAAGAAACGTTCGACTGTGAAGGCTTCTTCCACACTGGCGACCTCGGCTTTTTTGACGAGTCGGGCCGCTTGCATTTCGTTGGGCGACTGAAAGACGTGATCAAAACTGCGGGGGTGAACGTAGCGGCGCGGGAAGTGGAAGAAACCTTGGAACAACATCCCGCGATCGAGGCCGCTTACGTGGTGGGGGTACCTCACGAAACGCGCGGGGAAAACGTCGCCGCTTTCGTGGTTCCGCGTGGCTCAACCACGGTTAGCGAAGAAGACCTAGTGAAGTTCTGCCGAGAGCGGTTAGCGAGCTACAAAGTGCCCCGGTACATTTTCGCCGTGAGCAAAGAAGCTATCCCTTACACCGCAACCGGGAAAGTGGAAAAAGCGGCATTGAAGGCCGAGGCCCAGCGCAGGCTCGAGGAGCGAGAACTGGGGGCTTAAGGATCGGCGCCTACCTCAGCCAGCAAACTCACAAGCCGAACTCCCGCAGCCGCCGAGGGTCCTTTGTCCAGTCTTCCTGCACGCGGACGAAGAGTTCCAGGTACACCGTTTTCCCCAGTAGCTGTTCGATTTGCTGGCGTGCGGCGCTGCCGATCGATTTGATCTTTTTGCCCCCTTTGCCAATCAAAATCGGCTTTTGCGATTCGCGCTCCACGTGAATGGTGGCGTGAATAACCACCACATGATCCTTTTCCTCGAAGCTTTCCACGGTCACCGCCACCGCGTAAGGGATCTCTTGCCGGGTCTGCAACAAGACTTGCTCGCGAATGATTTCCTGGACCAGGGCTCGTTCCGTTTGATCGGTCAGCGTCTCCGGGTCGTATAAGCGCGGGCCGGGCGGAAGCTTCTCCGTGACCACCCGCAACAACTCGGCAATGTTCGCTCCTTCCAAGGCACTGATGGGAACCACGTCCACTCCCGGCAGTAACTGGTCCAGTTGCCCCAAAATGGGGATGAGCTCGTCGGGCTTGCGACAGTCGATCTTGTTCAAGGCTACGATCAGGCGATTGCCAAAACGTTGCAGTCGGGGAGCTAGCGCTCGGTCCTCGTCGGTTAGGCCCTCGCGCGCATCGACCAGCCACAAGATCAAGTCGGCCTCTTCCATCGTGTCTTCTGCAATTTGCACCATGCGGCGATTGATTAGGCTCTTGGCTTCGTGAAGCCCCGGTGTGTCGACGAACACAATTTGCGCATGGGGTAGCGTAAGGATGCCGCGAATTCGCCCGCGCGTAGTCTGGGGTTTTGGTGTCACGATGGCGATCTTCTGGCCCAGCAACTGATTGAGCAGCGTCGATTTGCCCACGTTCGGTCGCCCAACCAACGCCACAAAGCCAGAGCGGTGAACCTCGCTTGCCTCTACCACAACGGTCGTTGGTAGCAGGCAAGGAAGACCACGCAATCAGTGGCGGGAGCTCGACGCATCCCACAAATGCTCGGCCTCGAGCGCGCAATACCGACCTTGACAGGCAAGCGACAAATTTGAGAAAAGCCTAGTGACAAGGCTTAGGCCACGTTCGCTGGTCACGAGGAGGGAGGGACCGATGCGCAAACCATCTTGGCTCGCTTTCGTCGTCGTTGTTGCCTGTTCTCTCGCGCCGATGGAACTGCAGGCAGCTTGTGGCCCTTGCAAGGCGGAACAAATCACCACCGCGAACGCAAACGCCCTGCTGTTCGGAGGGACGGACGCTGCTGGAGGCATTGGCGACTGGTATCTCACGAATGGAAAGTTAGTTGCGATCATCGACAACATCGACACGGAAACCATCCCGACCGTAGGGGGCAGTGCCACGGTAGATTTGACTTCGTCGAATGCCGTGCAAACCGGCGGAACGTTGATCGACCTGGGCCTGAAAGGCAAACACAACGATCAGTTCCCACAGGGTTTCAACACGGGCGGATTTAGCCTGGCCAATGTGTTTTTGTTTCGCAAAGGCGATGAGACCGCGTGGGGTCTCCCGAGTGGAAACAACCCCTGTGCCACGGTGGAAGGATCGAACTCGCTTTGCCCAACCGACCCCGACTGTGCAGCAATTACCGTATACGGAATCATGCTTGGCTCTTGCACTTCGAGCACCGACCTTTGCTCCACGCGGACCAATCCTAAACTGCGCGTGCGGACCACTTACAAGGCGTGCAAGAACCAGCGTACGCTGTTCGTGAAAACCGAGGTTTGGAACCAAACAGGCAATCCTCAGACCTTGCCGATCTTCGATGTCTTTCTGTGGGGAGGCCGCGGTTTGATGCCCTTCGTTCCGGACAAAGGGCGTGGCTTTACGCATCCGATCCTGGACCTTTCCAGTACGTCGGCAATCTTGGCCGCCATGACCTCAGCGCCGTTTTTCGCTGTTCCTGGTAACGTGGACGTCAAAGACGGCGTGGCAGCGCGAAATAAAAAAGCTGGCGCCATTGCGTACGGATATTTCGCCGATGGAGGAATCGACGACTCCAACGGCCCCGCGTCCGGCGGCACCCAAACTCAAATCGCCGGGCCTTTCGAAACGATTGGCTTACAAGCTGGGTTCCTGTCCGCGGCCACTCTTCCTACCCTCGTTGGGCCTGCGTTACCGAACAACGCTTCGAGAATATTCGAGCGGCGGATCATTGTCGGAGATCGGAACGATCCCGCGGCGGTCATTGGCGACCAACGGAACCCTGAAAGTATTTTGCTGCAAACCCCACTGAGCTCCCAGCTCGGGACGGTATCTGGGCGGTTTAGCCCGGCATCTCCCGTTGAAGGAACGATTACTTTCGTTCGTGTTGGCGGTGCGAGTTTCTCGGGCATTGGCTCTCAGTGGGGTTTACTGAACAATGCCCCGATTTCCGCAGTGCGGACGAAAAGCAGCTTTAGCCGCATTTTGCTTCCCGAGGGCGACTATGTGGCTCACGTGGTGGTTCCTGGGCAAGCGGACTTTTACACGAGTCCGTTCACGGTTACGGCCGGGGCAAACACCGCGATCCCGCCGATCACTCTGACCAAGCCTGGGAAGCTAAAAATCGAAGTGCGGGACGGCGACACCAATACCGGTATTCCAGCCAAGGTGTCGCTCAGCCCGTCGCCCGAGATGAAGCGCGAGTTTGCGACTTACTCCTTCGACACTCGCAACGGTATGTGCTCGAATAACCTGTCCCAAGCATGCACGAACGACACGGATTGCGGGGTGGGGAATACTTGTTTCCGTACCTGCACGAATCAAGTTCCCGTCCGTTGCAGCCCTGGTTGCCCCTCCGGATACACCTGTGCCAGCGACGGTCGCTGCCGCAGACGCGATTGCAACTCGGATGCAGACTGCGACCCCGGTTACGTGTGCCGTGCCAACACCACCGACGGCGAAGCCGGTGTCGCCGGAATGCAGCCTGGCGGCGGCCAGGTGAACGTCATTTACACGGATGCCAAGGGAAAGGCGACGGTAGACGTCAAGCCCGGCACCTACACAGCCACCATTTCCCGCGGCCCAGAGTACACGATCACACAAGTCGCTGCCGTGACAATTACCAGTGGAGCCGTAACGGATCTTGGCATTCAAACCATTAAGCGCGTGGTCGATACCAGTGGTTACATGTCTGCCGACTTCCACATCCACTCCGCCCGCAGTCTCGATTCTTCCGTACCGTTAGAGGGTAGAGTGCGCAGCTTCGCCGGCGAGGGCTTGGAAGTCATGGTGTCGACCGACCACGACATCAACACCGACTATTCACCCGTGATCAAGAAACTCAAAATGCAACCGTTTATTGCTTCCATCGTTGGCACGGAGGTCACAACCTCCGTTCCGAACCCTCCCTACCTGGCAAACGCTTGGGGCCACATTAATGCCTGGCCCTCGATTTACGACCCCAACTTGCGCCGCGGCGGGTCCGTGGAAGACGAAAGCGTGAGCGCAAACGTGATTTACGACCGGTTACGCGCACAGAGCAATTTCCAATGTGTCGGGGGCAGCAAAAACGGTAGAGCTTGCACCACCAACTCCGATTGCGGTGGCAGTCCTTGTGTCGATGTCGGAGAACAAGTCATTCAGCTCAACCATCCTCGCGCTGGCATCGGTGGGGTCGTGAATATCGGCATGTTCGACAATATAGGCTTCAACCCCCCTGGGGCGATCGACACCTGCCAGCTCTATCCCGTGCGGTGCGCCAGCAATTCCTGCGCTGGTGGAACAAACGACGGCACTACCTGCTCCAGCGACGCCCAGTGCACTGGTGGCGGGCGATGCGGCTGCAACAGTGGTAGCATCCCCGGGGCAGCAAACGGCTGTAATCGGATCTTGCTCGACCTCAACGTGACTCCTCAATCGGTGCTGTGTACGACACCTGGCTGTGGAAGTGGCTTCGAGAACCCCAGCGGTACCCGTAATATCGACTTCGATGTCATGGAGATCGACAACGGTGGGAATCGCAGTGGCTTCAGCGACCTGAAACTGGTACGACGCGACTGGCTGAGTTTCCTCAATCAAGGAATCCAAGTGGGCAAGCCCGGCCAGCGACACCTGCTGTGGGGTACCGGCGTTTCAGATTCTCACCGATTAGTAGTCGAGTTACCCGGTTACTCCCGAACATATGTTGGTGCCGGTGATTTTCCACCTACCGGAAGTATCGACGTGAAGGCCTTCAACACCGCGGTTCTTGGCGGCAACATGAGTATATCGTCTGGACCGTACATTTCCTTCACGGCAGATGCGGGCGGGCCTCCGGTGAAGATGGGGCAAACCCTCGGGCCCAACGTCAGTTCTGTGAATCTGCACATTCAGGTGCAGGCACCCCCGTGGGTTCCAGTCGAGGAAGTACGAATCATCAAGAACGGGTGCGTGCTGGCGTGCTACAACACCACGACCACACCGGCGGTGGCGCCGAACCCCAGTAACCCGTTCGAACAAACCAACGCGAACGTGGTACGGTTCAACGCCACCATCTCCGACACGGTTACCGGTGACAGCTACTACATTGTCGAGGCTAGCCAAAACCTCCCGGCGAGCGGCGCTCCGCCAGTGGACCCGGTGATGAATCTTGTCGCCAAGGATGCCTTGCCGTGGGCGATGACCAACCCGATCTTGGTCGACGGCGATGGGGACAACACATACTCTGGTATCTCTCTGCCACCCGGTTCTGGAGAGCCGAGTTGCCCAGCTCTTCCCCCGTCGTGCTCGGCGGGAGCCGCCACCGTATCCTTGTTTTCTCCTGCGGTGATGGTCGCCGAAGCCCCACAGTCGCGGAGGTCATCTTGGCTTTCATGGATTCTCGATCGCTTCGTCAGACCAGTCGCCGCGGACAGTGACCGTGCGCCCCGTGTCATGGACGATCGCGAGCGAGTTCGTCAGCGAGAAGAGGAAGCGCAACGGGGCGAGGGGGAACACATTCCATGGAACCGCATCGTGTTCCCAACACCAATTCCCACTCCTCAGCCACGCGGCGAATGATGTCGCAAGCGGCGAGGGACACGAGGGCTTGCCGAACGTGGCCGGCCCTCGTTCTCCTGCTGCTGGCATCAGTGGTCGTTGCAGGCTGGGGTCAAAGAGTCGGTGCCCACTGGATTCCGCCCGAACAAATCATCTCCATGCTGCGCGAGGATCCGTCCTTGCGCACGCGTGCCGGCGTACGAAGTGTAGAACGACAGGAACGACTTCTCGTCATCCGTGTGGACCCGCGAATTTGGGCGGCTTTGCCGCGGGAGCAGCGGCGCGCGTTGGCTGCAGATTGGCACCGCCTTTGGCGCCACAATGTGGACCAAGGAATTGTTGCGGTCGTTGCAGCGGACAACGACAAGCCCTTGGTTAACTACGATGGGTTCGGACAAGTCCGTTTACTGGATGGGACGCCCACTGCCGAAGGACTTTAACGACGGCTCAAACCCGCTCCGCTGGGTCGAACAGTTTGCGATGTTCCTCCACGGCAAAACGGTCAGTCATCCCGGCAATGTAGTCGCACACAACCCGCTCCAGTGTTTCCCCTTCCCGAGTGCAGCGTGCCAAAACGTGGGGTGGGAGAAGCCCAGGTTCTGAACGGTAGGCATGGAACAATTCTTCCATCACCCGCTGGGCCTTGGCCATCATGCGGGTAACGCGATAGTGGCGGTACAAATGATCGAATAAAAATTGCTTGAGCTCGCGTCGTTTCTCCTCGACCTCTTCGCTGAAACCCACCAGCGGTTTTCCGTAACTTCGGACTGCTTCGGGCGAATCGATGCGTTCGCGCGCCAGCGTACGGCGCGTGTGCTCGACCAGGTCAGTGACGAAGAGGTCGATTAACCGCCTTTGCACTTGGTACCGCCAGATCCGAAAGCCAGCCGTTGGCCACTGCTGCCGAATCGCCCCGAACGTTTCACGCCACAAACGGACCTGCTCCAGTTGCTGCGCCTCGAGCAAGCCCGACTTCAACCCATCGTCAATATCATGGGTGTTGTACGCGATCTCGTCGGCGTAATCGACAATTTGGGCCTCCAACGAGGGAGCAGCACCAGGGTCGAAGCGGCGAGCCAAGTCTTTGTCATAAGGTGGCGAATGCTTCACGATCCCCTCGCGCACCTCCCAGGTCAGGTTGAGACCGCGGAATTGAGGGTACCGTTCCTCCAGCACCTCGACGATCCGCAAACTTTGGGCGTTGTGCTCGAATCCGCCATAGGGTTCCATCAACCGGTGCAGTACTCGCTCTCCTGCGTGACCGAATGGAGTGTGGCCCAAGTCGTGCGCAAGCGCGATCGCCTCCGCAAGATCTTGGTTCAGCCGCAACGCTTGAGCCACGGTGCGGGCGATTTGCGCAGCCTCCATCGTGTGGGTCAGCCGGGTTCGGTAGTAGTCGCCCTCGTGATTGACGAATACTTGGGTCTTGTACTCCAAGCGGCGAAAGGCCGTAGAGTGGATGATGCGATCCCTATCCCTTTGAAACGGAAGGCGGAAAGCATGTTCCTCCTCCTCATATTCCCGGCCACGGCTCGCGGTGCTGCGAGTTGCGTAAGGAGCGAGAAAGCGATCTTCGAAGTCCAGCAAGTCTGCTCGGGTCATCGGCTCATTTATAAGGTTAGGCTTCGTAGCTGCGCAATTCTGGGCCGAAGTCATGGCAGCTTCCTGGCATCATTGCATATCCGGCAATCGGGGGACCAGAGCAGTTTAGTTGAGGGTCTTTCCCTCTTTGCTATACGGCGCCAATGAATTTCGTGTCGCCCGACCAAGCCGAAGGGCTATTTGGCAAAAACTTCTTCGGTCCGGCTGACGTAGAGCGCAGCTTCCGAGGGCCCGTACAACAGCCACTACCGCCCATTCCCTTTCCCTCCGACATTCTTCGGGAAGCAGCCGCAGAGGGTTTCTTCCTCGTTTTCCGAGACCCGGCGGTAGGTGGTGCTCCGTTCGTTCTGGAACGGGCTGTTCATTCCTTCCCCGATCTCTTCGATTCTCGCTATCTTCAGAAGGTGGGTTACCAGCTGAAGGATGAATGGGGCATTCTATTAGAGCCGCTGGCACGAACGGAAACGCCGCGCAAGGGATGGGCTCTTGTCCGGAAACAACCGTTGCCGGGCTCGGCCAACCGAACGTACCAGGAACAAACGAAGCTTTTGCGCCAATGGGCTCAGCCATGGGAGGTTCGCGGTCTCCAGGTGAGGCGACGCCTTGCCGTCGAAATCGTGTACGACTGTCTGCTGGTCTACTTGAGTCGCGGGGAGCGGCTTCTCGAGCGGGAGTGGGACTGGTCTGCCTCAACCACAGTGGATGGCGGCTTCTTAAATGTCGGCGGCTTTGGCGAGAACGGTCTCCAGATTTTCAGCTACTCTGGAGCCGTTCGGCACAGCGCTCTCGGCGTTTGCCCGGAAATTCGCAATCCACTAGAGGAAAACTAGCGATGTTTTTTGTGACGACGAAACATCCAGACTACGTGTTGTTTGCGATGACGCCAAGCGAGCGGGCAGCAGTTGGTGTAACGGAAACGCAAGAAGTCCATTTATTGTCCCGATCACCCGAAGGCGCTGGATGGCAAGTGATTGCGAAGTGGAATGGCCAAGAATTCTCGCACACGGACTTTATGGCTGCGTGGCATTACCGAGACGAACCAAGCGAACCCGCTAGGCCCTTGGATGTTCTTCCAGCTCCTTTGCGGGAGGCAGTAGTCCGTTCACTCTTCCACTAGGCCATTCCGCTCTCGCACGACCAACGAC
>BEIG01000107.1 GCA_002898795.1 bacterium HR30 | reverse complement strand
GACGCCAGTTCTGGCCGGCCCATGGCCTGCACCAAGCGCCGAAACAGCACGTCGCCCGCTGCTACGATACAAACAAACTCACCATCCTTGGTTTCCCAGTTGTCCAAGGGCGCCGAATTCCGCAACTGATTTCCCTCGCGTTCGCGCACGAGCCCGAGTCGGTCGTAGGCAGCGGCCGTGTATTCGAGCACGCGGAAAACGGACTCGTACAGGGCCAAGTCAATCCATTGTCCTGGTCCACCTCGTTCCCGGTGAAACAACGCGAGCATGATCGCAAAGGCGTTGAACACGGCGGTTAAGTAGTCGGCGACCAAAATGCCCGGGCGTACGGGTGGACGATCGGGGTACCCTGTAAGGTACAAAAGTCCGCCAAATGCGATGCCAATTCGATCGAGTCCGGGCCGATCACGGTACGGCCCGGTCTGCCCGTACACCGACACCCGAGCCAAGATGATGCGGGGATTGTGTTGCTGGAGCGTGGCAAAATCGAGCCCCCATTTTTCCAAGGTCCCCGGCTGGAAGTTTTCCACGATCACATCGGTTTTCGGTACGAGTTTCAAGAACACCTCGCGCCCAGCGGGCTGGCGCAAGTCGAGAGTGATGGATTTCTTGCAGCGATTGTCCACCGCCCACCACAGTGAGTAGTCGCCCGCAAACGGACCGATTTGGCGCAAAAAGTCGCCGCTTCCAGGCAACTCCACCTTGATAACTTCCGCACCGAATTCAGCCAGAAGCGTGGCTGCAAACGGGGCCGCAATGCGGGTACCCAGATCCAACACGCGGATTCCTCGAAGCGGCAACTCGCCGCTCACTGCAGGAACCTCCATGGAGCCGGCCAGACGTCTTCGCCTTGCAGGGGTATGAGAAGCACCTTACAATCGCTGGCCGTGAGTTCTTCTGCGAGCCCCGACGGTGCCGGCAAGCCGGTATCGCCAGAACTAGCCGACGACGAACGTAAGCGAAGGCGGCGAGAATCGTGGCTCATCGTGATTGCCGCGATTTTGTTCCTGGGCCTCGCATGGTGGGAGGTTTCCCGTGACCCTGCCCGGAACGCCGGCCCGCTTAGCAACAACGTTGTCTCGTTCTTGCTGATTAACGTCAATCTTTTGCTGCTCATCCTGCTCATCTTTCTCGTCACGCGCAACGTGGTCAAACTCGTCTGGGAGCGGCGGCGCGGAATCTTCGGCTCTCGGCTGCGTACGCGCTTGGTGGCAGCATTTGTCGCCTTGACGCTGGCTCCCAGTATCTTGCTGTTCTGGGTTGCGCAAGGTTTTCTCCAAGTTGCTTTCGAAAGCTGGTTCAATAGCCGGGTGGAGGCTGCGTTACACGGCTCGGTTGGCGTTGCTCAGAGCTACTACCAGTTTGCGGCCAACCACGCCCTACGCTTTGCGAAGGAAATTGGCCGCCAAAGTCAAACGCTCGGATTGCTGCACCAAGGCAAGGAAGAGGAGCTGCGGTCGTGGGTCGCCCTGAAACGCCAGGAGTATGGCCTCGCTAGCGTGGAGGTATGGAACGAACACCAACAACCAGTGGCCCGAAGCGATGCTGCTGAGGTGCTTCATTTGCCCGCCATTCCCGCAGAGGCTTTGCGCACAGTCATGGCGGGTAATGAATTCGCGGAAACACACCGCTGGGGTAAGGCGGATGTGGTGCGCGTTGGCGTTCCCATCTTGGGCGAAGGGAATCGTTTGTTGGGCCTGGTATGGGCTTCGTACGTGGTTCCTCGGAGCGTGGCGGACACCGTGCGCACCATTGCCCGTTCTTTCGAAGAGTACCGGCAGCTCAACGTCATGCGCCAGCCGATCAAAAACAGTTACATTCTGACCCTGGCGCTGCTGACCCTCGTCCTGATTTTCTCTGCGACTTGGTTTGGAATCCGCCAAGCGCGGAACATCACGCGCCCTCTGCTGCAACTCGCCGAAGGGACGCGGGAGATCGCCCGTGGAAATTGGGGTTACCGGATCGAGCCCGCTACGGATGAAGAGATTGCGGTCTTGGTGGATTCCTTCAACCAAATGACCAATGACCTCGAGAAAACGAACCTCGCGCTCGTCGAGCGACGCAACTACGTGGAAAACCTCTTGGCCAACATTGCCGCTGGTGTGGTTTCCATCGATCAACACGGGCGGGTTTCGTCCGTCAATCCGGCGGCTGAGCGGATGCTAGGCATCTCTTTTCGAGACGCTGCGGGCCAGCGTGCCGAGGAGGTATTCGCCGGAGAGCAGTGGGCATCGCTCGTCGAGGTGGTACAAGAGGCACATGCCTACCCCCAACGGGATATCCAGCGACAAATGCACCTTTCAACCGGTGAGTCGCCGTTGGCCGCGCTGGTCACTGCGCGTTCCCTGCGCGACGCGCAAGGGAATGCCAAGGGGGTGATTTTGTTTTTCGAAGACGTGACCCATCTGCTTCGCGTACAAAGAATGGAAGCGTGGAGGGAGGTTGCCCGGCGCCTCGCCCACGAAATTAAAAACCCGCTCACGCCCATTCAGCTTTCTGCCCAGCGGTTGCAAAAACGGTTGGCCAATACGCTGAATCTCAGCGACCGCGCTGTTCTCGATGAGTGCGTCCGCGTCATCGTAGGGCAGGTGGAGGAAGTGAAAAAGCTCGTTAACGAATTCTCGCGCTTTGCCCGGCTTCCCGCTGTGCACCTACAACCGGGAAGCTTGAACGAGTTAGTCGAAGAAGCGTTGCTGTTGTTCCGACAAGCCCATCCCGACGTGGAATTCGTGCTTGTCGCTGACCCCCTGCTGCCACCGATCGACTTGGATCGCGAGACTCTCAAGCGGGCAGTCGTCAATTTGTTGGACAATGCCGTGTCTGCCTGCCACGCCGTCGGTGACGAACATCGCAAGGTGACCGTGAGCACGTTATGGCTGAGCGAGCTGCAAACGGCACGGCTAGAAATCGCCGACACGGGCTGCGGGATGAGCCCCGAAGTCAAAGCGCGGCTTTTCGAGCCGTATTTCTCGACAAAGAAGGATGGTACGGGTCTCGGACTCGCCATTGTGTCGTCGATTCTCGCCGAGCACCAAGCTTACATTCGGGTAGCGGACAATCTCCCGCGTGGTACTCGCTTCGTGATTGACTTTCCGGTGCAAGCGGCCAACCGGACATCCCACGGGCTCGCTCGGGTCGCACAACGATAAGGGGTGCGAAGGGCACATTCTTTCGGGTGTTTCGCAACTGGCCAAAGAAACCCAACCTGTGCTATCGCGCTGAACCGTTCGGCGCGAGCTAGCGTCAGGGGCTGATCTGGCGGAGGTGACGACAAACATGGCTACGGTTTTGGTGGTGGATGACGAACCAGAGATTCGAGCCTCGTTACGAGGGATCCTTGCGGAGGAAGGGCTCGAAGTGCTCGAGGCCGAGGACGGACGGGCCGCGCTCGATACGATGCGCAGGACTCGTCCGGATCTGGTCATCGTTGATGTCTGGATGCCCGAGATGGACGGTCTCGAGTTCCTCCGGGCTCTGCACGATGCTGGAGATCCAAGCCCGCTGCCAGCCGTGGTCATGATCTCCGGGCACGGCAACATCGAAACTGCCGTGCGAGCAACGAAACTGGGCGCCGTAGACTTCGTCGAGAAACCCTTCTCCCTGGAAGGTTTTCTTTCCACGGTGCATCGTGCCTTGCAAAGGCAGCAGGAGCGCCAAACGAGAGCAGAGCTGGCTGCTTCGGTACCGGCCTCGGAAAAGGCATCGAGCGGAAGCGACTTTTCCCAGACCTTCCAGGCGCCTCGGTCGGTCCAACGTACGATCGAACGAAGTGTCGTGCACACGGGCACGGGTCTACACAGTGGCATGAAAACAGGCTTGATCTTGCAGCCCTTACCCCCTGGAGCCGGCATTCTATTTTCGAACTTGTCTGCCGAGTCTACCGTGCCCGCGCACCTCGACTGGGTAGACTCCACCGGCTACGCGACCACGTTGCATCGCCACGGGTTGACGGTGCGAACCGTCGAGCATTTGCTCGCGACGCTGCATGCGTACGGGATCACCAATCTCTTCGTCAAAGTGCAGGGCGAGGTGCCAATCCTCGATGGTTCGGCCGCAGGCTTTTGCCGCTTGCTGGAACAGGCGGGCGTCGTGGAACAAGAAGGTTGGGTGGAAGACATCGTGATCAGCGCCCCGATCGAGGTGCGTCGCGACGCACACGAGTGGATTCGGATCGAACCATTCGAGGGCTTTGCTGTTTCTTACGTGCTAGAGTATCCAGCTCCTGTGGGCCGCCAAGTTTATCATTACCTACACCGCGGCCCTGACGCTTTCCGCGATGAAATTGCCCCTGCGCGCACGTTTGGGTTCGTGCGGGACCTCAAGCAAATGGCCGCGATGGGTCTTGCTTCGGGTGGCCGGCTGGACAACTGCATCCTCATTGACGACGAGAAAATCGTGAACACCACGCTGCGTTTTCCTGAAGAACTGGCGCGCCACAAGATTTTAGACATCATCGGGGACATGTATTTACTGGGCCGCCCAATTCGCGGGAAGATTACCGCCCACCGCACCGGCCACTCGGAAAACATTGCCTTGTTACGGGAGATTCGCCGGCGCTTCTTGACCCAGGCCTGACCTGACCAGCCGCGATCGACGCTAGCTCGAGCCCCTGGGTTTGTACGCCCTCTTGTCGTTGCGGTGAGCGTTCTCCTGCGTCTCAGTGCTGCACTACGGACACGCCCACTCGATGATGGCTCCGCCGCAAATCCTGGGCGACTTTTTGCGCTTCGCTCGCGTCGGCAAAGCCTCCCACCATAACACGGTACGCAGCCCGCCGCTTACGCCGCTCTTTTTCCAGCCGCACCGAATAGCCGCGCCGCTCTAGCATCGAGCTGACTCTGCGCGCCGCATCATAATCCCGGAATGCACCTAAACGCACCGCGTACCGCGTGGTCACCGCGCGATTTTCTTCACGATCTCCACTGCTGGCGACACCTTTGTTGTCAGCACTGGCCACACGCAGGTCAGCCGGCTGAACCAGAGGCCAAGGGTCGTCTTCGAACGTCGCTGCCAAAAGTTTTTTGATGTCTCCCCACAAGTCGGTTGCCCCGAGCACAGCAAAAGTCACTTGTCTACCGCCCGAGCGGGCCGCACCGACGAAGCACCGCTTCGCCGCACGGGTGTAACCAGTCTTCCCGACTACTTCGATCGGATACTCGCCGAGCAACCGGTTGTGGTTGCGCAAGCTAATCGGTCGTGCCCCACCACTCGTTGGGCGAATCTGGCCGGAACGGGTGGACACAATCTCGAAAAACATTGGGTGCCGCATGGCATGGCGAAAAATCGTAGCCAAGTCGCGTGCCGTCGAGTAATGCTCATCTGCCGGTAACCCATTGGGGTTGACGAAATGGGTACTGTGGGCACCAAGCCGTCTTGCCAACCCGTTCATTTGGCGCGCAAATGCGGGTACGGATCCCGCCAAGCCCTCGGCAATGACGATACTGGCATCGTTCGCCGAGTTTAAAAGAATCGCGTACACGAGATCGCGGAGGCGCATCGTCATCCCTGGCTTGAGCCCAATCTTCGAGGCCGGAGCCTGAGCCGCGGTGCGAGAAACCACGAACGATTCCGTCAGCCTCCCGCTCTGCAAGGCCAACAGTGCCGTGATGACTTTCGTCGTACTCGCTGGCGGCAAAGGTTCATCCGGATTGTGGCTCCACAACACCGCCCCACTCTCAGCATCCATGACGATGGCGGAGCGTGCAGTGATCCAGTTTGGGCGCGACGCGGCGGACGCAGACGTCGGGCTGCTCCACTGGAGCCCCCCAGCCAAGCCCAGCACAACGATCGAGGTGAGCAACTCTCGTTTCCTCATCTCCACACCTCCCATCTGGCTCGCAACGTCTCGTCCTCCTAGCACCATGCTCGAAACCTGGTTGCCTTGTCAACCACAAACCGCAGCCGCACCTGGCCTCCTCGCGCTGCCTCTTGCTCTTTTACGGATCCTCCGTCGCCAATCGGGCAACTTCGGTTTGCCCCATCATGTTGCGGAAAAAGAAGACACTGATCACGAGCGGCAGCAGATAATAGGCCACACGGAACAACAACACTGCGACCACAGCCGTTTCAAACGGAACCCCAAGACTCACGAAAATCGCCGCCATGGATCCCTCCATTACACCCAGCCCTCCCGGGATCAACGAGATCAACGAAAGAACGATGCCAACGGCAAAGCCAACGACCACAAACGTGATGGGCACGGCCACACCCACACAGGCAAACGCTGTCTGCAAGATGTACAAAGTACCAAGCCAATCGACGACAATCCACAAGACGGGCCCTACCATGTGGCGCTTACGCGACATCAGAAATTCGATCCCCCGATCGAGGTTACGCTGAAAGCGCCAAACCCGCACCCGGCGCGGTTTGAAACGCGGAGCAAGCCGCTGAAACAGCCAGTGCCCTGCTTCGGCGAGAAGGAATAAAGTTCGCCTCCGCAGTTGCCGATGAACCAAGAGAAGAATGGCGATCAACGTCGCCAGGCTGAAAACCGCAAGGAGCCCGGAGATAATCGCCAGGGTAATGCCACCCAGTTCGTGTGTGCGCAGGAGGTAGTAAAAACCGCCGACGACGAAGAACAAGAGCACCACATTGGTCACGAAGGTTTGCACGAGGGAGACGGTCACCGCCGTACCCGAGCGCATACCCATGCGCAGAAAAAAGAACATGCGCACGGCAAAGCCACTGAGCCCACCGCTGGTCAGGATGTAATTCGCGGAGTTGGCAACGAAGGTCACCTTGAGCATTTCCCAGTAGGGAACGGCGCAACCTGCGGCGAGAGCGATGCCTTGATAGGAACGGGCCATGGCCGCGTAACTCAGTAGAGAGCAAGCAAATGGGAGAAGCAAAAGGCGCGCGTTCAAGTTGGCCGTGACCCGCCACAACTCCCGCGCGTCGGACAGTACGAAGACGGCCACTAGCGCGGTCAAGCCGGCCACCAACAGCCACGAGACCCACTGGGGTCGGGCCGTCAGGCGCTCGCTCAAGTCCGCTTGGAATAGATTCCCACTTTGGTGCTGCTCGCTCATGCATCTGCCTGATGGGAGCTCCGGGCAAATAGTGGCAGGTCGCTGGTCCGTCAAGCGCAGTGCCCCAGCTTGTGACGCCAGGGGTTGCGAGCTAAGCCTAACTCGCTCTTCCCGCCCGTTTATGTTTGTCCTTGCCAATCTTATCCACGCGCTCGCACAAGTTCTCGACCTCCTTTTGCATTTCTATTCGATCATCTTGGTCGTCCGCGTCATTGTCAGTTGGGTCAATGCTGATCCGTTCAATCCGCTCGTGCGGTTCTTGTACCAAGCCACCGAACCTGTGTTGCACCGTGTACGCCGAACATTGCCCGTCACGTACGCTGGCATCGATTTCTCGCCCTTGATCGTGCTTCTCGCGATCGTTCTTCTTCAAGCGTTCCTCGTCTCCAGCCTCCACGACATCGCCAGGCGCCTGTGAGGCGAAACCGGCTTGTGTGCAATCCTGGTTGACAGCTCGGGCGCGAATGGTTAGGTCGGCGCACCGTTGAGCTGACCCTTAAGGAGGACTCCCGTGCCGATTTATGAGTATTTGTGTCCGAAATGTGGGCAATTCGAAGTGACTCAACGGATCACGGAAAATGCCTTGAAGCGCTGTCCCACGTGTCGGAGCAAAGTGCAAAAGCTCATTTCGGCGAGCTCGTTCCAACTGAAAGGGTCTGGTTGGTACCTGACAGACTACGCTCGAGCCGGTAACGGCAAGGCACAGGGGGAAGCGGCCTCAAAGGCGGGCGACGACGCCCCTTCCTCTTCCGCTTCCGCCGGCAGTGCTTCAAAGGCAGGCGACAAAGCGGCGGCCTAAATACTTTGCACCTCTGTTCACGAGCCCAGGCTCGGAATCCCACGCTCCCGCCTGCAGGTTGTACCTGAGTGGGGCACATGCAGGTCACGTCTGCAGCCTCCCTGTGCTGCGACCACCTCGGCAAGAGCCGCAGAAGGGGAAATCCACGTTTTCCTGAGCCCGGAGCCTATAGCACGCGTACATGCGGGGCATTTTCGTTACGAGGATGCGAAGGCGACATAGCTGCCACCAGGGGCACCGCGGCGGGAAGGGCGTTGGGAAGCCTGCTTGATGGCCGGCAAAGGTAACGGGCACGTCCCTCCGGAGTTGTGCGGCTGGGGGACCGAATGGCAGGGCGTGTCAATGAGAAATCATCCCTTTGGATCTGGGCCGTGAGGTGAGCTGTCCATGGGGCTTATCGACAAACTGATGTAGCGCACTTTTGGGGTACCAACGGGTTGTCTCGGTCAACCATAGTGGAGCGATCCTGGCTGGCCGCCGGCAACGAACGATTGGACGGTTCGTTGCAGAACTTCTCGATGTTCGGCCGGGCTTTAAGGCGTTAGAGCTAGGTTTCTGGCCAGGGGTTACGATTTAACGCGTGAGCTCGTCCACTTGGCGGCACCTCTCGCGTCAGCGAGCGATGCCAGCTCTTACGACCTAGACGCCTGGGGGTGTGGGCGCGAGGGGTGTTCTAATGCTTTGACCCGACTCGGGTGGCGCAATTTGCGCAGAGCCTTGGCCTCGATTTGTCGAATCCTCTCTCGGGTCACTGCAAACCGCTGACCAACTTCCTCTAACGTATAATCCGACTTCTCGCCGATTCCGAAGCGCATCCGCAAGATCTGTTCTTCCCGTGGGGTCAACGTGGCCAATACCCGTCGCGTTTGTTCTTCCAGGTTCGAATACACCGCTGCGTCCGCAGGCGAAATGGTTTGCTGGTCTTCCACAAAGTCCCCCAGCGAGCTCTCGTCTTCGTCACCAATTGGGGTTTCCAGAGAGACCGGCTCCTTGACGATCCGCAGCACCTTTCGGACTTTCTCCAGCGGCATCTCCATTTTCTCGGCGATTTCTTCCGGAGTCGGTTCTCGCCCTAGTTGGTGAAGCAAGTAACGAGACGACCGCATTACCTTGTTGATGGTCTCGATCATATGCACAGGGATGCGGATGGTGCGGGCTTGGTCGGCGATCGCGCGACTGACGGACTGCCGGATCCACCACGTGGCGTAAGTCGAGAATTTGTAGCCACGTTGGTACTCAAATTTCTCCACGGCGCGCATGAGGCCTATGTTGCCCTCTTGAACCAGGTCTAAGAACCCTAGCCCCCTGTTCGTGTACCTTTTGGCAATGCTGACGACGAGCCGCAAATTTGCTTCGATGAGTTTGCGCTTGCCTTCCTTTGCCTTGAACTCGCCAGCGGCAATGATCCTCAACGCTTCCCGCAAGGCATCGGGCTCCATGCCCACACGGTCAACTGCTTCGCGAATTTGCTTCCTCGCCAAGCGGATCGCCTCCGCGGCCTGGCGCACCTCGTCGGGCGACCGGCGCGGGCGGCGTTGGGCTGGATCCGCTTCCAGTCCGAGACCACGGGCAGCCAGCCGCAGAATCTCTGCCGCTCGTTGGCCAAAGCGCTGCTCGTACTGTTGAATCGTCCTTTCCGAATTCTGAATCGTTTCGTCTGCCCGGCGCAATTCCTCGATAATTTTCGCAAAATGGCGGCGCCCGATTTCCAGCTCTTCCAGCGCTTTCCGCAGCCTCCTCTCAGCATCGCGGAGCCGACGTTCAACAACGCGACGAGCGCGGGGATCACGTCGGCGCGCGACCTCTTCGGCCAGAGCATCGCGACTTTCCGCCAATCGCCGCAAGCGTTCCAGTTTTTTTAGAATGGCACCTTCTGGTTCGCGGGGGGGTAATTCCTCCTCGTCCTCCTCTCCTTCCAAGGCCTCGGAGTCCAGCTGCTGTTGGTCCTGCTCTTCATCCAGGAGGGCGCGCTCAGAAAGTTCCCCGTTTCGAATGCGCTCCTCGAGTTCGAGCAGATACCGAATCGTCAGGGGTAGCTGCAGCACCTGTTCCCGAACTTCGTTCTCCCCGGCCTCGATTTGCTTGGCGATTTCGACCTCTTGCTCGCGGGTCAACAAGGGCACCGATCCCATTTCTTGCAGGTACATCCGCACGGGATCGGACGTATCCTCGAGCACCGACCTGGCTTCACCCTCCTCGTCGGAAACCCAATCTTCCTTTTCGTCCTTGAGCCCACCCTCGAGGGCTTCTTCTGAGTCCGCCTCAATATCCCCGAGGACACTCAAAGCCCCCTCGTAATCGTCTGCATCGTCGGGTGGCAGCTCGTCGCCGAAATCTGGGTCCAGAGGCCCGGAAGAGGGAACGGCCAGGGTTTTCGTCGCCTCGGCTCCTTGCGTCTTTTCCGCTTTCGCCTTTTTCTTCCCGACTTCCCGCTTGCCCTTCACGCTGAGCTGCTCCCTTTGTTCACGCTTTGCCCTCACCAGCCGGCGCAAATCCCAGCCACACGACGCGTACGTCCTTTAGGTACCCTTGTTAGCGCCCACAACCACACTACCAGTGTCGACCCTCGGCTGCGGTCACTCAAGAAGCTGGCACCCAATCGTTTTCGATCCCTGGGAAACGTCACCGGCCCCGGAAACCCGTCGCGCCGTTTAGACACGCGCTCTCACTCCGTCAAGCGGCGGCTTGATTTTTCCGAAGAGTCTTGAGTTCGTTGTTCTTCCTTTTCCTTCCCCGCAGTTGCCTCGAAACGACGCAGCCCTTCGGCAAGTCGACGCAAGCGTTGTAGGACCAGGTAATGGACAGTACCCGGTTCCTCGACCGATCCTGCCTTGACGCCCGTGAGAATCTCGATGCCCTCGTCAATGGTCCGGATTGGATACAGGTGGAAGCGTCCTTGCTGAATTGCTTCCAACACCTCCGGGCGAAGCACGAGTTCGGTAACATTTTGTGCGGGCAGGACGACGCCTTGCGTACCGGTCAGCCCCACAGCACAACAGGTCGCAAAAAATCCCTCCACCTTTTCGTTAATGCCACCAATGGGCTGGATTTCTCCCCATTGATTGACGCTGCCTGTTACGGCCAGATCCTGCCGAAGGGGCAGTCCACTGAGCGCTGATAGAATAGCGAACAGCTCCGTTGACGAAGCGCTATCCCCATCGATGCCCGTGTACGACTGCTCGAAGCAGATACTGGCGGTAAGACTCAAGGGAAAGTCTTGTGCGTACGTGCGGCGCAGGTACCCGGTCAGGATGAGCACACCCTTGTCATGCGTGCGACCACTTAACTGCGCTTCCCGTTCGATGTTGATGATTCCTTGGCTTCCCATGGACACGGCAGCGGTCACACGCGATGGTCGGCCAAAGTCGTAGCCCCCTACGTTCAAGACGGCCAAGCCATTCACCTGCCCAACGCGGGTTCCCGAAAGGTCGAGCAGAAGGAGACCGTCGCGCACGAGTTCACGGATCTTTTCTTCCACACGGTTGAGGCGGAAGATCCGCTGCTCGATTGCCTTCGTGACGTGGGAACCTTGCACCACCACGGCACCGTCTTGCCGGGCCCAAAAGGCTGCTTCTCGCATCACATCGGCAACCTCAGAAAACTGGCTCGGCAGTTTACGGCGGTCGCCCACTAGCCTTGCGCCATACTCGATGAGACGAGCCACGGCACTGGCGTGGAAGGCTGGCAAACCATCGTCCCGGGCCACCCGGGCAACTTGCGAAACGAACCGGTCGCGCGCCTCTTTAGCGTCCGTCTCGTAGCCAAAATCAGCCCGGACTTTAAAGATGTCGTGGAACTCTTCGTCCAGGAAGTAGAGAAGCTGGAAGACCTCCGAGGGTCCTACGAGAACAACACGAGTGGAGACCGCCATGGGCTCGGGTTTCAGAGTCGTCGTTGCCAGCAAAGCAAAGGGGTCGTACGCCTCGATCTCCAATTGGCCGCTTTTCAAGCACCGCTTGAGGGCCCGCCACACCAGCGGCTCGGAGAGCACATCGACCACGTTAATGACGATGCATCCCCCGTGTGCCCGTAGCAACGACCCAGCCTGTACGCGAGTGAAGTTGGTCACGAGTTTCCCAAACGGGTCGACAATCCGCTCCACGGCACCAAAGAGGTTTTTGTACGTGGGGGAGGTCTCCACGATCACTGGAGCGCCAGTGCTTTCGCTGTTGTCGACTAAGACGTTCACCTCGTAATCCACAAACGCGCTTTCCACGAAAGCGGCGGGCGAGAGCGGAAATGGAAGGGGGAACGGCGAAGGAACTGCTCCCAATTCTTTGATCGATTCCCGGAAGAGGTCCAAGTGATCGAGAATGTGCTCCCGCACGTCCTTCAGGTACTGGTGCACCTCCGGGCTTTGATACCTTTGGGCAATCTCCTCGATCAAAGGGGCAACCACTTCTGCCGCGACGCGTCGTTCGATCGCCTTGACCTCGCGCGCCAGGCGCCTTCCCAGTGCTTGCTGCCTTCGCAGCATCGCTTTGAGTTCGCGGGCAACCTCACGCTCTCGT
>BEIG01000106.1 GCA_002898795.1 bacterium HR30 | reverse complement strand
AATCGTCCAGGTGGGAGCCCTTCGTCGATCCAGACGACAGCATGAACCAGTCTCCCATCTTGATCCACAACCAAGGACTCATCGTACACCGGCTCGGGGTGCAGCTTGACGCATTGCGGTGCGCTCCGCATGACCAAGGGCTTTGCCTCTGGAACCCCTCCCTGGAAGCGGACCCTGACCGTAATTGTGCCCGCTGTGGCTGGGTCAACCGTCGGAGCAAGCGGAGCATGCTGGCGCATCGCCTCGGAGTCCGATTGCTTGCACCCACCGATTAACGCCGCCAGCAACAAACCGATGAAAGCCGCTGGTACCGCCTTGAGTATCGTCATTCTCACTGTGGTTCTCTCCAAATGTTCCTGCACACCGACTAGCTCGCTGCACGGCGGTCGCCAGCGCGGCAGTCGGCGCAAATGCCGATCCAAGTCAGCTGTCGTCCGACGACAGAATAGCCCCAGCTTTCCAGGGTGCTCGTGTCGAGCTCGCGAGCCAATGGAACGTCTACAAGGCACCCGCAAGTGCAACACGCGAAATGATCATGCGGTTCAACTGAGGCATCGAAGTGTTGTACCCCATCAGGCGCTCGAATCACGAAAACACGGCCCTGCTGCACGAGTTTTTGCAAATTCCGGTAAACGGTTCCGCGGCTGATCGTCCGCATTCGTTGGCGGGCACGATGAAACACTTCTTCTGCGGTTGGGTGACCGGCACCCTCGGCGACTGCTTCCCAAACCGCTTGCAACTGTCGGGTGTGACGCTGCGTTTGGCGAAGCTTCACTGGAGGTCTTCCGCCAAAGAAGCTCTCACCGGCAACGGGACTTCTGCCGCCGCATGGTAATTCGGGTGGGCAACAATGAGGCGCGCAGTGATCGACTGGTCAACAAGGAGGCGAGGAACCTCGGGCGGGCAAACAAAGCGGACGTACTGAACCGCGCTCAACTTGTCTTCCTTTGCACGGCCCGGCTCGAACACCCCTTGAAGTTGGAGCGAGCCTAACTCCAGTCGGACGCACTCATCGATCCCCTGAAACCGCAAAAGCTCTTCGCGAACCTTAGCCTGATCGGTGATTTCCAGGAACATTGTGGCGCTCAGCTCGTTCGGGCGCGGGATCAGTTGATTGTAGACCTCGATTTCTTCCCGTACGCGGTCAAGATCAACAATCCGCTCCGCCCGGAGCATTTCTTGAATCTGGAACCACACCGTATCGTGGTTTTCGAATACGAAGGTGACCTTGTCCCCAACAGAAACTCGGCGCTTCTTTTTCAACTCGATAATCCGCCGCCGAACATCGTCACGGACTTCTTCGTACCGTTGGAGGCCGATAATTTCATCCAGCGTAACTGGAGCGACTGGCATCATGCACACCCAAGTGGCCGAGGTTCGCAAGAACAACCTGGCCGGTGCGCTGAGAACGGCACACCGGCCAGATCACGTGGAAAAAGCGACAACGGCAAGGCCTTCAAGATGCTGCCTTCAGCGACTCGAGACCCTTTTGAAATCGGCCAGCGTGGGATCGCTCGGCCCTCGCCAGGGTTTCGAACCATTCGGCGATTTCTTCAAAGCCCTCCTCGCGAGCGGTTTTCGCAAAGCCAGGGTACATTTGAGTGTATTCGTACGTCTCACCCTCGATGGCCGATTTCAGATTCTTTTCCGTATCCCCGATGGGCACGTTCGTAACCGGGTCGCCCACCTCCTTCAAAAAGTCCAGATGGCCGAACGCGTGACCAGTCTCTGCTTCGGAAGTGTCGCGGAACAGGCCGCCAATATCTGGATAACCCTCGATGTCCGCCCTGCGGGCAAAGTACAAATAACGTCGGTTTGCCTGCGACTCGCCTGCAAACGCGGTCTTCAAGTTCTCGTGCGTTTTGGTTCCAGCCAAGCTCTTCGCCATGTCCAGTCCTCCTTCCCTTAATAGGAATCATTCCGAATAAGGCTCATACGTATCCCAACCAAACCTGTCAACGGCAGGGAATTAAGCCAACTGTTGTATCGATTGGATGCTGGGGCGTTCGTGCAGTTCTTTGATCCAGCGTTGCACATGGACTAAGGCCGAATCCACTTCCACCCCGAGCTTTGGCAACAGCAAAACCCCGGGAGCGAACGCAGCGTCGGCCAAGGAAAACTCGCCCGCGACAAAGCGGGTAGATTGAAGCGGGAGTTCCAGCCGACGGAGAAGCTGCGCAATCTCGGTTTGCAAGCGGCGAACCTTTTCTGCATCGCGTTCCCCCTCCCCGCGCCGAAGCTCCGTCTGAAGGAGTTCGACACGCGGGGTAAACAGCATGTCGGCCAAATCCTCCATCATGCGCACTTTGGCTCGACCGTAGGAATCCTCCGGCATCAACGGCGGGTTCGGGTACTCCTCGTCCAGGTACTCGTTAATGATCGTGGAGTCATAAACGACGGCCTCTTCGTCGACGAGCACCGGCACTTTTCCTAACGGGTTGAGCTTGAGAAACTCCGCGGAACGCTGCTCGTTTCTCCGCAAGTCGACAAGTTTCGTCTCGAATTCCAACTCCTTCTCAGCCAGCACTATGCGCACTTTCTGCGCATAGGGGCATTCTGGGAAGTCGTAGAGCACAATCATGCCTGAGTCCCCTCCAGACCGTGAGTTGAATTAGCTTCTTCGCAAAAAGAAACCGCGGTGTCCACATGCGAAAGGGTGATTTCCCTCGTCAACCCACATGCTTCCACGCATGATACGAGCTTCGCACCAAAGGGCCCGCCTCAACATAACGGAAGCCGATGGATAACGCCCGCTCCCGCAGGGTTTGAAATTCTTCCGGAGGTACGTAGCGGACTACCGGCAAGTGAGCCGAGGTAGGCTGCAGATACTGGCCGAGCGTCAAGATGTCGCACCCCACGGTCACCAAGTCCCGAAACACCTCGAACAGTTCTTCTTCCTCTTCTCCCAAGCCTAACATCAAACCAGTTTTCGTTCGCACGTTCGCTCGGTAAGTTTTCGCCCGAGCTAGCAATGCGAGCGAGCGCTCGTACCGCGCACCAGGGCGCACACGGCGGTACAACCGAGGCACCGTTTCCACATTGTGATTCAGCACATCCACGGGGGCATCCAGCAACTGCTCCAGCGCACCCCAGTTGCCTTGGAAGTCGGGGATCAGCACCTCGACCGTGCACGATGGACGAAGGGCTTTAATCGCACGCACGGTGCGAGCAAACTGACTGGCACCACCGTCGGGAAGATCGTCGCGGTCAACGGACGTCACCACCACGTGCCTGAGCTCAAGCGCGGCCACGGCTTCGGCCACCCGTTGGGGTTCCGTCTCATCCACGGCCAGCGGCTTGCCATGCCGTACGGCGCAAAAACCACAGTTCCGGGTGCACACGTCGCCGAGCAACATGAAGGTTGCCGTGCCGTGAGACCAGCACTCCCCGATGTTCGGGCAACGCGCTTCCTCACAAACGGTGTGGAGTTGCCAAGTTTTTACGACCCGCCTGGTGGTAAAAAAAGCCTGCCCCGTGGGCGCGCGAACCTTCAACCAAGGAGGGTGGCGGCGCTTGACTTCCATTTCGATCTCCCTTGTTCACAAAACAACGACCACGCCTCCGTAAAGCAGTCGGCAAAACACACTGCCACGCTATCCACCTCGAGGGGTCTGCCCAGTTCCGCTTCCAGGCTGGTAAAAACGAGCCCTGGACTTCGGCACGGCACAATTGCCTCGAACGGAGGGACAGACTTTTTTTGCACATTCAGGGCTAAGCCATGGAAAGCGACCCAACGCCGTAAGCCTATTCCGAACGACGCAATTTTTCCTCCTCGAGCCCAGACACCAATCCTCTCTCTGTCCACCCACACGTTAGCTCCAAACGCAAGACATGTCCGTACGACAACCTCCCCCAAAAAGTGGATATACGCACGCACGTCGGGTATAGGCAGCCGCACAATTGGATAGGCCACGAGCTGCCCTGGCCCATGGTAGGTAACGCCTCCTCCTCGATTAATCCGGAACACGGGGACGCCGAGTCGGCAATCCGCGCCACACAGATCGGTCTCCGAAGCCCCACGCCCCAGCGTAAACACAGCTTCGTGCTCCAGCAGTAAGAGGTAGTCCGTAGAATCACCGGAAACCTTCTTTTTCACCAACTCGTCTTGGAGCCCGAGGGCCCATTCGTAGTCACTCCTGCCCAAAAACTGTACGGAGAGCGGCACCCCACGCCAGGGGTTTGGCTGACGGCGCCACGACTCGTTCGCCTCGCGATCATTCCGATTCATGGCACAGCCGACGGCCAACCTAGGTCGAAACATCGATTGCAAGCGGAGCGTGCGGTCGTGCAATTCCTCGAACCTGTCATCCCCGGTCATCCCAGGTGTTGCCGGAAAAAGTCGATGCAGCGCCGCCATGCGTCCCGAGCCACTTCGGGCCGGTAGGCATCCGGGCGGGTGTCGTTGAAGAAGGCGTGTCCAGCCCCACGGTACACCTTCACGGTGAACTGTTTGCCCGCCTGTTTGAGTACACTCTCCAGTTGCTTGATGTCTTCGCGCGGAATCAACGGGTCTTCTTCGCCGTAAAGGCCGAGGAATGGGCAGCTCAAATGCTCTGCCACTTCCAAGGGGTGAGAAACCTTGTTCGGGGTTTTCTCCCGCCAACGCAGCATTCCGTAAAAGCTAACGCAGGCCGCATAATTCTTTTGCAAGCAAGCAGCTAAAAACGCGTACTGGCCTCCTAAACAAAAGCCGAGTATGCCGATTGAGCTTCCTTTGACCTCAATTCGGCTTCTCAGAAAGCGCGCCGCGGCTTCGATGTCTCCCAACACACGGCGGTCATCGAGATTTTGAATCCAGGCTTGCACTTCATCTAGGGACCGTAACCGAGGCGCGCCTTCGCGACTGTACAAGTCCACCACGAACGCAAAGAAACCTTCCCGGGCAAGCCTACGGGCGATGTCCCGATAGTGATCAGAAAGGCCGTGCACATCATGAACCACGACCACTGCGGGCATTCGATCGTGCTTCGGCGGCCAGGAGGCGTACCCGCGGAGGGGCTCTCCTTCGCGTACGAATGTCAATTCTTCGGATTTTAGGTTCACCTCTGCCATGTTGCCTCCTTCCACACCCGTGGCTCACCCCTTGCACGGAGCTACTAGTCTGGCCAGCGCCACACCTCGCTAGCGCCGGATGACGGCTCATGGAAAAGAATTTCGCGGATCGTCTGTGCAGTCAATGGGGCAAGCGCCAGACCCGAGCGATAATGCCCCACGGCAACGGACAATCCCGAATAGCGCGGTATTCTGCCAACGATGGGGCGCCGGATTTTGCTCCCTGGCCTGATCCCGCAGCGCACCTGTATCGTTGTCGCCTGCTCAAGCCATGGGAATAATGCGGCCAACTGACGCTTCAGCGCTGCCAGCACTGCGGGCGCAACAACGGGCGAGTACTCGTCCTTTTCCACCGTACTGCCGACAAGGACCTTCTGTCCTTCCCGCGGCACCATCTGCAGTCCGGCACACGTAACGGCAAATCGGGCCTCTCTTGGAGCAACCGATGCGAAGGCAACCCCCCGAACCGGATACAAGGGCAGCGAGAGACCGAGCGACTCGGCCAAATCCATCGAGCGAAAACCAGCCGCAAGGACAACTTCTTCCACTTCAACGCTTCGCTCCTCACCCTCGACACGCCAGCGAAAACCGACCTGCCTCAACGCCCTTACCGGTTCCAAAATGATCTGACCTCCCCGGCGACAGCTAATCTTCCGTAGACCCCACAAGAACCTCTCTGGGTCGATGGTCGCCTCGGTTTCGAAGATTGCCGCGCCGGACTGCGGCATGTCAGTAAGCAGCGGCTCTGCCCCCCGCACCTCTTCTGCCGAGAGCCACCGCGCTTTTCCTCCGTGCTTCACCGCCACCTCCACCGCGCGCAACAGCTTCGCTGCCTCACGGTCGGTTTGAGCCACACGCAGTACGTGCCCCCTGCGAAAGCCAAAGTCCTCGCCGAGCTCTCGCTCCAGCGTACCAACCCATAGCTCGAACAGTTGCAAACTAAGCTCCGCAAGCCGTGCGTGTTCGGTCTGTTCTCTCCCTCCACGTCCGACAACGAGCAAACCAGTGGCCGCACTTGTCGCTCTTGCCGGCGCGCGTGGATCATCGAAGACGACAACGCCGACGCCGCGCGAACTCAGTTCGTAGGCAGCCGCGCTCCCGATCACGCCACCGCCCACGATCGCCACGTCGTATCGCATCACGTCGTCACCGCTTCACGCCGGATGGCTTCGATGTCCGACACTTCCTTCGGTACCAGTGCGGTAAGAACTTCATGCCCTGAATCGGTCACGAGCACGTCATCTTCGATCCGAATCCCCAAGCCGCGAAATTCCTGTGGAACCTCGGAGCAATCTTCTCGAACGTACAGCCCGGGCTCGACCGTAAGCACAAATCCTGGCTCCAAGCAGCGCATCTCCTGCCCTTGCTTGTATTGCCCCACGTCATGCACATCCATGCCAAGCCAGTGGCTTGTCCGGTGCATGAAAAACTTGCGGTACCGTTCCTGCTCGATGTTCTCCTCACGGCTGCCTTTCAAAAGGCCCAAGTGAATCAAGCCGTCAACGAGCACCTCCACCGCCCGACGATGGGGCTCATCGTAGCGAGCGCCGGGGCGTACCGCGCTGATGGCTGCCTTTTGCGCGGCCAACACGAGTTGATACAGCTCCCGCTGCGCTGCAGTGAACCTATCGCTCACGGGAAAGGTGCGCGTAATGTCCGAGCAGTAAAAGCCGTACTCTGCACCCGCGTCGATCAATAGCAGCTCGCCCGCAGCCAGCGCTCGGTTGTTGTGTGTGTAGTGCAAGACCGTAGCATTCGGGCCCGAAGCGACGATGGAGGGATAAGCTGGCCCGGTTGCCCCTAAGCGACGGAACGTACTATCGAGCAAAGCCTCCACTTCGAATTCGTACATGCCGGGGCGCACTTCCGTAAGGGCACGAATGTGCCCGGCCGCAGCAATTTGGGCCGCTTTCCGCATGCGCTCGAGCTCAACAGGAGCCTTGCGAAGCCGCATTTCGTGCAAAATGGTAGCCGGGTCTCGTAACACCACGGGCCCAGTCCCCGCGCGCGGCCTGAGTTGCTGCCATTGCCTCATCCAGCCGACGACACGCTGGTTCCATTCGAAGTCGCGTCCAAACCGGTAGTACAGCTCATCGCGACTGCTCACGAGCTCCCCAACCACCTGGTCAATTTGGTGAATGGGAAATGCTCTGTGCGCACCGTAGTCTCGTATAGCGCCTTCCACTCCAGCGTGACTTCCAACCCAAACCTGCCGTTCCGAATCGAAAGGGCGGACGAACAAAACGTACTCATGTTCAGGATGGCCCGGCAAAAGCAGGCAGGCGCACTCTGGCTCGGGGAACCCAGTTAAGTACAAAAGGTCATTGTCGGGCCGGTACGCGTATTCGACATCGTTGGAACGCACGGCCACCGGCGCCGCGACGAAAAGCGCGGCTGCGTTCGGCCCAATCTGTTCCATGAATCGCCGCCGTCTTTCAGCATACACCTCGGCGGGCAGGGGTGGCACCGGACCAGCTTCCAGTTGCGGCAGCATGATCCCGCTTTGGAACATACACCCTTCCTCAGGCCGCCCGCGGTGCGAGCAGCGCCCGCACCAAATCCACGGGCACCGGCACAATCACTGTTGTGTTTCGTTCTGTGCCCACCTGGGATAACGCCTGGAGCATGCGGAGCTGCAGGGCAACTGGCTGTTTTTCCATGATGCTTGCAGCCTCGGTAAGTCGCAGCGCGGCCTGGTACTCGCCCTCCGCGTTAATCACTTTTGCCCGACGCAAGCGCTCTGCTTCCGCCTGTCGCGCAATCGAGCGCTGCATCTCGGCTGGCAAATCGATATGTTTCACTTCCACCGCGACCACTTTCACTCCCCACGGTTCCGTGTGCGTGTCGATGATCTCCTGAAGCCGGGCGTTAAAACGCTCTCTCTCCGCAAGCAACTCGTCCAGGTGGGCCTGACCGCACACGCTGCGTAGAGTCGTTTGCGCGATCTGCGAAGTCGCGTAAAGGTAATTTTGCACCTCGATCGCTGCCCGGTTGGCGTCCACAACCCGGAAGTACAGCACCGCGTTCACTTTAACGGAAACGTTGTCACGCGTGATGACATCTTGGGAGGGCACGTCGAGCGTCACCGTGCGGAGGTCGATGCGGTACATTTGCTCGATCAACGGGATAACATAGATGATCCCGGGTCCGCGCGACGGCGTGATCCTACCGAGGCGAAAGACCACCGCTCTCTCGTACTCGCGGATGATCTTGACGCCATATACCAATAACGCGACTAACGTCACCAACACAGTTGCGAGCGGGCCTAGCTCCATCTGTTCCTCCACTATCGAATTTTTAGCCTACCACAGTGCTGACTCGTCTCCCACTGAGGAAAGGGGCGTTGTCCTTGGATTCGCAAAGGACTACGAAACATTGCGTTGAAACGCAAAGCACCGTTTGCCGAAGCCCAGCGCAGGAACAAGCGGCTGTTGAGCTCCCTGGCGTATGCCGCGCTTGTCGGGATTGTTGCCGCCCTAGGCTACCTAACGCTTCAAATCTTGGAATCGTCGCCTCACGATGAGGAGGTATCTCCTCCTCCGGATCCAGCCGCGCTAATCGAATTCGATGGATTTAGCGCCCGCTTCGAGTCGAGCAATGAGCAACGTCGTCTCCGGCTGAGCGTCCGCTTGCGTGCTGCCGCGGCAAGACCTTTAGACTGCCAAGTGTTTTTTGTTGCCAAAGGCGGACGCACCAATGGCCAGCAATTCGGGGTGTGGCCAACCTTCGGACCAGGGGGGCCCTTCAGTTCAGCCGGTTACTTTCGCGGAGGCGCCGTTTCTCAGGGTGCGGCCCTGCGATTGACGCAGACCTGGCAACGGATTACCGGGGAAATTCCCCTGCCTTCGACGGGTGAAACGTTTTATACTGTCACCCTTTACGTATTCGGACCACGGGGCGAGGTCCTCTTGTCCCGCCCGTTCGATCTCGGCAGCTCCGGCCGTTAATTCCAGCCGCGAACCAAGTTGCCAACGACTACGTCGCGGCGCCACTTGAACCGAATGTCCCTTTCTAGGGCTCGCGTTCTCGCCTTAGATCTTCCTGGTATCGTTCCCACTCGCCCGGCAGTAGCTCGGCTCCCTCAGCGGCTCCAGGAGTCGGGCGAATGGACAAATACCGTGGCTTGGGCTCCCGCTTCGGCCGCTCAACAGCCCCCGGCTCTTCGACATCCTCAGGAAAAGACTCTTCCACCTCGTCCTCTTCGAGCTGCTCGATCAAAACCTCCGCGGCCTCTCGGGATTCTGCACCCTCGCGCCGTACCCGTCGGCCAAACGTGTGCATGCACCTTTCCACGAAAGCAGGAGGCGCACCCACGTGCCGCGCCAGTTCCCCCACCGCGGGAACGCGCCCTTTATTTTGCCGCGAAATACGTCCGGCTTCTTGTACGACACGGACACAAGTAACCGTGCCAGTCCAACCTACGCGAGGCACCAATGCCGCGCTCAGAACGACACCGAACAAGAAAAATAGGAGAACCAGACGCACACAACGCGGTTCCAACTGCACGTTCCCACCACCGCCGGGGTTCCGCCTAGCCTGCACCGAAGCTGTACCGTCCATCATTGTTCGTGTTTGGTCCCCCTCCGCGCAAAAAGCAATGCCAAACATGCGCCTTCTACCCATTCTTGCACTCGGCCACTCCACACGTTGTGCAGCTCCGGAACCTCTCGAATTGCTTGTTCGAACCTCCGCCGCGCGAGGGCAAACCAAGGGTTTGGCCGGCCAACTTCCAGCCGACGCTTCTCGGTGATGACAAAACCCACTTCCCGGAGCTGGCGTTCAGCTTGTCTGGAAGCTTCGCCCTCCCACCCAACGACCCAGGCAAAGTACCCGCCATCGCGCAGCACCCGGTGAGCCTCCCGCAAACACTTCCTGGGCTCTACTGCAGAGCGGGGCCAAAGCCACCACACATGTGTGAAGGCCCCGCTGCGGAACGGTAGTGCTTCCAACCCTCCCCGACAAAATACTGCCTGAGACAGCTCCCCGGCGTACTTGCCCAACGCTTGCGCGACCTGGGCTGCCTTCTCATCCGGTTCGACACCAAGCACCTGGCAGCCAAACTGCCGTGCAGCCCACCGTGCGCGGCCTCCAAAGCCGCTCTCCAGCTCCAGAACAAACTCGTACTTGCGGAAAATCCCTTGGGCCGACAAAACCTGCAGCACTTCCACAGGGTACGGCATATCGTGATCGAGCCCGTAAAACTGCGCACCTCGTGGAATCGGAAGTTCCGCCCGGAGCGAGCGACTCAACTCGAAAACTTTCCTCGCGAGTAGGGACGCAGTCGTCGTCACAATTCCGCTTCTCTCGTGCGTTCCCTTGACGGACTCGCCAACGCTAGCGATTGTGAGGAGGTTGACGCGCAACCCGCCGGACAAAGGGGAGCGAAAAACAGGGTTTTCGGAGGTGAGAAGGTTACCATGGCTACCGTTTACAAGCGCAAAGGCAATTTTCTCGAAGACTTCAGAGTCGGACACGTCTTTCGGCACAAGGTAGGCAAAACCATCACCGAAGGTTTGTTCAACGCTTTCACCGAGTATGACATGACAACCAATCCTCTCAGCAAAAACCGCCGTTACGCTCAACGGTACGGGTTTCGCGACATGATCCTACCGCCAGGCTTAGTGATGGCCGTAGTGTTCAGCCAGAGCGTGGAAGATATCTCGGAAAACGCACGGGCCAACTTGGAGTACATCAACATGCGCTTCGGGGTGCCCGTTTACATCGGCGATACGATTGAAGTGGAGTCGTTGGTGGTTGGCGTGCGCCCCTCCTCACGCGAGCCGGACCTTGGAGTCGTGCACGTCCAAACCACAGGACGCAATCAGCATGGCGAGGTAGTGTTAACCTACGAACGTAAGGTACAGGTCTGGAAGAGCCGGCCCGACGCCGTGGTCGAAGAAGCACAGCTCCCCGAAGTTCCCATGGTGCCATGCGAGCTTCGCTTGCCGCCCTACGACCCTTCGCGGGCCTACAAGGAACTCGCGCACTTGACCAGTCCGGATACTTACTTCGAAGACTTCGTGCCCGGAGATGTTCTAGAGCATTCGCGCGGACGTGTGATTACCACGGAGCACATCGCCTGGACCGCAATGCTCGATAATACCTCGCAAGTGCACTGCAACCAATTCATGATTGACCAAAATCCGCAGCGTTACCTCGGGGGCCAACTGATCGTCTACGGCGGGATTCCGTTCAATCTATGCCTCGGGCTATCGTGCCCCGATGTGGCCGATAACGCTCTGTGCGACATCGTTTACAAGTCCGGCCGCCACACCGCGCCGGTCTTCGTCGGCGACACTGTCTTTGCCTCAACCGAGATTAAAGGCAAACGGGATTTCCCCGGCCGACCAGACCTTGGGATCGTGGAAACGATCCTGCGAGGCCACAAATTCGTGCGCGAGGGGCAGGACTACAAGCGGGTGGAAATTTTCTATCTCGAACGCGAGATCGCCGTGAAGCGGCGCACGCATTATTGTTAGTGTGCGGCTTTCGACCGACCCGTTACTGGTGCAACACGATTGGGCAGAGCCCTTTGGTTACGCCCCCGTGAGTTCGATTTTTCCAAGGCCTGCAAGGTAACGTGGAGGCCGTGGTTCAACAGCGCAACCACAAGTTCCGTGTTCGTGACGCCAAGTTGCTCGGCAACCCTGCGAACTGCGTCGGCAACCTCGACGGGGACTCGAATATTTTTCAGGCGTGAGTGGACCGAAACGCGTCGTTTCAAATCCTTCAAACGCAGATCTCCGTGAATACGTAACCTTCTCCTGCTGGGCATGCTCCCCTCCTTGACCCAGCCCGTTGTTGGCCCGGGTAAAACATGACTACTACATAACCCGTTTTGGCAGTGCTGCTCAAGAAGCTTTGCAACCTGCCAACTAGGTCGCAGCCTCAGCAAACAAGTACCCGTGGAGGGTCTCCAGTCCGACTAAGCTATGGACGTCACTCGCAAGATTTGGCACGGTAATCAGCGCGGTACCACTCGGAACCAATCGCTGGAAAGCCTCCACGCGCAATAGATCCCCCCGCCCCAGAGCTTGATACGCTTCGAAGTTGTTCACCAAAGCTTCGACCAATTCGGGGCTGGCGCCTAACTTCCGGAGAATACTCGCTACGGTTCGACGCCGCGGGGCTCGGCCGTGAAGCAGCACCTCGCGATGCATCCGGTTGACGATCACCGCCCGAAGGTTGACTCCAAGCCGCCCGATTTGTGCCAAAAAAAAGTCTGCCTCTTGTAAGACCTGCTCTTCCGGCGACACCACGAGAAGAAATCCCGTGTGCGGCGCCGGCAACAACTCGTAAACTTG
>BEIG01000105.1 GCA_002898795.1 bacterium HR30 | reverse complement strand
CAAACATTCCACGAGCACCCTCGGCTTGAACAGGTAAATGCCCATGGACGCGAGATAACGCCGATCGGGGGTGATTCCGTGCTGTCGCAGCTCCTCCTCAGCTAGGGCTAGGCGCTGTAACACTTGCGCATCTCTTGGCTTTTCCACAAAGTCGACGATGCGCCCTGTCCGGTCTGCTTGCAGAATTCCGAACTCGCTCGCGTCGCGTTCTGTAACCGGGGTCACAGCGATGGTGATGTCCGCACCAGTACGCATGTGTTGTTCGATCACGGTACGGAAATCCATGACGTAAAGCTGATCCCCGGAAAGGATTAAGATGTATTCCACGCCGTGCCGCAGAAATCGGTGCAGCTGCTTGCGCACAGCGTCCGCCGTACCCTGGTACCAGTCCATACTCGCCTCGGTTTGTTCGGCAGCCAAGATTTCCACGAAGCCAGGAGTGAAGGGATCGAAGCGGTAGGTTCGTGAAATGTGGCGGTTCAGCGAAGCAGATTGAAACTGGGATAGGACAAAGATTTGTCGCAAGCCGGAGTTGATACAGTTGCTGATTGGGACATCGACGAGGCGGTACTTCCCTGCCAAAGGTACAGCGGGTTTGCTCCGCCACTGCGTAAGAGGGTACAAGCGAGTACCGCGTCCGCCTCCGAGGACGACAGCGACAACTTCTTTCACAAGGGCTGACCCTATCGCAACTTTCTCAGCCCGTCTACCTGCCGGTGACCCGGAGGAACCCGGAGTTGGGCCTGCAGACGTGTCGCGTTTTACCGGCGTAGCGGCATGTAAGCCCACCGTTGCCAACCCGCATCGGGAATGATCGAGATACTGGTAACACGGAATGTCTGGCTACGGGTTTTGCCGCGCTAGCAGTGGTTCGAGGATGGGGCTGGGTGTGGCCACACTGGTAAGCCAAAGTTGATGAATTGCCCTCGTTGCTCCCACGTGGAGGAGGCGACGTGCAGCCGGCGTGTCGGGATACAGTGCCGCATTGACCTCCACCAGCACCACGTAGTCGAACTCGAGTCCTTTGACTTGCTCGACTTCAGTAACCTCTATGCCAGGCGAGAAGGAGAAGTCTTGCTGCTCGACGCGGCGGAGTCTCGGTACTTCACAATTGCGCAACGCCTCGTAGTACATCGCACTTAAGCTGGGATCAGGAGTCAACAGTGCCACCGATGCAAGAGGCTCCCGTTGCGCGAGGTCCTTGAGTGCCTCGGCCAAAAAGTTGACGCAAGCTCCATGGTCGGTGAAGCGAAAATACTCCACGGGGGGGCCGGATCTCGTGGTTTGTGGTGGTTCCCGTTCTTCTCGTAATGGTCCAAGCACTTCGCTGGCGAAGGCAGCTATTTCACGGGAACAGCGATAACTGATCTCCAAGGTGTCAATCTCGGTTCCTTCAAGGCCAAGATCACGGAACAGTTCCGCCCATGAGGTGAACCCCCCTTGTTGCACGATGTGTTGCTGCGTGTCGCCCGCCAACGTGACGCTTTGATTCTCATCGAGGCAACCCAGAAGCACCCGTACTTCCAGTGGTGCGAAATCTTGAACCTCGTCAATCACGAGGTGGCGGTACCGCAGCGGGCGCCCGCCGACGCCAGGAAGTGGGCCAATTCGGTGCTGCCAGAGGAATAGCAATAGGGCATCGTCCTCCGGGTCCAATTCCGCAGCAGAGGAGAACTCCCCTTCGGTCCAGGCCAGGACGGCTCGGCAGCGCTCGCTACACCATGCAACCGCACGCTGGAGTTCCGCTTCGGTCAATGCGGTTGGTGCGATATCGCGGAAAACCTGCTCCAAAAAGGAACGCTGGCTTAGGATTGTTGCCCAATCATCCAGCACCTGCTCTGGCGTTCGTTCCCCTGGCTGGCGACGAATGTGACGTTCAGCGGCCACCAGTAAAGCAGGGTGAAGTTTGAGCCGCTGGACGACCGCTGGAGTTAGCTCACAGATTTTTCTCGGTAGCTTTGGAAAAAGCCGGCGCACTTGCTCCGCTGCCCATTCTCCAAAGGTTCGAACCTGCACGTGGTGTACGCCGAGCGCAGGTAAAACGTGGCTTACGTACTGGCGCAAAGCCTTGGAAAAGACGATCACGACCGTCCCAGCCGAGTCGACGGACGGTTCGTGGTATGCGAGATACGCAATCCGGTGCAAAGCGACGGTCGTCTTCCCTGAGCCGGCAGTGCCGCGGATCACCAAAAAGCCCTTCGAAGGTCGCGTGATGAGCTCGAATTGTTTGGGGTCAATCAGGCCCGCAATGTCGGGCAGATGCTTGTCCGCACGCATGACCACGCCCCGAGCATCAGTGCCCAGACGGCGGGTTGCCGCGTCTTTGTTGCTGTAGGCACGCAACGCGGAGATTTCTCCACCTGCTAGCCGTGGTCGGCCGCCGGTGGTTTTTCGCCAACCGTCCGGGCTAGCGGGGTCACGAACAAAAACGCCCTCCGGAGCTTCCACGCGTTGCAAAACCCGGTCGCGTATCGCCACCGTGCGCCGCAAAACCACTTGTCCTGCCACATTGCGGCCTGCAATCTCCTCCTCGTACTCCTCACCCTGGCGGTAACGGTAAAAAATCTTGGAGATCGGCGCGTGCCGCCAGTCCACAATCGGCACGTCTTTATGGAGCTTGGTTGCTTTTCCGAGGAGAATGTCTCGCTCGGAGCCATTTTCACGCAGCCGCATGTGGCCGAAATAAGGGGATGCGGGATCGACTTGGGGGCTCGAACGCGAGGCACGAAGCTGTTGCAAGAGCGCATTCTGCCGATCCCATTGTTGCAGCAGCGCAGCATGGTCTTCGCTCTTTTCGCCCTCCCGAAGCATGTCTCGGATGCGTTCCAGTTCCGCTATCAGATTTGCTTCCGAGGGGCCTTCGGCGGGCGGCGACTCGTCGAGCACACGATTGACCCGATCGAGTAGATCGAGTTCTTCCTGGACAATCGCTTCTGGCACAGTAACCACTTATCCTACCGGTTTCACTCCGGTGGGTACAAGGGTTTCTTCCAATTGCCGCATTTCACCGCACGGCGGCTTGGACGGCTCCTCCGTTCCCTCGTTTGTGTCCGCTTCGAGGTGTTTGCTGCAACGTGTTCAACCAGGACGCGAAGTGTTGCGTCGTCGCATTTCCAGGGGAACCACTTTGTTCCGGGCCACGGCTTTTTGCTGTCTCTGAAGAGGTCGTCGGGATCGGCGAAGCCTCGTGTCGCTCGCCTGGCGCTGCTTTTCAAGCCAGTGGAGGATGATCGGATAGACGTCCTTAGGAGCGTTGAGACCAAGGATTAAGTCGGCGTGTGCATAGTTGTTCGACGCGCCACTTTCCTTGCCAATGATGACGAACATTTTGCTTTTTGATCGGATGCGCTCGTAGACCACCCGAAGGTCTTCTGCGGGGGTGAGCCCATCGTGACTACCCGCCACAATGAGAACCGGAGTCCGGATCCGCTCGAGGTGTTCCGTGAAGTCGAACATCCCGTAGCGGTCGGTCATCGCCCGTAACTCGTACCACCGGGCAAACTCACGGAGCAGCGAAGCCGGGATGTCATCCACGGCAGTGAGCATGAGGGCCCGGAATAGCCGAACGTCTGCATTCCCTTGGTGCCAGCCTAGTTCGTGAATTTGCCGTGACAGTAAATGGGCCAACCAAGGTGCTAGCGGCGCAGCAATGCGTGCTAGCGTCCCGACAGGTACTCGGTCGGGCAGCAACCGAAGCAACCCTCGATAGGGAACGCCGAGATCGAGGAGCGGGTGACCAACTTGGCTCATCGTTGGTGACCCTAGTGTGACGGCACTTGCAATCTTTTCCGCAACCGGCGTCATGAGCACCGCATAGGCAATCATTCCGCCCATCGAGTGGCCGACCCAATGTACTCGTGCCGCTTTGGTTTCGCGTAAAACTGTTCGCAGCAGTGCCGGGGCGTCGTGATACACGTAGTCCTCGAAGGACCAGTTGTAACGTTTCCCGTTCCACCAATTCGGTTTCGTGGAGCACCCTGCACCACGCAATTCGGCCACCCAAACATCGTACCCGTGTGCAAATAGATACCGCGCCAAGGAAATGGACCCAGGGCCATCCATGTCCCATCGGTTGGAGGACATGCCATGGCACAACACCACAGGCGTACGGTGCGCCGGTGGATCCGGCTCATAGCGGTGTAAGGCGAGCCGCCAACCGTCTCGTGTTCGGGCCCAGTAGAGTCGAGGCTGCGCCTCGCGGTCGCGAGAAAACCACGCGTCGATGAGTCTTTGCATGAGGGCCTATGTAAGCGATGAAAACGCGAAAGCCTAGAAGGGGTGGCCCAGGTACAAATCAGGAGCACGTCTCTCTAGGCATACGCGCTGCTCTCTTGAAACCCCGGTGGAGAGCAGGGGGCAGGGGGCGTCGCCGACGGAGCTGCTGCGCCTTTACTCAAGCCGCACTTTGGCTCAGCAGGGTTTCCTGAGGCCAAAGTGGCCAGTGAGTGGTGCCGTCGTCCTGGCTTAGAGGAATGTACAGGGAACCGGCCCGAGGGATGGACCCGGGCGGCGAAATCAGAAACTTGCCCGAAGGAAGGCACACGACGTTCACCCAATCCGGGTGGGTAATCCTCACGTGATAGTAGCGTGCCTTTGATGCACCGCCCTGGCTTGCCCGCCGCAGTCGCGCCGGCCGGTGGAAGGCCAGAGGTACTCCATTGACACGAGGCCGCTTGCGGGGGTGTAAGAGGATGTGCCACCCTCGGCTCCGAGCCTCCAGGAGAAATTTCACGAACTCCCTGCCTCCCCGACGCTTGCGGAAGAGGGCTTCCCAGCCAGCCAGTTCCTGCTTTTCCGCTCTGCGAAGAGCCATAAGGCGAGCCCGGGAGTCGCGTCGCAAAGCTTCGAGCTCCGGGCACTTGCGGAGCTGGATGTGGATGCATTGGCGGGAAACGCCCAGGCGCTGAGCGATCTGGCCGAGGGAAAGGCCCTGTTTCACCCAACGCGCCAGGATAGCCTGACGTTGGGGAGAAATTCCCGGAGGACGCCCACGCCTTCGTCTTTGGGGTGGGCTGATCCGAATCCCGCGCGAGGGCCAACGAAGCAGCGGGTCGAGATTTGTGGAACAGCCAGCGAGCCGTGCATCTTCCATAGCGACTGCAGGGCTTCGCAAGTACCAGGCCACATCAAAGCAGGCTGCGAGGTGGCAAGATTTAGTCGCGGTGATCTGCCACGGAGGGTGAAAAACTCGTCGTTTTGGTGCGCGGCCGGCACAATTTTGTTGGGAGCCATCGGCAAAGAGTTGCATCGGTCGGTCCAACCCATTAATCACCGGGAAGGTTCGGAGAGGTGCGTGAGTGGACGAAACGGCACGCCTGGAGAGCGTGTGTACCCAAAAGGTACCGTGGGTTCGAATCCCACCCTCTCCGTTTTTGGGATGAGATCACGAGGTCTCCAAGCCTGTGCGTCTTTAAACGCGAGTTTGGTTGTGTCATAAGGGAGAACTTGGTCGCGGAGAATGGGTAGAGGTGATAGCTAGGTCCCGCGCAAGAGATGGATCGAGAACCCCGTCAGGTCCGGAAGGAAGCAGCGGTATCGATTACGTCTCTGTGCCGTGGGTAAACCTAGCTATCACCCCTACTTGTTGCAGGCACGCGCTGGTGCGGCGAGTTCACTGAAGTAACGTGGCCCTCGCGAAACAGGTGAGAGATTCAATGTGACGTACCTTGTTCTTGCACGCCGTTGGCGGCCACAGACTTTTGCCGACATTGTCGGCCAGGAACACGTTACACGAACACTCCAAAATGCCATTCGGGCCGGGCGTGTAGCGCACGCGTTTTTGTTCACCGGAGTCCGCGGGGTGGGTAAGACCACAGCGGCTCGGGTGCTCGCGAAAGCATTGAACTGCGAGAACGGGCCCGCCCCGGAGCCATGTAATACCTGCGTCCACTGTGAAGAGATCGCCAACGGGGCCTCGTTAGATGTCGTGGAAATCGATGGCGCGTCGAACACAGGCGTAGACGATGTCCGAGCCATTATCGAAAACGTACGGTACCGCCCGGCAAAGTGCCGCTTCAAGATTTACATCGTGGACGAAGTCCACATGCTCTCGACCAGCGCGTTCAACGCCTTGCTCAAAACGCTGGAGGAGCCCCCCGCGCACGTGAAGTTTATTTTCGCTACCACCGACCCGCACAAAGTGCCGGCCACCATCCAGTCTCGATGCCAACGGTACGATTTCAAGCGGCTTCCGCTGAGTTTGATTGTGCGCCAACTTGGGGAGATTGCTGCGAAGGAGGGGCTGGAAATCTCGGAAAAGGGCTTGTTCCTCATCGCGCGGGAGAGCGAGGGGAGTATGCGCGACGCGCAGTCGTTGCTCGACCAGACGATCGCCTTTGCCGGACGGCAGATCACCGAGGAACAAATCTTGGGGGCCCTCGGTTTGGCGGATCGAACCTTGGTGGCGGAGCTTGCATCCGCACTCATTGCGCGCACCCCGTCCAAAGTGCTCGAAGTCGTGGAGCAAGTGCACTTGCGAGGAGACGACCTTCGTCGATTTGTGCGGGATAGTATCGAGCACTTCCGGAACATTGCCGTAGTTCAAGCCGGTGCTTCCGACCTTCTGAAGGAAGAACTGCCGGTGGAAGAACTACAAAACCTGCAGAAGCAAGCGGAAACGGTGTCGTTTCTCGACGTCGAACGAATCTTTCGCACCCTCCTTCAAGTAGAGGCAGAACTGGGTCGAAGTCCTGTACCGAGGTTGTACTTGGAGATGCACCTATTGCGGCTAGCCATGACGGAGCCGTTGTTGTCGCTGGCAACCTTGGGTGAAGAGTTGCGCCAACTGGCTAGTGGCAGCCAGGTGCCTGTGATGTCTCCGAGGGGCCAAGGTAAACCGCTGCCGGAAGACGGGGAGAAGTTTCCGGGTAGTCCGATGACGGGAGAGGCGGGTGCCGAACGACGTTCTCCCGCTCAAGGGAAAATGACGAGCGGCGCGATCAGCGGAGAGATTGACGGAGCGGGGCGAGGGCAACGGGAAGGCGGGGGGAGCTCCTCCCGAGAGGGAGATTCGCGTTGGTGGGAGTTTCTTCAGTTTGTGGAGAAGCGCCGACGGTTTATCGCTGCACACTTGCAAGCAAGTGTTGGTGTGGAATGGGGCGAGGCCTCACTAAAAGTGAGGATTCCGAACGGAATTCATTATCAATATTTGACGCATGGAGCTCGAGTGCAGGAGCTTGCAACATTGGCTGCGGAGTTCTTTGGTTCGCCTTTATCCGTGCAAATCGAGGCCGTTGAACCAGAGAAATCTGCACAAGACGGTCAGGAACAAGAACGGTCGACGGACTTGCGCCGTCAGGTACTGGACTATGCAGCAGTACGCAAAACGGTGGACATTTTAGGTGCCGAAATCCGCGAAGTGCGGGAACAGCAAGGGGTGCGCGAGAAGGGTTCTTTTTGATGGTCAAGGGAATCGGAAACTTAGGAGATCTCTTTGCTCAGGCGCAGCAACTACAGCAGCGCTTAGCAAAGGCCCAGGAGGACTTGGCGAAAGTCACCGTCGAAGCATCGGCAGGCGGAGGCATGGTCACCGTTCAGATGAACGGCAAACTGGAGGTGTTGCGGGTGACCATCGATCCGCAGGTAGTCTCGAGTGGCGATGTGGAGATGCTGGAGGACCTGATGAAGTCAGCGATGAACCAAGCCATCCGCAAGGCACAGCAGGCTGTTGCTGAGGAAATGCAGAAGGTTACCGGAGGTTTAAAGATACCGGGGCTATCCCTTTGAAGGGACCTTGGGCTAGTGCGTAGGGATCCTTGTTGACCATGGCAGGACTTCCACCTCCTTTAGAAGAAGCGATTCGGGCTTTGACGAGGCTCCCTGGTGTTGGGGAGAAAACCGCCATGCGCTTGACCTTTCATTTATTGCGCGTGGAGGCCCACGAAGTGGAGCGACTGGCTTACGCCCTGCTCGAGCTTCGTCGGTCGACCCGGTTGTGCTCTCAATGCCTCGCGTTTACGAGTGAAGATCCTTGTCGGCTTTGTCAGGACCCAAGCCGTGACGGTGGTGTGATTTGCGTTGTGGAACGCCCGGCAGACGTGGTTGCCGTGGAACGTTCCGGAGGGTTCAGAGGTAGGTACCATGTGTTGCATGGGGCCTTGTCGCCGCTGGATGGAATCGGTCCCGAGCAACTCCGGATTCGGGAATTAATCGAACGGTTACAGGGTGGCGCCGTGAACGAAGTGATTCTGGCTTGTAACCCTACCGCAGAAGGTGAGGCCACCGCCCTGTACTTGGCGAAGCTCATCAAGCCCTTGGGAGTCCGGGTTAGCCGTATTGCTCATGGCCTGCCTATGGGCGCGGATGTAGAGTACGCCGATGGGGTAACGCTGAGCAAAGCCATCGAGGGAAGACGGGAACTCTGATTGCGGCTTGCGAAGGAGATGCGCTGACAGTCCGATGATGGTTCGGCTCGACTTTGGGCGGGGTGGGGTAGATGTGGAACTACCGCGAGGCGTGTCCGTGGAGGTTGTCCAAGGGCGCCGACGAGGGCCCTTGCCCGCACCGGAAGCTTCCATCCGGCAAGCCTTGCTCGAACCGATTGCTTCGGAATCGTTGGCGAACTTGGCGCGTGGGAAGACCAAAGCCGTCGTGGTCATCTCCGATAAGACGCGACCGGTGCCGTATTCGATCGTTCTTCCCCCTCTCCTCCAACTATTGCGAGATTGTGGTCTTGGCCCGGATAGGGTGGAAATCCTCGTCGCCACAGGACTGCACCGGCCCAATGACGAGCACGAACTTCGTGAGATCGTGGGGGAGGAGACTCTTCGCTCTTACCGAATCCGCAACCATGTCGCCCGGGATGACGCTTCACACGCATGGGCGGCCACGACAAGTCGAGGAACCGAGATCTGGATCGACAAGGGTTACCTGGAAGCGGACCTACGAATCCTCACCGGGCTCATCGAGCCTCACCTGATGGCGGGTTACTCGGGCGGGCCGAAGGCGCTGTGCCCTGGGCTGGCTGGTGTCCGAACGATTCGCCGTATCCATGGCCCTCAAATGCTTGAAGGCAGGGTAGGTCCTGGCATCTTGGATAACAACGCTTTTCGGGAAGAGCTGCTGGAAATCTTCGCCAATGTGGGGGCGGAGTTTCTTTGCGATGTCACGGTCGATCGCCAACGGCGCTTGACGGGGGTGTTCGCAGGCCACCCAATTACGGCCCATCGTCAAGGCGCGCTGGAGGTGGAGAAGCAAGTGTTGGTTTCTGTAGACCAACCGGCGGACGTCGTATTGGTCTCCGCTGGCGGGTACCCGCTCGACCAGACGTTGTATCAGTCGATCAAAGGAATGATCGCCGCCCTCAATGTGGTGCGCCCCGGCGGGGCCATCGTCCTTGCTGCTGAACTGGCAGAGGGCGCAGGGAGTCCGGAGTTCGTGAAACTACTGGCGTCGGTTGACTCGCCGCAGGCGTTCATGGAGCGCGTTTGGCAGCCTGACTTTTTCTGCATCGACCAATGGATGGTCCAACACTTGTGCCAGGTTCTGCGAAAGGCCTTCGTATGGATCGTGGCACCTCGCCCTGTCGTTACGTTCCGAGAGGGTTTTGCCGTTCGCTGGGCAGCGAGTGCCGAAGAGGCCCTACAAGCGGCGCTGCGCCAAGTGAAGGAGCCAGCCCGCTTAGTGGTGATTCCGGATGGACCCTACACATTGGCAACGGTGCGAGGGCAGAAATTCGCGCTGGGGGAAGCGTGGCACCAAGCGACCTAAGGCCAAGGGGGCCGTTTCCACGATTTAGCTGAGTACGCGTTGGCTAAGGCGGGCCTTCGCAGCAGAGCAGTCGCCACACTGAGGTTCGTTGCAGAACAAGGCGAGGGGATCTTGCTCCAGTACCGTGTGCGCTAACTGCAACAAGTAGCGCAGCGGGATCTTTCGCATTGACCCCTGTGCAAGGGGAACGAGTTTGATCACCTCTAGGCTGAGAAGCGCCTCGAGCTTATCGAACGCCCTGCTGCATCCGGGAAAGTTGTCGATAACGACTCGTTCGATGTGTGAGCCGGCATTGACCCTCAGCGCGATACGACGTGAGCCCACTGCAAGGGACCTGGCTTCCAAAGCAAGGTGCAACCCAACGGCGTGTTGTAGGTTGGTGCCGAGTAGGACCACAGAACCTCGGTGGAGATTGAGTTTCTTCAGCGGCCCTAAGGGGTTATTGTCGCGGTGGGTGGACAGTAGCTCGCGGGCCAGAGGGCCCAAGGCCACGAAGGAATGCGTCGGATGTTGGCTCCGCAATGCACCTGGAAAGTGCCGCAATGCCTCTGCCACGGGATCGTCGGTTGCGAGATCAGGAGAAAACGCCACGGGCTCGCCCAGTGAAGTTCCGTTGGCTGGATTCGGTGGCAGAACCAATGTGCTCGGCGTGAAGGCAGGCATGAGGAGAGTTCCAGAGCCTACAGCTTCGACGAGCAGTTCGCAGAATGTATACGGGTCGAGCCCTTCGTCTAGCCCGAGTGAGCTCAGTTTGGCATGAACGACGACAGCTTCACCCGAGAGCTCCAGCATCTCCAAGTAGCGGCGTAACTCGGCACGCGTCATAGCAGCAGCGGGTGTGTAGTTTCTGAAAGGTCGCGCCCAAGCCCACCAAGTTCTCGGAGAAGCTGGGCCGCGGACGGTGGAGCCAAGGCTCCGAGCCCGCATGTTGGGCCTAAGTGGATTTGTGAAAACTCATAGTTGTGGAGCAGTTTCCGAAGCTTTCGCTCGAAGGCGGTGCCATCAAACACAGTGCCGTTGGGCCCCGCGAGACCTAAGTAAAGCTCCTGGCTTGCGCCAACGTCGCTGATCAAGTCGACCAACTCCGGGTTGCTCACCAAATCTACACCGACAACGTCGGTTGGGAGCGAATGGAGCTGCGCGTACATCGGGGACGCGGGTGCCCCCCAAGTTGACACAAGTAAACGCGCCCCTTCCCGGCTCTCCCAGAAAGGCTCCAGAAGATCACGCAGCAGGCGAATTGCCTCTGGACAGTGCAGGACCGCGGGCTCATCGAGCTGGATCCAAGTTGCTCCGGCTTGGACAAGCGCGACAAACTCTGGAAGAAGCGCAGTGGCCCATGCTTCTGCCAACGATCCTCGGTCGCGGTACGGGCTGCCTCGGTGGTCGGCAAGCTGTGCCAGCGTGAGTGGTCCAGGTAAAACAGCCTTGACTGGGTACTGGCTCTCGGCTTGGGCGGCACGCCATCGTTCAACAGCAGCATCTCGCCGATAGTGGAGGTGGTCACGAACGATCGGGGTCGGTACCATGAACCCTGCGCCGTAATAGTCCACTGGCAACCCCGCCTCGACGCCCTCGATGCACTCCATTGCCAGCCAAACCGGATCACGCGACGAATAGAAGCCATCGGTAAGTACAGTACACCCGGCTTCTTCTTGGATACGAACAACCTCGGCGAGCGAGCTCCCGAGCTCGGGCGGAAGCGTGCTGTGATTGTGAACCACAATGGTCATCGCGACTTTTCTGCCGCTAGTATCAGCACGGCCAGCGGAGGCAAAGTCAAGACGACCGACCAGGGAAACCCGTGCGAAGGCGCTGCCTGGGCAAACACCCCTCCTCCGTTCCCGAGGTTACTACCTCCGTAATAGGCCGAGTCGGTATTGAGTAGCTCCTTCCAAAAGCCTCCGGTTGGCACGCCAACACGAAATTCGGTTCGCGGTACTGGAGTAAAGTTGCAGACAACAAGCGCAGTGTCCCCCCCACTCCCCCGGCGCAAGAAGCTCAATGTGCTTTGCTCGCTGTCGTGGCAATCGATCCATTGAAATCCATCAGGATGGCAATCGAGTTCGTGGAGCGCGGGGGTACGGCGGTACAATCCATTTAAATCCCGCACGAGTCGCTGAATGCCACGGTGTGGTTCGTAATCGAGCAAGTGCCAGTCGATACTGCTGGCATGGTCCCATTCTCGCCACTGACCAATGTCTCCCCCCATGAACAATAACTTTTTCCCCGGTTGCGCGAATTGGTAGGCGAGCAAAAGCCGCAGGTTGGCAAACTTCTGCCAGTTGTCGCCAGGCATGCGGCTGAGCAAGGAGCCTTTGCCATGAACGACCTCGTCATGAGAAAGCGGCAGCACAAAGTTCTCGGTAAACGCATAAAGCATCCGGAACGTAAGGTCGTTGTGGTGGTATTTGCGGTAGATCGGATCCTTGGCCATGTATCTTAGGGTGTCGTTCATCCACCCCAGGTCCCATTTAAAACCAAATCCTAAACCGCCGAGATAGGTGGGGCGCGAAACCATAGGCCACGAGGTGGACTCTTCCGCGATGGTCATCGCTCCTGGGTTCAGTGCATAGATCCGTTCGTTGCAGTGACGCAGAAAATCGACGGCATCGAGATTCTCTCTGCCTCCGTAGCGGTTAGGAATCCACTCCCCCTCGCGGCGTGAGTCATCGAGGTAGAGCATGCTTGCC
>BEIG01000104.1 GCA_002898795.1 bacterium HR30 | reverse complement strand
CACGGGTCCCGCGAGTGCCACTGGCAATGTGACTGCGACCACGCCTGCTACGGCCAGCCAACCAAACCCAGAAAGCAAGCTCACCGCCACGAAACGCGGTAACCCGTGGTGACGCAAGGTGCGCCAAGCTACGTCGAAGCGCGTAAGCCACGAGGCGATACCCACGAGAGCGAGGCCCACGATCGTCGCCCCCACGCGTGCACCAAAGCCACCACACAGGATGCCAACGACGAAAGCCAGGAAGGCAAGGACGAGCAACGGCTGGGCCCACGCCGGCGGTACGATCACGCGACTGAGCTCCATTCGTTCAGCGGCGATCGTCGCAATGAGAAAGCCGAGCCACCAAGCTGAAGCTTGAGCCGGTGACAGTGTTGCCAGCCACATCAAGTTGCCCACGAGTAAAAGAGCGCCGGCCACAACAAACAAAAGCGTGTACCAGGCCCGGTGTTGGAACCACAGAGCCACCATCGTGCTGGTCAGGAAAAACGCCGCCACAGAGTACACAGCCGCCGCTGCAGTTACCGGTGCCCCAGCCAGCAACAAGCACGTGCCGAGCGCACTGGCCACCGGGCTGGCGTAATGCCACGCGGCTCCCAGTCCTACGGCGCGCTCGATCCCGATTAAGGTTCCGAGAAAACCGGGAATCATAAACGGTCCGTGAAGTGCAAGCAGCTCGGCTCGGGGCACGGGTACCGGCACCCCCGCACGGCCCAGCCCCGCCCATATTCCCGCTAGCAGGCTTGCGCCTCCGGCTAGCAACAAGGGAAGGCGCGCATACCGCACCCGAGAACGGTGGCTACTGCCACCCGTCAGCAAACTCGGCTTGTCCCGCGCGCTCACTGCGGATCTCGATTGGTCGATTACGCTCGTCTACGAACACGCACCGTGGCTGCCACGTGCGCGCCTCGTTCTCCGGCACAGTGGCGAAAGCGGCAATGATCACAATATCGCCCTTGCGCGCCTTATGAGCTGCGGCGCCATTGATGCATACCACGCCCGAGCCTCGCTTCCCGGCAATGGCGTATGTGGAAAAGCGCTCGCCATTGGTCACGTTCCAAATATCCACCCGTTCGTATGGCAAGATATCGGCACGTTCTAGAAGCTCGGCGTCGATGGTCACGCTGCCCTCATAATGGAGTTCGGCGCCAGTAACCGTGGCCCGATGAATTTTGCCACGAAGCATGGTTCTCATACGCTGCCCTCCGTCGGAAGTTGCTGCGAGTCTTCGTCCGCTACCCCCTCGGTCGCCGAGCCTGTTTCCTCTGCTGGATCGAGGAGGCAGTTATCGATCAAGCGGGTCGAGCCCAAAAATGCCGCGACCGCCAGAACCCCCGGTCGCGCGATCCTCCGCACGGGCTCTAGCGTCTCGGCATCCACAAGTTCTACGTAATCGATCCGCGCCAACGGCACGCTAGACAGCCGGCTAACGACGAGCTCCCGTAGCCGATCTGCGTTGCGCTCGCCCGAGGCAAACGCCGCACGCGCTTCGGAAAGCGCTTGGAAGATGGCTCGCGCTGCGACCCGTTCGGCCGGCGAGAGATAAGCGTTGCGAGAGCTCATAGCCAAGCCATCCGCTTCGCGGACAATGGGGCCTGAGAGGATCTCGATATCGAAGTTGAGGTCCCGTACCATTTGCCGCACCGTGACCAGTTGTTGGAAATCCTTTGCACCAAACACCGCCACGTGGGGTTTCACCGCGAGAAACAGCTTTGCCACCACAGTGGTCACCCCGCGGAAATGGGTCGGGCGCGAGGCCCCACAAAGCCCTCGGGTCACTCGCTCCACTTCGACCGCGGTTTGAAATCCTGGCGGGTAAAGTTCCTCCGTGCGGGGCAGGAACAGCACATCCACCCCGGCCGACTCCAACTTGCGCCGGTCGCCGTCGAGATCGCGCGGGTAACGGTCAAAATCCTCGTTAGCACCGAACTGAAGGGGGTTGACGAAGATCGACACGACCACGCAATCGGTCCGCGATCGCGCTAGCTCTATCAGGCTCAAGTGGCCACGATGCAGGTAACCCATCGTGGGCACGAAACCAATCCGCCGCGCCGCGGCTCGCTGGCCGTCGGCCCATTGTTGCATCTGCCGAACACTCTCGATTACGTGCATAGGGAATTACTTGCCAATCGTTACGATGCGCCGCCGACTGCCCGTTCCCGTGGAACGCCGACTAGTGTGTGGAACGAGTGTTCGTCAGTCGGGAAAAGGCCCCCACGGACTTCGTTGACGTAGGATTGTAGTGCTGCGACCACCGTTTCGCGCAAGGCTGCGTATCGCTTCGCGAACTTCGGACTGCGCCCCTCGGTCAATCCCAACACGTCGTGCAACACCAAAATTTGCCCGTCGCAGTCGGGCCCAGCCCCGATTCCAATAGTCGGGATGGTGAGCTGCGCGGTAATCTCTGCTGCCAGTTCGCGGGGGATGCCTTCCAACACCACGGCAAACGCCCCGGCCTCTTCTACAGCCAGAGCATCCTCCAACAGCCGCTCCTGTTCCGCGGGTCGGCGACCCTGCACTTTGTGCCCACCCATACGGTGCACCGATTGCGGGGTAAGGCCGATATGGCCCATCACCGGGATGTCCACTTCGGCCAATGCGCGGATGGTGCGAGCCATATGGATTCCGCCCTCCAGTTTCACCGCTTCGGCGCCACCTTCCTTCAGCAACCGTGCTGCATTTGCCACCGCGGATCGCGGAGACACTTGGTACGACCCAAAGGGCAAGTCGGCGACCAACAGAGCATGCCTACAGGCTCGGGCCACCATCCGGGAGTGGTACACAATCTCTTCGAGGGTAACCGGCAATGTGGTATCGAGCCCTTGGACGACCATCCCCAGCGAGTCGCCAACCAAGATCACATCGACCCCGACTTGGTCGACTAGCCGGGCAAACGGGTAGTCGTAAGCGGTCAATGCAACGATGGGAAGGCCGCTACCCTTGCGGGCCCGAATCTCAGGAACGGTAATTTTGCCCTGCATCGAAAGCACCTCCTAGGACCGAACCCGGAGGGCTTTCGTGCACGAGGGCGTGAAGAAGCGAGACCACCGTCGTTCCCGGGTCGGTGCCAAACTTGGTCACCGCGCTGGCGATGGTAGTGTAGTTCTTCCGCATCCCTGGCTCTGACGCGCTCCGTCTCGGTCCGTACCACCGGCTAAATCGGCCGGAGCTACCTGGATCCAAGCGGAATGTAATGTTGCACCCCTTTTCCCATCGAGCGGATCTCGCGGACGAGATCGAGAAAATCCTCTCGGCTGGCCACGAAGTCCAACTCCGACACGTCGGCAACCAGCAGAGGCGCTTCCGCGTATTCGAAGAAGAATTCTCTGTACGCTTCTGCCAGCGCTTCGATGTACTCTCGTGGTATTCGCCGTTCGTACTCACGATCCCGTTTACGTAGCCGCTCGATTAGAACTTCTGGACGGGCTTCAAGGTATACTACAAGATCAGGTTTCGGCAAGCGGGAATCGAGCAATTGATAAATCTGACGATAAAGGGCGAGTTCCTCGCCACGCAAGTTAAGCTGCGCAAAAATTTGGTCTTTGGCAAACAGGTAGTCGGAGACCACGTTGGCTTCAAGCACCGCACTTTGGCGCAGCACGCTTTGCTGTCGGTAACGCGATAGTAAGAAAAACAACTGGGTTTGAAACGACCAGGTGTGGGGGTCTTCATAAAAGCGGCGCAAGAACGGGTTTTCCTCTACTGGCTCGAGAATAGCCTGAGCATGGAACTCCGCCGCGAGTAAACTTGCGAGGGAAGTTTTGCCAACGCCAATGGGGCCTTCAACCGCAATGTAACGACGCGTGCCCATGAACGGGAAACCTACAAGCGTTGCTACCACAGAAATCGCGGTGGAGAAACTCCGGCAGCCTTCGTGCTTGGCCCCCGCAAGAGGTTATGCCACAAGAAAGTTATGCTCCGAAGTTGTCAACACTGTGGGCGCAGCAACCGTGTGCCGGCTCAGCATCTGGCAGACCAGGGTCGGTGTGGTGCTTGTCATGCACCGCTACCACCAGTGGCGGAGCCGATCGATGTGGACCCCAAAACCTTCGAGGAAATCGTGGGTGCAGCTCGGGTGCCGGTGCTCGTGGACTTTTGGGCAAGTTGGTGCGGTCCCTGTCGCCGCGCGGCACCTGAAGTTGCCGAGGTTGCCCGAGCCCTCTCGGGGCAAGCCATTGTCCTCAAAGTAGACACCGACCGTTACCCGGAACTTGCTGCCCGCTACGGCGTGATGGGAATCCCGCATTTCATCGTGTTTCACCGGGGCGCGGTAGTGTTCGAGCATTCGGGCTTCGCACCGGCTGAGGAAATACGGCGGTGGCTTGCATCGGCCCGGTGAATTTGAGTGCAAGTGACACCGCGGCCCCTTGCCCAGTACGCAGTCGATCCTCCAGCGCGGATGGGCATCGCCCCACCGCCCTGTTTCGAGGTAACTTTGTGCCCGGCCAATGAGGGCGTTCACCAACTTCCCGCTTCCGCCGCCACGGCCCTGGCTTCGCAGCAGCTTTGCGGATAGCCGACCCTCGCCCCTGGGAAACGGAGACCCGGTAAGTCAAATGGAAACGCCGGTAGCGGCGCAACATTTACCGGCACGGGCCCTCGTGGGCTAGTTGCACACATGCCGCCGCTAAGGCGCAGCGATTCGAGTATGTACGCCCATCGCACCCACAAACCGGCATCCACACGGCTGGGCACGCCACCGAGGGGTCAGGCGTACAACCTCGGATGCGTCCGGAGTCGGAGCACCGCTCGCACACAGGTAAGGTGGCCGGCTCGCACACGGCATTGGGTGGGCAGCATTTGGGCGCGCATGGAGGAATTTCTGGTAAGCACCGTGCGTTCTCCGGACAGCAAGTGAGTTCCGGCTCGCACGGCGGCTGACACGACGCGGGGTCGCAAACTCCGTCCACGCTCCGCTCGCACCAAGAGATCGCAATCGGTAATGCGGTCATGCGGGCATAGGAACAGCAAGCGGCACGATCGGCGAATCCGGCCAGCAGCCCTCCGCAATCTCCGACGAAACACCCGCCAGCCAGAACCAGCGGAGTAGGTGTGGGCTGCGGTCCTGGGTTGCCCACGGTAATGTCCAGGAAAACCACCGGATCGTAGTACAGAAAGAACCGACCGTAGATGCGATAAACTCCAGGGGAAACAAGATTGCCTTGCTGATCTCGTAAGTCCCAGAACGCCAGGGTTTGGTAACGCAGAACAGCCTCGTCGCGACCGGGGGCAGCGCCTGACAAGAACGGCTCCCCACAACCTTCTTCCCGCAAGACGCGGACCAGTTCAGGCCCCCGGAACACGTAGAGGTCCAGGCAAGGGTCGAAGATTCCACCGTGTGGCTGGGTCTCAGTGACCGTGTATCGGAGAGTCACGGTGCTCGGGATATCGTACCGATCGCAGTCCGACTCCAACACCACGCGGTTGAACGCATCCGACCACACGGCTCGGTTGATGCGTAACGGATCACAATACACGATGTCGCTGGTTTCGTACACTTCCAGGGTCACACGGTCGCTAGCGACCCCGGCAAACTCGGCCCAAACTTCGGTTGTGCCCGGCGACACCCCACGAAATTCGCCCGGCCGCGCGAACGTACCCACCGCCTCGTTGGTGCTTCGCCACACAGCCTCGTCGGTCACGTCGCGGACAAAGCCGAGGTCGTACATGGCATTGGCGCGCAGGAAAAGGCTCTCGCCCTTTGCCACTACACGGTCGTTGCTCTCCACGTACACGTACAGCGCGGTGACGGAAGCCTCAGCGACTACACGCACACCAATGGCGTTGCTCTGCAGCTCGCCTAACGTTGCGTCGACACGCACCTCGCCAGGGGCTTTGCCGAGTAAGGCGCCTGGAGCGGTGAAGGCGGCAATTGCTTCATCGGACACGCGCCACGCCACGCGCTGGGTAACATCTTCCCACTCCCCAGTATCGTATTCGAGCGAGGCTTGGAACGACAGGGTATCCCCAACCAGTACCGGGAGAACGTAATCGCAACCGACGCACGTCTCAGCTTGCGGCGGTATGGTTGTATCTGATCCCCCTCGGTTCACCGCTGGCACGGGGCCCTCGGCAACAATGCGCAAGGCAATGGGTGTGGGCCGGTCCACAACACGGATGCGCAAGGGCTCGCTGACGATGCCACGGAATTCGGCGCGGATGATCAAGTCTGCCGCCGCCAAGGTTCTCAGTGTGCCCCCCTCGATGGTAGCGGCCCCTGGCGGCTCGATGCGCCAATTCACGAGTTCGGTGAGGTCCTCGACAGAGCCATCGATGTATTCCCCTATAGCCGCGAGTTGCAATGTACGGCCCACGAGTACGACATCGCGACACCACGGCACGGGCATCAGGTCGACCGCAGGCCGATCGAGCAAAATGCAAGGCGGCATGATCCCGGCAGGCGCTCCGGAGGCGGTCGGCCGGTAAAGAATCGGGCAGGAGCAAGAAACGTTACGCACCTGGATGCGTTGCAAGGAACTCCGCTCCACGACCCGAACGGTAAAAGGCGGACTCGCCACGGTCCCCAACGTTGCCGTCACGTCCACTGCTGCAATGGACTTCCCATAGAGCTGGCCCCACGAGTCCACCGTAGCCACACTCTCGTCGGACACACTCCAGGTGACAAGCCTAGAGACGTCTAACACGCTTCCATTCGATAGGTGAGCAGTTGCTTGGAGTTGAATGGAGCGCCCGACGACCACTTCCCGAGCTCCCGAAATTTCCAGACTGTCGATTTCCAGCGGTGTGCAGTCGGGCACGCACACTCGACGTTTGCAGTCCGTGCACGTCGGACAACTCGCCACGCACACACAAACATCTCCGGCTTGCGCGCAGCGGTCGTCGTCGCCACACCGGTAGGCATACCTGGTCTCCGGCACACCACAGACACCTGGCCCGCAATCTTCGCACTCGGGGCAGCTCGAAGTACACAAACACTGGCTTCCGTCTTCGCAGACGAAATCCTCGCCACACTCCCACAAGGTACGGCTGCAGTGAACCGGATCGAACACCCCGTCGCCATCTTCATCCCGCCAGACCTGTGTTCCTTGCATCATCTCGACCAGCCGGCCGCCCTCCAAGCGGACGGACAGTTGTTTTGGAACGGCCACTTGGGTCACCACGGTCCCGCCCTCGCTGCTCTGGACCGTTACCCGCACTTCCCCCCATCCAACTTGTACCAAGACTTGCAGCGCCCCTCTGCCGAGGGAACCAAGCGGAACCGCAGCCCGTACGAGGTTGCCGTTCAAGACCTTGTCGATTTCCAACCGGCGCAAGCCCGCGGGAACTTGTGGCACCGCGAACGTGCCGTCTGCGTTGCTCTCGATGGTAACGGTCTCTTCTCCGACTAGCCGCAACGTCGCGCGACCTAGCGCGCGGTCGAACACCTCGGCATCGGCTCCCTGCACCCAGCCCGGAGGCGGAGGAGCTATGGCGTCTTGCGGACCAGTCGGTACCTCCCGCCGAATGACCACTAGGCCCTGCAATGCTTCCAACGTTGCGGTCGGCGTGGCCACTGGTGACGCCGTGGGCGTGGGCGTGGGACTCCGGACCGCCGTTGCCGTAGCCGTCGGCCGAACCGTAGCAGTCAATGTAGGCGTGGGCCGCACGCCGTTACCGTTACCGCCACACCCGCTGGTGACCACGGGCGCGACGACCGCGAGCGACATTGCCCATCGCGAAAGCCTAGTTGCCATGGTTTGCCTCCCTTAGTTTTCTGTGCAAACAAGTTTTGTTTGCCACGGCCGGGAAAACGTTGTCAAGAAGGAAAGTGCCGGCAGGCGTTGTCCCCCATTTCCACCTGGCTGCGCATTGCCCGTTGCGCTCGAGCAACGCCCCCTCGCTCCCCTTTTACTACGAACAGCGGTCCGCCCTGCCACTCATCGACCAACTGCCACGAAGCGTCCAGCTTCAGCTTCGTGCTCGAGGGCACGCGCTTCGCCGCGCAGCGTCAGCAACCGGGGAGAGAGAGCGTTCTGCCGGCGCTCAATGGGGCGCGACCAAGAAAAAGACCGCCGACAACAGCGCGAGCAGCCACAAGCCCGCAGGCACCTCCTGAGCTCGCCCCGCCGCCAGTTTCATCAACGGGTAGGAAACGAACCCAGCGGTCATCCCAATCCCCAGGTGAAAAGTGAACACCATGAATACGATCGTTACGAAAGAAGGGACGAGCTCTGTCCAGTCGTCGAACGGCACGTCCCGGATGGCCTCCAACATGAGCAGCCCGACCAAAACAAGCGCCGGTCCGTAGGCGTGACTGGGAATGGCCGTCACCAGCGGCCAAAAAAACAAACTCACCAAAAACAAAAACGCAACCACGCACGCGACGACTCCCGTGCGGCCTCCGGCCGCAATTCCGGTAGCGGACTCCACGTATGCACCTGCCGTGGTCGTTCCCAAAAACGCAGCGAGGGCAGTGGCCAAGGCATCAACGAGCATGGGCCTCTCGATTTGCGGTAATTGGCCGCGGGGGTCGAGCAGACGCGCACGGATCGAAAGACCGTACAGGGTGGCCAATGTATCGACGAACACCATGATGAAAATCGTGAGCACCACCGGCCACAGTCGTGGCGAGAGACTCGCCCAAAGCTCCAGCCGCCCCAGGATGGGATCCAAACTCGCCGGCCACGCCACGACGGCCTCGGGCCACGCCGCCAGCCCAAGCGGTACCGAAAGCGCGGCGATCGAAAGGATACCCAAGATGATTCCCCCCGGTACGCGGTAGAGCAGCAGCACGCACATCAGGAGAAAGCCTCCGGCCGCAAGCGCCACACGGGGATCGTGGATGTTTCCAAACCGTACCGGCGGCCCGGCACTGCTCGCGACCACCAGCCCAGAGCTGTGCAAGCCAACGAAGCTAAGAAAAAGGCCAATGCCGGCAGCCATCGCCTGTTTGAGCGAACGGGGGATTGCCTCGGCCAAGTACTGACGTGCCCCGACAACGGTAAGGATCGCGAACGTCGCGCCACTCCAAAACACGGCCCCCAAAGCCACAGGCCACGGTTCTCCCAGCACAGCCACCACGGTCATCGCGACGAACGCGTTCTCGCCCATCAAGGGAGCAACGGCGAACGGCCGCCGCGCATACACCCCCATGGCCAAGGAACCAATGGCTGCAACCAAAACCGTGGCCGTGACGGAAGCTTCTCGAGGAATGCCAGCGCTGGCCAAAATGGCTGGGTTAACCACGATGATGTACGCCATGGTGACAAACGTGGTCGCCCCACCAAGGAGCTCGCGGGACCACGTGGTCTGGTGGACCGAAAATTCAAAGTACCGTTCGACCCACGCCTTCACGGCAAGCTTTTTACGCCAAGCAAACGCGACGAGCGAGCCTGTTCGGGAAAAACAAAAACTCTGGACCGCGGCCGTTTACGGGACTAGAGAGCGCTGGCCATGCAAGCGCAGCGGCCGGCGGAGCAACGGTGGTGGTGGGTGCTCGTGGCTGGCATAACCCTCGGCTCTGCGCTCGGCTGCCACAGAGCCGTAGAGCCGTCGCCTGCTCTGCGGGTATGGGCCATGGGGAAAGAAGCCGAGTATCTTTCCACGCGAATCCACGGTCGGATGATCGGCGGCTATCGAGTAGAAGTGCAGCGACTTCCCTGGAGCGCGGCTCACGAGAAGCTCCTCACGGCCTTTGTTGCGGGCACCCTGCCTGACGTCGTGCAACTGGGCAGCACTTGGCTTCCCGAGTTTGTTGCTGTGGGAGCTGTGGAGTGCACCAGCATCGACCAAAGCGTGATCGACGACTTTTTTCCCGGCGCGGTGGAAGGCAATCTCGTAAACAACCGCTGGTGCGGCGCACCTTGGTACGTGGACACAAGGGTTCTCTTCTACCGCCGCGACCTGCTGGCCCGGGCTGGCTTTCCGCTGCCGCCGCAGACGTGGGACCAATGGCGGCACGCAATGCGCCGGATCAGACAGCTCGGACCAGAGCATTATGGGTTACTTGCACCTCTCGACGAGTGGCACCTGCTCGTCGCCTTGGCGTTCCAAGCGGGTGCAGAATTGCTGCGCGATCGCGACCAGTACGGCAATTTCCAAAGCCCTGAATTTCGCCGCGCATTCTCCTTCTATGTTTCCTTGTTCCACGAGGGTCTCGTCCCCTTCGAAGGACAGGGGCAGGTGGCTAATGTTTATCAGGATTTTGCTGCCGGACTGTTCACGTTTTACGTGACCGGCCCTTGGAACCTGGGAGAGTTTCGCCGGCGATTACCCGGCGAGCTACAAAACGAATGGGCCACAGCCGTGCTTCCCATGCCAGAGCTCGGCAGCCCTTCCGTTTCGGTCATGGGCGGTGCGAGCCTTGCCGTTACCACTTCGAGCGACAAGCGCGACGCTGCACGCGAGCTGATCTCCTACTTGCTGAGCCCAGAAGAGCTCACGCACTTGTACCACGCAACCGGTGATCTCCCCGCTCGCCGCAGCGCTTGGCGTCATATTGGCGATGCGGACCCCTTGCGCCTGACGGCCTTTCGAACCCAACTGGAGCATGCACGAAGTACCCCGAAAATCCCGGAATGGGAGCGCATCGCCGGTTTGCTCCTGCGGTATACCGAACTCGCCGTGCGCAAGCATCTACCCGTAGACACCGCATTGGCACTTCTGGATGCCGAAACCGACCGCGTCCTCGCTAAGCGCCGTTGGCTGTTGCAACGAACGCCCACCCAACCGTAACACGGAGAGTTACCGAGCCATGCACCGCACAAGGACCATTGCCGCGTGGATTTTCCTCGCCCCAGCTTTGACGGCAATCACCGCATTCTTCGTGGGCCCCGTGCTCGCGGCACTCGTGCTGAGCTTTACCGATTTCGACATTTACACCATTGCCGACTCGAGTAACCTGCGTTGGCTGGGCTTGGAGCAATACCGGATCTTACTGCGCGATCCTCTGTTTTGGCGGGCGTTGCAAAATACGCTTACGTTTGTCGTTGCTGGCGGTTCGCTAACCGTTGTCGTGGCCCTCGGGGCAGCGCTCGCCATTTGGGGTGCAGCACGGAAGGTGCAAGCTTTCCTTCGGACGGTGTACTTTCTTCCGGTGGTCACCACCATTGTGGCTGCGGCCGTGGTTTGGCGTGCGTGGTACCATCCGCGTGTCGGCCTCCTGAACGTTGCTCTACGCTGGGCCGGACTACCTGCCATTGATTGGCTCGGCAACCCGCGCTGGGCCATGCTGGCCATCATCGTGTTTTCGGTTTGGAAGAACTTTGGCTTTCACATGGTGATCTTCTTGGCCGCACTACAAAGCATTCCGCATCAGTTGTACGAGGCGGCGGCCATTGACGGGGCAAGTCGCTGGCAACAGTTCCGCCACGTCACTTTGCCTATGTTACGGCCTGCACTGTCTTTTGTGGTGCTGATCACGGTGATCGGCTCGTTCCAACTGTTTGCCGAACCCTATGTCATGACCCAAGGGGGGCCGGCCAACGCAACGTTGAGCCTCGTGCTGCTCATGTATCGTAACGGTTTTCAATGGTGGAACGTGGGTTATGGCGCAGCCGTTGCCTGGGTGTTGTTTGCGTTGCTCGTGGTCGTGACCTTGACGCTGTCGCGTTTGCGGCTGCGCCGGAGGTAGGGCATTTATGAGCGGAAACCTGGAACGAATTCCGGCAATCGCTGGCTTCCTACGAAGTCTCGTATTGCACGCAGTGTTGTTCGTTGGTGGCGCCGTCGTGCTCGCGCCATTGGTTTGGATGTGCCTGGCATCGATGATGCCGGCAGGTGAGGCGAGTCAACTGCCCCCGCGATGGTGGCCGAGCCATCCGACTGCCGAGCACTATGCCGTGCTCTTTTCCTCGCTGCATCTCGGCCGGAACTTCTTCAACAGCTTCTTCCTTGCTGCTGCGGCCACCGCGTTGTCGCTTTGTTGCAACTCCTTGGCTGGTTATGCTCTGGCCAAGCTTCCTTTCGTGGGTCGCGATCGGGTGTTTACCTTCTTGCTCGCACTCTTGGTCGTTCCTGGGCAGGTGGGTATGCTCCCCCTTTTCCTCCTACTGCGAAGTTTCGGGTGGATCGACACATACTGGGGCGTTCTCGTGCCGAGCTTAGCAAGCGTGTTCGGGATTTTTTTGGTGCAGCAGTATGCCCAGTCGATACCCGATGCGCTCCTCGATGCTGCACGAGTGGATGGGGCAAGCGAACTCAGAGTTTTTTGGTCCGTCGGCCTACCCCTTTGCCGTCCGATTTTGGTTACCCTCGGGGTTTTTACGTTTCTCGGCACATGGAATGACTTCTTGTGGCCGCTGATCGTGCTCAGCGACGCCAGTAAACAAACTCTCCCCGTGGCGCTCGCAAGCCTCGCCGCTGAGCACGTGCAAGACACAGAATTAATGATGGCCAGCGCGGTTCTCACCATGGTCCCCGCGGTGGCCCTGTTTCTCGTGGCTCAGCGAGCCTATGTTGCGGGGATCCTTAGCGGGGCCCTCAAGTTTTGATAGAAATGATGTGTGGCATGCCGGTGCAGTGAGAGAACACTTGCCCGACGGCTCCATGGAAGCTCCGGAAACCACGAATCATGGCTGGCAAGGCGGAAACGGCGCAAAAGAAAGACGTAGTTGTGAACCGTCGTGCACGGCACGACTACCATATTGAGGAAACGATCGAGGCTGGTTTGGTCCTCACGGGCAGCGAGGTCAAGTCGCTCCGGGCCGGTAAGGGACAGCTCAAAGACAGTTACGCCCGAGTGAAGAATGGAGAAGTGTGGCTGTTGCAGTCGCACATCAGCGAGTACGCTCCCGCTGCCCGCTTTGGCCATGACCCCACGCGGCCCCGCAAATTGTTGCTCCACAAGCGGGAGATTGCACGCTTGGCGGGAAAGGTGCGGGAAAAGGGGCTCACCTTGGTCCCTCTCAGGATTTACTTCAAAAATGGCCGAGCCAAGGTCGAATTGGGTTTGGCGCGCGGCAAGAAGCTTTACGACAAGCGTGCCGCCATGCGAGAACGGGATGCGCAACGGGAGATCGAGC
>BEIG01000103.1 GCA_002898795.1 bacterium HR30 | reverse complement strand
TTGGCTGGTGTTTGGGGGGTTTGGCGCTCCCCGGGAGGGGAGGAGTCGGTCGTGAAGGCGGAAAATTTGCAGAGCGGTCGGGAAGTCGTAGCGGCACCCTCGAAGGAGTGATACTGGCCAGTTACCCGAAATGGAGGTTTTGCTTCGCGGTGCACCAGCCCGCGGGGCGATCGGGAGGGAGAAACAGCATGCACCAGGAAAACCTTTACCTTTGGCAGCACGGCCATACCTTCGGGCAAGATCTCCCGCGCCCGGCAGAGGGGCGCGCGCTCGCGGTTGCCAGTATCACGGGCGCGATGATGGCGATCGAGGTTGTTGCCGGCATTGCTTTCGGTTCCATGGCGTTGCTCGCAGACGGCCTACACATGGCCTCGCACGCTGTGGCGCTGGGCGTCAACGCCTTTGCTTACGTATACGCACGTCGCCATGCGACAGATCCGGCTTACAGCTTTGGCACGGGTAAAGTGAACGCACTTGGAGGCTTCAGTGGAGCGGTGCTGCTGGCCGTCTTTGCCTTCGTAATGGCATGGGAGAGTTTAGGCCGGCTCGTTTATCCGGTTGCGATTGTGTTGGATCAGGCGATCTTGGTGGCTGTGCTTGGGTTAGTGGTCAACCTAGTGTGCCTGCAAATTCTGGGGGCAGGTGGCGGCGATTGCTCCGACGAGGATCGGAGCCACTCCAAAGACGTGCACCACCAGGAACACCGTCACGACCTGAACCTCAAATCCGCCTACTTGCACGTGATGGCCGATGCACTCACGTCTGTCTTGGCGATCGTGGCATTGCTGGCCGCGAAATATTTCGGCTTTGTCTGGATGGATTCGGTCGCCGGGATCGTGGGCGCATTGCTTGTGGCTCGGTGGTCGATCGGCCTACTTCGGAGCAGCAGCAGCGTGTTGCTCGACCGACAAGGACCGGAAGCGATCCGAAGACAAATCCAGGAGGGGATTGAGCAGGATGGGGACAGTAAGGTTGCCGACCTGCACCTATGGTCTGTCGGTCCCAACGTGTACGCCGCAATCGTTTCCGTAGTGGCGCACGAAGCAGCAAGCCCACAAGCGTACAAACGGCGCCTCCCGGACAATCTCGGTCTCGCACACGTCACGGTCGAGGTTCACCAGTGCCCGAGCAGCTCTGAAGAACGGAGGAAAGGGCTGCCGCAAGTTGCGGCCTAAGCAACGTCGCCCACACTCGTTCTCGCGCGAGCTCACGACATTGCATTGCTCTTGGGGATACGAGGTTGCGGTTGTCCTGCGAACACAGCTCGCCGGACATGCGCGGCAAAACATTGCGATTTTGGAGCGCGGCCGCACGGACTGAGGTGGCCGCGGCCGTACCGGGCGCAACGAGGCTCGATCCAGGTTTGCTATCCGTAACCGGTTTACGAACCTCCCTCAGTTTAGCTAAGCGAGGCACACGCCTTTGTCCTAAAAGCGGGGCGCGATCCTAGGCTTGACACAAGCTGGGTTTTGGGGAGACATAGGGTGGGTTTGTTCTTGACCGCTATCGCCGAGACGAAAAGAGCACGCACGGTGTGGCCCGTGCGGGCGACGAGTTCATGTGCGGTCGATGGCGTATCGCACCGAATTCGACCACAAATAAAACGAGTGCAAGGAGGTTAAGATGGCACGTTTGCTGGAGGGAAAGGTCGCAGTCATCACCGGATCAGGACGCGGTATTGGGCGCGAGGAAGCGCTACTCATGGCAAAGCTAGGCGCAAAGATCGTGGTCAACGATCTTGGAGCGCACTTCGATGGCAGTGGCCAACCGACCGACACGCCGGCACAGCAGGTGGTGTCGGAGATCAAGGCAATGGGCGGCGAGGCGGTGGCGAATGGGGAGAACGTGGCCGATTTCAAAGGAGCGAAACGCATCGTTGAGTGCGCGCTCGACCACTTCGGCAAGCTCAACATCGTAGTGAACAATGCCGGCATCTTGCGCGACCGGATGATTTTCAACATGTCGGAAGAAGACTGGGACGCGGTGATCGCCGTGCACCTCAAGGGCTCGTTCAACTTGGCTCGCCATGCTTGCGAATACTGGCGCGAAGAACACAAGAAGGGCAACGTGTTGAACGGCCGCCTCATTAACACCTCCTCGGACGCTGGTTTGATTGGAAACGTGGGACAAGCCAACTACGGGTCGGCTAAAGCTGCAGTGGCTGCATTGGCCATCATCGTCGACAAGGAAATGCAAAAGTACGGGGTGACTGCCAACGCCATCGCACCCATTGCACGGACACGGCTCACGGTGGACGCCACGCCCTCTACTGCGGCAATCATGGGGCAGCAGCCAAAAGAAGGTGAGTTCGACCCGTTTTCGCCAGCGCACGTGGCACCGTTGGTGGCATGGCTTGCCAGTGACGATGCTGCCGATGTGCATGGAGAAGTATTTCGCGTCGGTGGGGGAGCTGTTTGGCTCATGAAGGGCTGGCATACCGTGGGTCAAGTTTCCAAACGTGCGGTGTGGGACGCCGCGGAACTAGGGCGAGCGCTCAAGGCAGAATTGGCTAAAGGAATCACGGCCAAAGAAGATATGGGTCGGATCCTCGCTTCAGTCTTGCAGGGATAAGTTTGGTCCGACTCTGAGTTGTTTGGTTTGTGGGGGCTGCGCATCGCGCGCTGCCCCCACAAAACCTTCCCGTTCGATGGAACAACGCCGGATCGTTCTCCTGGTTTGCCACGCGAACACGTGCCGCAGCGTGATCGCTGCCGAGCTGCTGAAGCGCGAGCTCGCCCGCGCTGGGCTCCATCGCCATTGGGAAGTGTTTTCCGGCGGGGTCGCTCCGTATGCGCGTGATGGTGCGTTGGTGTCGCTAGATGCGAGGTTGGTCCTTCGGGAAGAAGGCATCGAACTACCGAAGGATGCGGTATCGACCGACCTCAAACGGCATCGGGATTTGGTGGCGCAGGCGGATCTCATCCTGTCGATGACGAGGGCGCAGCTTGTCATGTTGCGAGAGAATTTTCCCGAGTGCCACGGCAAACCAGCATTTACCTGGAAGGAGTTCGGAGGACTCGAAGGCGACATCGAAGATCCGTTTGACCGTGGGATCGACGCATATCATCAATGTCGGGAAGAACTGAAAGCGGCTCTGCCAGGCGTAGTTCGCCGTCTGGAGAACGCAACGCTTCTGAGGGCAACGGAGAAACCCTCCCTTTGATGCGAGGGAAGCCGCTTCTTCGAGCTTCCCCTTGGGCCTGACCTTGGCCTCGGCGAAGACCGCCGGAACGGCTGTTGGCCCATACCACAGCTCGCCTGCTGACCAGGTTGCGAGTTGGAACGGGCCTCGTGGTAATGCATTTTGGTCCCGGGCTACTGAGCCGTCGCTGGCAAGCATTGCGCCGTTGGGGTGAGCATTGCGCGCTCTGTTCTCAGAGCGCGGCTTTCCTTGGCGACAGGTGCAAAAAAGGGTGGCAAGCGTGCTCTGGTTCCCGTAAAACCATCCCCGCGTTTGATCCAGCCAAGGAAGGAATCGAGGTATGGCTTTGCAAGTCACGGAGCACATCGGACACTGGGTAGCCGAACTGAAGCTGGAAACCATTCCGCGGCGCATTATCGAAGAACTCAAAAACCAGGTATTGAGCTGTGTTGCGGCCATTCACGCGGGGCATTTTTCGGAGCCGGGCCGGGTGGTGAGTCGGACCGTTCGCCAATGGTCGGCGGGGAAGGACGCAACCTTGATCCCCTCCGGCGACCGGACTTCGTTACACTTCGCCCTTTACGCCAACGCTGCCTTGAGCATGTCTCTTGATTACGACGACTATCTCTTTGCCGCTCATACAGGCCACTCAGCAGTGGTGGGCTCCTTGGCGGTAGCCGAGGCGGCGAACAGGCCCGGTTCGGAGTTGTTGCTCGCGCAGCTTGCAGCGAACGAAGTAGGCGGGCGCCTGGGTGCAGTGGCCTTGGGGGGAGCCCTCAACGGCCAGATGTGTACCTTCGTGCATCTGGCAAGCGGCGCTGCTTTAGCCGCGCGGTTGTTGGAACTGGACCAAGCGAGGACCGCTGCAGCGCTCAACATCGCCATGGCTCAGCCACCCTATCCGGTGCGCGCCGCATTTTTTGGCTCCGAAGCCAAGGCGGTATTAGCGGGACAAGGCCTTGTTGTTGGTGTGCAAGCGGCGCAGTTGGCCTCGCAGGGTATGCGCGTGGTTGCCGAGGCGTGGGAGGGTGAAGATGGCTTCGCCAAACACTTTGCGGTGCACCCGTTGGCCGAGGCCTTTCAAAACCTGGGCGAGCTCTGGGTCTCGGACACATTGTCGTACAAAACCTATCCAGGCTGCGCGTACCTTTCGGCGATCATCGACTGTGTGCTTTCCCTCCAGCGGCAGCATCACATCGATGGAAGAAAAGTGCGCTCGGTGGAAGTGTGCGCGAATCCTTTGACTCTCGGAATGGAGGCTTTGAGCCAACCGTACTTGCGCGGACCTGAAAGCCTGCCGGTCACATTGAACTTCTCTGTTGGTTACAGTGTGGCGGCGGCGTTGCTGGACAAAGAGTTGAGTCCCCGGCAGTTCTTGCCAGAGCGAATCAAGGATCCCGCGACCTGGGACCTGGCATCCCGCGTGCGGCTGACACTTGACGACGGGATGACGCAAAAAATGCAGGAGACTGCCTTGGTTCGGGTCGATCCTGCGGAGCGCTCGGGGCGAGGAATACGGATCGATTGGGGTCCGCGGCAACTCAACACGCAAAAGATGAGTTTTGGCGCGCGAGTCCGAATTGAGATGGAATCGGGCAAAACGTACGAAGCGGAGCAAGAAGTTCCGTTTGGCGCCTTCGGCCGGGCATTCGACGACCGTCGCAAGCAAGTGGAAGACAAGTTTCGCCGGGAAACCCGGTACACCTTGAAAAAGGAGCGCATGGAGCGCGCCATTGACATGATCTTTCACCTTGAGGATTTGAACGCCGCCCAGGTGAGAGAGCTGATCCGGTTGTGTTGTTCCGAACGGTCGTGAGAAATCCGGAGCGCTCCGGGAAGCGATGAGTGGGGAAGAGATCCCTTCGTGGGCCGTAAGTCAGCTTCCGGCGGCGCGACACCTCGGCGCGGCTGTTTTCTTGGGCCGTCAGGGAGGTGCGAGTTCGGGCGAGTTCGCGTCGTTAAACCTGTCGGACGCTGTGGGCGATTCGACTGGCGCGGTCCACCGCAATTGGATGAAGGTGAAAAGTGCCTTCTCCACGGTTCGACACTGGGTCCGCATGCGGCAAGTGCATGGTACAGTGGTGCGCGTTGTCTATGAGAGGTCGGTGGATGACATCACCGAGTGCGACGCGTTAGTGACCGCTGTACCGCAGGCTGCGCTTTGTGTCCTGACTGCCGACTGCGTGCCGGTTTTAATAGCGGCAAGCGGGGGACGGCCGGTGGCGGCAGTCCACGCGGGGTGGCGTGGTACCGCCGGCCGGTTGGTTCAGGAAGTGGTGCAGGTGTTGCGCGAGCAGTTCGAGGTTTCGCCGCACTTGCTTTGGGCGGCTCTCGGTCCGTCGATCGGTCCTTGCTGTTACGAGGTCGGAGGCGATGTGGTGACCGCGTTGCGCAACGCTGGGTTGGGAAGGGCGATTGGAACGTGCGCAGAGGGCACGTACCGCGTAGACCTTCGGTTAGCCAATCGGCTTGCCTTGACCGACGCGGGCCTGCCCGATTCACAAGTGTTGGACGTTGGGGGATGCACCGCCTGCAACGCGAAGGATTTTTTCTCCCACCGGCGCCAGCGGGGTTTGGCAGGGCGTCAGCTCTCTTTCGTTGTGTGCGCGGAAGATTCGCTTCACCTCCGCGCTGGAGGAGGGTAAAGTTCCAGGACAGACAGGAGGTTGAGCAAATGAAACGTTGGATCGCGGCCGTTGCCAGCGTAGCGCTGTTGGTCTTTTCCGCTCCGTCTTACGCGCAGCCCAACGCTGAAGACGCGTTCGATGAAACGCAAACGCACCCGCTGCGAGTGGCAGCATACTTGGTGCACCCCGTGGGCTTTGCGCTCGAGTGGATTCTCTTTCGCCCATTCCACTACGTGGTGTCGCGTCCGGGGCTGGACAAGGTGTTTGGCCATCGGCCCCACGGTGAGAACCGGATGTATTGATCGACCCGCTGCCTCTCTCCATTTGCTCGTTCGGGATTCGGCCAACCCACGCCGTTATGCCCAAGTACCGCCGGAAGGACGCGTTTTACACTCGGGCGAAAGAGGCGGGGCTCCGTTCCCGTGCGGCTTACAAGCTCGAGCAGCTCCAAAAGCACTATAAATTGTTGCGTCCGGGCGACAAAGTGGTGGACTTGGGTGCTTGGCCCGGCGGATGGCTACAGGTTGCTGCTCGCATCGTCGGCCAAAGAGGAAAGGTTGTCGGAGTGGATCGTGAGCCCATCCCACCCTTGGTGGACGCACCTCAAGTGGTCGTGCTGCAGGCCGACGTGTTCGAACCGGGATTGGTGGAGCGGGTGCGTGCTGAACTCGGTGGGGCCGCTGACGTTGTTCTCAGCGACCTTGCCCCCAAGCTAAGCGGTGTGAAGGACCGCGACCAAGCGGCAGCACGTGCGCTAGTCGAGAGAGCGGCGGAATTGGCCCTGCAATGGCTCCGTCCTGGCGGGGTGCTGGTGATGAAAGTGTTCATGGGTGCGGAGTTGCCGTCGTTGCTCGAACGCCTGCGCGGCGCATTTGCCCGTGTCGTCACTACTCGCCCGGAAGCAACCCGCAAGGGTTCTTCCGAGTTGTACGTCGTGGCATCGTCGCCTTTTGCGTCCTCGTTGCCGCAGCAAGGTAAGCCGGAAACGTAGAAGCCCAGGCGGGAGGCCGCTTCTCGGTTTCAGCAGCACGAGAAGGGAAGGCCAATCGACGGTCGAGAGGGTCTAGGCGACCGGCACGGTCATTCGGGGAAACCCTGCCGTGATGCCCGGCACTTTCCCCCGACTTCTCCGGAGGCCACGCGGGTTGCACAGGGTTGAGTGTCCCTAGATTCAGGGGGTAAAGGCAACGGCACGATTTCTGGCACTGAAGGAGCAGGATCATCCTCTACGCCTCCATGCATCGTGCTTCGGCTAGCTCCGGGGGCTCGGACGAAGATCGCGGCGCAAAGGGGCCAGCCCGCAACATTGGCGCCTCCGCCCGAGCTCAGGAGGTAGTGCGGGCCGACGGCGACGCGCCCGGAGCCCGCGCCCCTTCACAAGGGGAAGGGCCACAAAAGGCGGCCCATATCGAGTGAGGCCTGATGGCACTTGCCGCGGAAACCTGGGTGGGATCGCTTCCCACCACGTGTCCGACTACCTGGCAGGGCCCGTTTTTCGCGCCTGACCGTGTCTAGTGCCTCGCCTAGGTGCCGCGCTGGCGAGGAAAAACGTTGCCTTGCCTAGTCGAGAGTTCGCTGGCTCGAAGGAACCTTTTTCCGCCTCCGAAATGGACTGCGTAGGTGTTCCACTGCCGGTCGGCGTTGGAACGGAAGGCTCGAGCAGGTGCAGACGGAGGGGGCCGATACGCCGTTGCCTTGGCCCGTTTTTGATCGACGACTCACATCGTCACCGGCGCGCCGCCACGCCAAGGCCAGCCGGACACTCCCTTGGGACATTGGGACTCCGAGCCAAACTCCTCAGCCGGGTAGATCTGAAAACCTTTGCGGAAGAAGAACATGGGCGCTTTTTACCGGAGGATTCGAGGTTGCACCGCCGGGAGTGGCGAATTTTATTGTGCCCTCATCGTACAAGTTTGCCACTCTGCCTGCGACTGCCCACCCCAAGCTTTGAGCATTGTGAGCGGCAGGCTTGGCCCAAAATTCGCTTAAGGCTGCTCCTCGTGGTTGTGAAATTCTCCGTAGGAGGCGGTTGACAACAAAAGCCATATGCTTTCATACTCGGCCCGACCAAGGGGGGAGGCTGCGGCGAGTAGCCCGTGGCCAGTCGGCAGCGAGACCGGGTGGAAAGCGGAGTTGTGGCGGTAAGAGGGAGACTCTCGATGGCGGCTGGGCCAAGCTGGATCCAACGCGTAAACCGTTTGCTTTCCAGTTCTCTGTCTGAGATCAATCCGTTTCGCGGTGAAGAGCCGTACATCGCGGTTGACATCGGTTCGAACACGATCAAGCTGCTCGAGGTGCAGGGCAAGAAGGCCGAGGTCAGGATACAGGCCTTAGCAGCGTTCCCAGCGCCACCAACGGCTGTGCAGAACAACATGGTGGTGGAAATTGAGCAAGTAGCCGAGCTCATCCGTGCAGCGCACAGCCAGCACGGGTTTCGGGCAAAAAAGGCAATTACGGCCGTGCCCGGTCCGGCTGTGATCATCAAACGTTTTCCCATGCCGGTGCATGGCGAAAAGGAAATGGAAGCGGCTGTTTTCGTCGAGGCGGCGAATTTTATTCCCGAAGAGTTGGATAACGTTAACCTCGATTACCAAATCACGGAGTACCTCGACGAAGGTCAGCGCGCCAATGTTCTGATCGTGGCGGCGAAAAAAGACATCGTCAACAGTTACGCCGAAACGTTACGCGCAGCTGGGCTAACGCCCGTGGTGATTGACGTCGACTACTTCGCGCTCGGGAACATGTTCGAGCTCAGTTACGAGCCGAGCCCGACAGGTACCGTGGCGCTCGTAAACATCGGTGCCCGCTACACCGCGATCAACATCATCAAACACGGTCAGAGCGCCTTCACCCACGACGTTGCTGTAGGCGGGCGTGATATCACCGAAAGTATGGTGCAGGATCTTGGCATTTCGTTTGAGGCTGCTGAGCGGCTGAAGATCGAGCCGTCGGCTGACGCTGAGCTTGTGGAACACGCACACGCCGTCATGGAAGCTGCGGCCGCTGCCGTTACGGACGAGATTCACCATGCGTTGACGTTTTTCTGGATGAGTTCTGGCGACGAAACCATTGACCACATTTACTTGAGTGGCGGTGGTGCGCTTTTGCCGGCGATGGCGGAGCACCTTGGCGAGCGGATGGGAGTCCCCGTTGAGGTGGCGAACCCGTTCGCACATCTGACGCTCGGGGAAAACGTGGAGCGGCAACTTGTTTTGCGGCGTGGTGCGGAGTTTGGCGTTGCCGTTGGTTTGGCGACGCGGAGGCCGAACGACAAATGATTCGCATCAACTTACTTCCGGTTCGCGAAGCGGAACGGGCGCTCGGACGCCGTCGCCAGATTGCCTTAGCGATTTTGATGGGGACGGTGGTGTTGTTAATGATGCTTCTGCCGTACACGTTTCAAGCGCGCCGTCTCGGTCAGCTCGAAAGCGAATCAGCCAAGCTCCAAGCAGAGATTGCTCGGCTGGACCAGCAAGCCAAGGAAGTCAAGGACTTGGACGCCAAGCGTGCCGAGTTACAGGCCAAGTTGCAAGTGATCGAGTTGCTGAAGCACCGCCGCGTCGGGCCGGTGCGCGCTTTGGAGGACCTGAGCGACGCTGCCCCGGAAAAGCTTTGGCTTACGGACTTCAGCGAGTCGAATGGCGCGGTTTCGATACAAGGGCTCGCGATCGACAATCAGACCATTGCTGAATTTATGCGACGCTTGCAACAGTCGCGGTACTTTTACGAGGTGGATTTGGTGGAGACGGCCCAGGTTGTGGCACAACCGGGAGCGCAAGCGGGGCCGTCGCTCAAGCGCTTTCAAATCAAGGCGCGGCTCGATTACGTTGGCCAACGGGGCAAGGCGCTGACACCGGTGCCGACCCCCGGAGGACAAAAAAAGCCTGCATGAGGTTGCCGTGAACGCGCTGATCGAACGATTGCTCGAACTCCCTCCGAGACAACGGATCCTGGCCATTGTGGGTGCCGTGGCGGCCGTGGTGCTTCTTTACGCGTACTTCCTCTATTGGCCGCGCGAGGTGCAAATCCAGGAGAAAGAGAAGCAAGTCGAGCAGTTGCGGCGGGACCGAGACCGCAAGGCCGCACTAGTCGGCAACATCGAGCTAGCGAAGAAGGAAGTGCAAAAGCTCGATGGAGATTTGCGCTCCGCGGTGGCGCAACTTCCGGACACGAAAGAGATCCCGGAACTTTTGAGTTCCGTCTCTTCCCTCGGGATCGAGTCGGGGCTCGAGGTTGTTCAGTTCAAGCAACGCGAGGAGCAGTACGAGGAGTTTTATGCCTCGGTGCCGGTCGACATTGTCGTCCGGGGAACATTTCACCAGGTTGCCGCGTTTTTCGACAAGGTAGGCCGAATGTCCCGGATCGTGAACCTCTCCGGCGTGTCCATGAAAGCCCCGCAACGGATCGAGGGCTCCGAAGTGGTCTTGGACACTTCTTGTGTGGCTGTCACCTACCGCTTCCTCGACGATGCGGAACGCGAGCGCATCAAGAAGCAGCGAGAAAAGGGAGGCAAGCCGTGATCACTTGGGCCGTGCTTGGGTCCCGTGCCTGGATCCTGCTCTCGGTAACGGTTCTCTTCCTCTCGCCGGCATCATTCGCGGAGGTGCCAGATGCTGCTCCGCGGATCGAAAACGGTGAATCCCCCCCGTACAACCCCGTGGGGCGACGCGACCCGTTTCGGCCTTTTATGTTGGACCTGCGCCGCCGCGAGCCGGAAAATGTCGAGCTAACACCCTTGCAGCGCTACGACCTGGGGCAACTGACCGTTGTTGGAACCATGTGGGAAATGAGCCCACCCCGTGCGATGGTGGAAGACAGCGCAGGCATGGGCTTCATCGTCACCATCGGGACACCCATTGGCCGCAATGGGGGGATCGTGTCTGCGATCGAGCCGAGGCGCGTGATTGTGGAGGAAAAGGTTGTCGACTTTTACGGCAACGAGCAAGTCAATCGAATTGTCATGGAAACCCCCAGTGAAGAGGGGCCGAGCCAACCAGGACGGGAGAAAAAATGATGCATGGGAATGGGTCGGTTGCGGTTCGTTGTGGGCTCGTCGGAGCGCTGTTCCTTGCTCTGTTGGCTGGGTGTACTCGACCGGCCATCGAAAAAGTGGAGCCTCCGTTGACCTCCGTGACGTCCCCTTTGGGTGGTGCGGAACAGGGAGGCCAACTCACGGAAACGGTGCCTGCAGCGGATGATGGGGCGCAAGAAGGCCAACCCGGTGAGGCGGCGCCAGCTCTGGAACTGCGCGAACTGCGCGTGGTGAGTGACAACGGCCAAGAGGGGCTGTTTTTGAAACTCAGCTCGCGGCCGCAAACGGTGACCCACCTTGCCTTGGAAAGTCCACCCAGACTGGTGCTGGAGGTTGCCTCTCCGAATGTTCGCCCGGGCGTGGTGGAGCGCTTGCCGGTGCGGCGCAACCCGCTGATCAAAGAAATTCGCTTGCAGTCGAGTGCGGGCAGCTTGCGCATTTCGGCTTATCTCAAGAAGAAAGTGCCGCCATACACGGTGAGCGATTTAGATTCGACCGTCGTTGCGTTCCTCGGTGAACCCTCCGGAGGAACGGAGCCGATCCAAGAAGAGTTGGTGTACTCCCACCGCGTGGGTGCCATTGCCAGCACGTTGCAGGAAGAGCCTGTGCCCGTGCGAGCGCCCGTGGCTGAACCTTCTCCTGCGGCCGTGCAAACCACGGAAACTCGCACGGTTACGGGGGCCAAACCGGCTTACGTCGGGCAGCGCGTGTCGCTCGACTTCAAAGACGCCGACGTGCACAACGTGCTCCGGCTTCTCGCCGAAGTCAGCAAGCTCAATATTGTCGCCACCGATGATGTAAAGGGCAAAGTGACGTTGCGCTTGTTCGATGTGCCCTGGGATCAGGCGTTGGATATCATCTTGCAAACCCTCAACTTGGAGAGCGTGCAAGAGGGCAACGTCATCCGGATCTCCACCGTCAAGCGTTTGCGCGAAGAGCGGGAGGAGAAACAAAAGGCCCTCGAGGCAGCCAAGGTTCTCGAACCGCTCAAAGTCGAATACATCAAAGTCAACTACACGAAGGCGAAAAACTTGGCCGACATCATCAGTGGCGCGGCGGCCAGTCGTGCAGCCGGCGGCACAGGGCCACGGCCAGGAACACAAGAAATGGGGGTACTCAGCAATCGCGGTAGTGTGTTCGTCGATGAGCTGTCGAACACCATCATCGTGCGCGACATTCAGCGGGGCATTGACAACGCGAAGGAGGTCGTTCGGCGGCTCGACGTGCAAACCCCACAAGTGCTGATCGAATCGAACATTGTCGAAGCCACCACCGATTTTGCACGGGAGCTTGGGGTACAGTGGGGATACCGGTACTTGGCTGGTCCGGCAACGGGCAATCCGACCGGGGTGAACTTCCCTGGGACCATCGGGGTTGGCGGTGGCGGACTGGGTTCAAGTTCCAGCGGCGTGCCGTTCATCGCCGATTTTCCTGCGGCGCAAGCAGTGGCCAACAGTGGTAGCGCGCTCAACTTGGCGTTGGGTTCGCTCGATGGTGCCCACGCCCTCGACATGCGCCTGAGCGCCTTCGAGCGGCAAGGCAAAGCACGGGTGGTGTCGCGCCCGCGGGTCGTGACGCTGAATAACGTGCCCGCCACGATCAAAAGCCTCACGATCATTCGCGTGCGTTTGCCGAGCACCGGCACCATCATCAACACCGGCGCTGGCGGGGCTGCGGGGGCGGCGTCGGCAGCGACGGAAAAGATCGAGACCGGCATCATCCTGGTGGTAACTCCGCAAGTGTCTTCGGACGGGTTCGTGCTGCTGGACATGTCGACCAAGTCGAGCCAGGCGGATTTTGCGCGAACTGTCGACCAGATTCCCACGGAGATCACCCGCGAAGCGAACTCCCACATTTTGGTGAAAAGCGGGCAAACGATCGTTCTCGGTGGAATCTACCGGGATACCTTCGCCGAAACGCGCACGGGAATTCCTTTCCTAAAGGACGTCCCCGGAATCGGTTGGCTGTTTCGTAATTTCACCAAGAGCGACCGCCGTGAAGACCTGTTGGTGTTCTTGACTCCTCGGATCTTAGGCACGCCAGGGGCAAACTTGCCCTCGGCAGAGGAACTTTGGCGCAATCGCTCGGGAGCACCACCGGAAGGCTGAGGAGTTGGTCACGATAGGCGAGCAAATCGATCATGGCGACAATCGTCCTCACCGGTTTCATGGGAACAGGAAAATCCACAGTCGGCCGAGCCCTCGCAGAGCGCTTGGGT
>BEIG01000102.1 GCA_002898795.1 bacterium HR30 | reverse complement strand
GCACGCGGCAGCATGGCTGCCGCACTCCAAAACACGCGCCGCCGCACCCTTGTAGGGGCGCACGGCCGTGCGCCCGTACCGCGTGTTGGTGGCGCACGTATGTGTAGGGGCGCATGGCAATGCGCCCTTGATTTCCACGAGCACCAACGTGCCCGGTTAGGCTGACCCGGGTCACGCACCTCAGCGTGTGGCCCCAGGCAAGCGGGGGAATATGGAGTGCGAAAGCCATGCTTTCGCGGGCATCGCGTCAGCGATGCCGTAATCCGACGCCGCCTGGGAGCGTGGGCGTCCCCGCCCGCACATCGCGCGAACACATGTGTTGTGCGCACCAGCCCGGCCTTTTCCTGCGGGCCTTCGGCCCGCACGCGGCAGCATGGCTGCCGCACTCCAAAACACGCGCCGCCGCGGCCTCTCCTGGCCCACACTCCCAATCTCTCACGCGTTCCGCTTTTCCGCTGCCAACCTCGGCCCAAACCCCAGCAAGCGTTGCCGATACACCTCCAAACACGCCTTGCGAAGCTCCACCTCCTTGCGGCGCTTCGACGGCTGCCCACGGGCCCAATGCCCCCAGCACCACCCTCCCGAAACCGCCGCCATACTCACTTTGCCTGCCGACAGCTCAACCCCAATTGCCTCGCCGCCTTCCCCCAGCTTTGCAGCCCCTTCGCGACCATCTCCAACTCCACGAGCTTTGCCCGCTCCTTCCCACTCATCGCGATCACCTCCCCCATGCCTCGATCCCTTCCTCGGGCACCGAGCTCGGGGCCACTTCCAAAGAGTCTCGATCGGGACATGATCGACGCGTTACGACACTCATTTCGCCAACCGGCGTTGGCGCCTTCGTAGTGTGGACGGGGACACGTGTTGCCGTTCTGGATACAGCATGCGCAAGCGAGTTCGAGTGGAACGGCCAGCGGTGGGCTCCTTTTTGCCGAGGTCTTTCAAGCTGGCGCGGGCTAGCCGCACGGTCGGGTTCTTTTCACCAAGGACTCCGCCGGGAGGCGAGGAAAAGGGGCGGATGGACAACGACCACATCCTCAACGTTGCTCCGCGGAACTTTCGTTCCCGGCATTGGTTGGAAGTGTCGACCTGGGAAGGTGGCCCATTCCGGCTTACCGTTCTCTGCTGCGGCAACGGCGAGGGGGAACATCGATGTCTTGGGTGTTTGTCGTCGGTCCCTGCGCGGAATCCTCAGGCATTTCGCCGCATGTACACTGGCTTGCATTGGGTGTCTCGTCATGTGGAAGCCGCCCGCATTGCTGCGGTCTATGTGGGCTTCGAGATGGATCCCATTCGGCCGAAGAAGCTTACGCCGCACCCCTCCACGTCGAGTTGGCGGGCAGTGATAGGGTTCAGGGGCCCGAGCCGCTTCCGGTGTGGGCAGCGGAGCACCCTCGGTTCAGTTGAATTCCCACCGCACCGAGAGCCAACCGTCCGGGCTTCTATCACCGCCCCATACGCGCTTGCTCTGCCAGGATCGGCGCTAACCAGCTTTGCGTTTCGGCTGCTTCGCCGATCGTTCGGCCCGCCTTCTCCACCAAGGCGTTGCTGCGCGGCAACTTCGGGTTGCCGCGCCCGCCGGGGCTGAGGGTAACTGTTCGGGGTGTTCTCCACGCGTTGGATGCGCTCCCTGGCGACAGCGTTAGCGGCTTCGCTAAAGGCTTCGGCCAATCCCAAGTACGGCGGAGGAAAGGCAGGCATTTGTGCTTGCGGTAACGGTAGCGTTCGGGTTTGTCGTCGCCCTCCTTGCTCCGTGGTGCGTGCGGCACGTGGGCACGGTTTGGGGGCCACGCCTGCTTGCGGCCTATCCGCTAAGCGTGTTTTTTTTGACCCTTGCTACCGACTACGAGCCAGCTCGCGTGCAGTCCGCGTTCGACTGGGTACCGCGCTTTGGCTTGCGGTGGTCGGTATTGGTGGACGGCTGGAGCATTCTTTTTGCGGCACTCATTTCCGGGATCGGGGCTTTGGTTGTCCTCTACGGCGCGGCGTACCTCCGCCACCACGAGCACCTAGGCCGCTTTTACCTGTATTTGATTGGCTTCATGGCCGCGATGCTTGGCGTTGTGCTCGCGAGCAACCTTTTGCTGCTGTTTGTCTGTTGGGAACTCACCAGCATTTTTTCTTACCTCCTCATTGGCTTCGACCATGAGGACGCGAAGTCGAGGAAGTCCGCGTTGCAAGCGCTCCTGACGACGGGTGTGGGCGGGCTAGCCCTGGTAGTAGCCTTCGTTCTGCTGCGGGCCGAGTTTGGCACGTGGGAACTGGGCGAAATTCTTGGGCGCCCGTTCGAGTGGTCGAATCCTGGACTCGAGCTCGGCACAATCGTTCTGCTCCTCGCGGCCGCTTTTACCAAGTCGGCACAATTTCCCTTCCATTTCTGGCTCCCGTCGGCGATGGCGGCTCCAACACCGGTCAGTGCATATCTGCACTCCGCGACCATGGTGAAAGCGGGGGTGTTTTTGCTCGCTCGCTTTCACCCCTTGTTCCACGAGCATTGGTTATGGCAACCAGCACTTCTCGTGGGCGGGGGCGCGACGATGTTCGTCGGCGCTGCGCTCGCGCTTCCGCAGCGCGACCTGAAGCTCTTGCTCGCGTACTCCACCGTTAGTGCCCTCGGCACGCTGGTGTTTCTCCTTGGCGTTGGCAATTCCGAGGCGATGGCAGCCTGTGTCGTCTTCCTCGTTGCGCACGCGCTCTATAAAGGTGGGCTGTTCTTTTTCGCCGGCATCGTGGATCACGAGACCGGAACGCGCGACATCGAGGAATTAGGTGGCCTGGCGAGACAGTGGCCTGCTTTGGCTACCGTGGCCTCGGTGCTGGCCTTGTCCATGGCAGGCGTCATGCCCCTGTTCGGCTTTGTCGCCAAGGAACTTGCCTACGAAGCCGTGTTCCACGCCACGCTTCCGGTTGCTCTGGCTTGGCTCGTGGTGTGTAGCGGCTTGCAGGTTGCGGTTGCGGGCTTTGCCGTTGGGCGACCGCTTTTTTCCCGACCGAGGGCAACGTTAGCAATTCACCACGCACCGGAGTGGGAACTGGTGGTCGGACCAGCACTATTGGCCGGGCTGAGTGTGCTCATCGGCCTCTGGCCAGCGGAGGGATTTTCTCACTTGCTGGCCGCCGCGGCGACGAACATCGCGGGCCAAAGCACCGAGCTGAAGCTCGGGGTGTGGCACGGCTGGACACCGGTGTTGGCCCTGAGCTTCGGTACGGTTCTGCTCGGGGTGGTAGTTTTTGCTTTGCGGCCTCTATGGTGCGGGATGGCCGAACGAGCCACGGGGTGGAAGTTTGTCGGACCAGCCTCGCTTTACGAAGCTTCCGTTGCGGGGCTCGCGCGACTCGCGGCTTGGCAAACACGAACGCTCCAAACGGGCAAGCTCCGCCAGTACCAGGTGCTGGTGTTGAGTACGGCCGTTGCGAGCGTGCTCCTGGCGTTGGCGCTGACCGAAGGAGACCTCCTCCGTTTCGGGTGGAAAGCGTTTTCGCCAACGGAGGGGGCGGTAATTGTCGCCATGCTGGCAGGGATGGCCATTACCATCGGCACATCCTCACGCCTGACCGCCATCGCCGGCCTCGGGGTAACCGGCTACGCGGTGGGCATTTTCTTCCTCATGTTCGGAGCGCCGGACTTGGCCATGACCCAGTTTGCCATCGAAACTCTGACCGTGGTTTTGTTCGTGCTCGTGTTGTACCGGCTCCCGCGCTTCGAGTCGCGTTCCACTGCTGCCACACGTGTCCGCGACTTCGCTTTGGCAACCGCCGTGGGTGCGAGTGTCGGCATCCTCGTTTTGGCTTTGCTTGCCGATCCAACTCCGTCAGCCTTGGCTCCGTACTTCCTCGCCCAGAGTGAACCAGCAGCTCATGGGCGCAATGTCGTGAACGTGATTTTGGTGGACTTTCGGAGCCTCGACACCTTGGGGGAAATCACGGTGCTTGGCTTGGCTGCTGTGGGCGTGGGCACGCTAATGGCCATGTGGGGGAAGTATCGATGAGGTCGCTGATCTTGCTGACCGCTTCGCGGCTTCTCTTTCCGCTGCTCCTGTTGTTCTCCGCCTTCCTCCTTTTTCGCGGGCACAACGCGCCGGGCGGAGGCTTTGTCGGCGGGCTTGTCGCTGCAGCAGCCGTGGCCTTACACGCCCTGGCCCACGGGATTAACGCCACGCAAAGGATGGTGGTCGTAACGCCTCTGAAGTTAGTGGCGGCAGGACTTGGCTGCGCGTTGGGAAGTGGCCTGTTCGGGTGGTTCTCGCAACAGCCTTACCTTACGGGTGTGTGGGTTTCGCTGCCCTTGCTGGGCAAGGCCGGCACACCGGTACTGTTCGACGTGGGGGTCTACCTGCTGGTGGTCGGCATGGTCACCCACGTGCTTTTTCTTTTGTGGGAGGAGTGAGGTGGAAGTTCTTCTTGCTGGCACCATTGGCTGCCTCTATGCGGGGGCGTTCTACTTGATGCTGCGGCGAAGTATCGTGAAGCTTTTGCTGGGCTTGGGGCTTTTAGGCCATGCGGCCAACCTTCTGATCTTTGCCACTAGTGGTCTCATTCGCTTCGCCCCGATCTTGAACGAGTCTGCCCCAAAGGCGCCAAGCGAGGTCGCCGACCCGGTGCCGCAGGCGCTGATTCTCACGGCCATTGTGATTAGCTTCGGGGTACTGGCGTTTTCCGTGGTGCTGATCAAACTCACCGCGGCTGCGGCCGGCACGGACGATGTCGATTCGCTCCGTACCTCGGAGCGGTGACGTAGAAGGCGCTGGCGGAGGTTTCGTGACGCGGCAGGTTATCCTCGTGCTCCCCATCCTGGTTCCGTTGGCAGCCGCGGTTTTTTCGGTTGCCGCGAGCTTCGTTGTCCAACGGCGCGTGGCGCTCGTGGCGCTAACCGGGCATCTGCTGGCCAGCGCGCTGCTGTTCGCCTTGGTGGCTAGCGGCGAGGTGTTTGCGGTTCAGCTCGCGGCGTGGCCAGCCCCGTTTGGCATTACCTTCGTGGCCGACACGTTCAGTGGGCTTCTCCTGGTCAGCATGTCGGTCATTACCTGGCTCGTGATGCTGCACTCGACCGCTTCGGTTCCCCGCGAGATTCAACGGTTGGCGTTTTTTCCGCTGGTGTTGGTTTTGCTCGCCGGGGTAAGCGGGGCGGTGCTTACGGGCGATCTCTTTAACCTGTACGTTTGGTTCGAAGTTCTTCTGATGGCGTCGTTCGTGTTACTCACGCTCGGCGCGGAGCGTGCGCAACTGGAAGGGGGTCTCAAGTATGTCGCGCTCAACTTGATTGCATCGGCGTTCTTTTTGACGGGAGTTGGTCTTTTGTACGGCACTACGGGCACCTTGAACTTGGCCGACTTATCCCGCCAAATGAGCGACTTGCCGCTGAGTTTTCCCCGCATCGCCGCGGTGCTTCTCTTGTTGCTCAGCTTCGGAATCAAGGCAGCGGTCTTTCCCTTGTTCGGGTGGCTTCCTGCCTCCTATCACACCCCTCCTGCAGCAGTTGCGGCTCTATTCTCCGCGTTGCTGACGAAGGTCGGTGTTTACTCCATGATCCGCGTGGGCACGCTGTTACTGCCGCAACCACCCGAAACGCTCACCAATGCGCTGCTCGCTGTGGCCGCTTTGACGATGATCACGGGGGTACTCGGTGCCGTGGCACAAACGGAGATGAAGCGGTTGCTGTCGTTTCACATCGTGAGCCAAATCGGCTACCTGGTGCTCGGATTCGCGCTGTACAGCGTGGCGGGGTTGACTGGCGCCATTTACTTTTTCGTGCACGTGTCGGTTGCCAAGGCGGCACTCTTCTTGGTGGCGGGCGAATTCGAGCGGCGCTGGCAAACCACGGAGCTAACGCAACTTGGAGGCAGCTACCGGGACGCTCCGATGCTTGCGGCCGCTTGCTTTGCCGGGGCGATGGGGCTGGCTGGCTTGCCGCCGCTGTCGGGCTTTTTCGCAAAGCTCCAGCTCGTCGTGGCCACAGTGGAAGCGCGTGCTTTTCTGAGCCTCGTGGCAGCTTTGAGCGTGAGCATGCTCACGCTGTTCTCCATGTGCAAAATTTGGGCGGAAGCGTTTTGGAAGGCGCTCCCTACTACCAGTACCAGTGTAGCCCCCGAGGAGTCTCCGAGGGCAATGCGTTTTGCCACGGTGGGGCTAGCGTCCATTACGTTGCTGCTCGGCGCCTTTGCCGAACCGGTGCTGTTGGTTGCGGAGCAAGCCGCCGAGCAGTTACTCGATCGGCGGGCTTATTTGCAGGCAGTTTTGGGAGGACCGTGATGGCATTCTTGCACTGGATCTTGGCCGTGCTGTGGGTAGCGTTGACTGGGCAGTGGTCCCTCGCCGGCCTCACCACTGGTTGGCTGCTGGCCTATGGGGTGTTGTGGCTCACTCACCCGCACGGGGCGGGGACCTATTTTGCTCGCGTACCTCGCGTGCTTCGCGCTCTGGTTGTGTTTCTTTGGGAAATCATCGTGGCCAATCTGCGGGTGACCTACCACGTGTTCGCACCGCTCGGCCGCATGCGGCCTGGCATTGTCGCCGTGCCGTTGGACCTTCACGGCGACGTACCCATCACCATGCTGGCCAACGCCATTACCCTGACTCCCGGAACGTTGAGCTTGGATGTCGCCAGCGACCGCCGCACGCTGTACGTGCACGGCATGCGGATCGGCGACCCTGACAGTTTTCGGCGGGAAATCAAGTCGAGCTTAGAAAGGTATGTAAAGGAGGTGTGCGAGTGATCTCTGCGGTAGCCCTTTGGGTTGTGCTTCCGGCGCTTTCGATTGCCGTGCTCCTGTCGGTGGTGCGTCTTGCCCTCGGACCCAGCTTCCCGGACCGCGTGGTTGCACTGGACCTCATGACCACCATCGGAGTGGGTATCGTAACCGTAGCCGCCCTGGCCTGGGAACAAACTGCGTTGTTCGACGTTGCCACGGTGCTCGCGCTCGTATCATTCCTCGCAACCGTTGCGTTTGCCCGTTATGTCGAACGGGGGATCCGTCTATGGTCGAATGGCTAGTGGTCGCCCTGTTGCTTGCGGGAACGTTTTTCATGGTGGTTGCCGGTATTGGCATCGTGCGGATGCCTGACGTGTACTTGCGCATGTCGTGTACGTCGAAGGCGGCCACCCTGGGCTGCGGCTGCCTGCTCGCGGGCTACGCGCTACAGGTGGGCGACGCGGGTATTGCCGTTCGAGCGGTGGCCACGGCAGCGTTTGTTTTGCTTACCGCGCCGGTGGCCGCGCACATGATTGGCAGGGCCGCCTATCGCCTCGGCGTACCGCTTTGGGTCGGCTCGTGCTGCGATGAATTGAAAGGAGCTTATTCTCCCGGAGGCGAATTTCTCCAAAGCCGGCCTGTTTCCCAAGTCCGCCCACCTCACCCCTCGTTGGATCCATGATTGCGGGTTTGTTGCTGGTTGTGGGCCTCGGGCTCCTTCTCGGCGGGGCAGAGGCTCTGGTGCGAGGGGCTTCTCGCCTCGCCACTGCTCTTGGCGTGAGCCCTTTGCTCGTTGGGCTCACGGTCGTCGCCTGGGGAACCAGTGCTCCGGAGCTCGTGGTCAGTACGATGGCGGCGGTGCAAGGTCAGCCGGATATTGCCCTAGGGAACGTGGTTGGGAGCAACGTGTTCAACGTGCTCTTCATCTTAGGCGCCGCGGCAGCGGTCACCCCCCTCGTCGTTGCCCGCCAGTTGGTATGGATCGAGGTGCCGCTGCTGGTTGGGGTGTCGTTGGTCACCTGGGCTCTTGCGGCAGACGCCCGGATCGGTCGCGGTGATGGTATCCTGCTCCTCTTGCTCGGTTTGGGCTACACCGTTTTTGCCGTGCGCTATGGCGCCGCACCCGAAAGCAACGATTTAGGGAAGGGGGGCGATCCCTCGCGGCAAAGGCTGGCGTACCACGGAGCATTCGTTGTGGTGGGGCTCGGGGCTTTGGTGGTGGGGTCGCGCTGGTTCGTCCAGGGTGCCGTGGAAATTGCCCGCTGGCTGGGAGTATCCGAATTGGTCATTGGCCTCACCATCGTCGCTGGGGGCACCTCGTTGCCCGAGCTTGCCACCTCGGTGGTTGCCGCGCTGAAGGGAGAACGCGACATTTCCGTGGGCAACGTTGTGGGGAGCAATCTCTTTAACCTGCTTTTCGTTCTCGGAGCGGCGGCAGCGATTTCGAGTGACGGAGTGAAGGTTGCCTCGGCTGCGTTGCACTTCGACCTTCCCGTGATGGTTGCGGTGGCTGTGGCGTGTTTCCCCATCTTTTTCACGGGCCACACCATTGCGCGGTGGGAAGGGTGGTTGTTCCTCGGGTACGGGGCCGCCTACTGGGCGTACCTCCTGCTTGCTTCGGGGGAGCATGCGATGTTGCCCCTGTTCAATCGAGTCATGCTGGCGTTCGTCGTGCCGCTGACGTTGATCACGCTGGCCGTGAGCATGGTGCGCTCGCTCCGGCGCGGGCAGGGTTAGCGGGTCCGGGGGTAGGTCCTACCTCTGGCAGCTCTCGGGCAACCAGCACCCCGATTGACGGAACGCGGCGCACGGCGCATGCCAGACTCAGTCACGAGCCCAAGGGGAGACAGCATGGACTTCACGGTACCGCAAGAGACTCAAGCTCTTTGCCGCCAACTCGAACAGTTCATGGAAGAGTACGTGTACCCGCTGGAACGCTCGCGGGAGCGCTGGGTTTTGCAAGAAGGGGGGCCTCCGTACCCACCCGCGATTCGCGCGGCACAGCAAAAGGCTAAAGAGCTCGGGTACTGGGCGTTCTACCTCCCCAAAGAGGCGGGCGGAGCTGGGCTGCCGTTCATGCAATACGTCTTCGTGAACGAAATCCTCGGGCGCAGCCCCATTGCTCCGGTGGTTTGTGGGTCTCAGGCACCCGATTCCGGCAACGCCGAGATTTTGTGGCGGTTTGGTACTGCGGAACAAAAGGAGAGATGGCTACGGCCGTTGGTGGAAGGAGAGATTCGCAGTTGCTTCTCTATGACCGAACCAGAGGTGGCGGGATCGGACCCGCGCCTGCTGCGGACGACCGCTGTTCGCGACGGAGACGAGTACGTGATCAACGGCCACAAGTGGTTCACCAGCGGCGCTCATGGCGCGGCCTTTGCCATCGTCATGGCGCTCACCAACCCGGAGCGGGAAAATCCATACCTGCGTTACAGCATGATCATCGTCCCAACCGATACGCCGGGATTTCGCATTGCTCGCGGTGTACCGGTGCTGGGAGACGACGACAACCACCATGCCGAAATTTGGTACGAGAACTGCCGCGTGCCGGTGACCAATCGCTTGGGCGAGGAAGGCATGGGCTTCGTCATTGCCCAGGAACGCCTCGGCCCTGGCCGCATCCACCACTGTATGCGGTGGCTTGGCATGGCCCAGCGCGCTTTTGAGATGATGTGCCGTTACGCCAACCAACGCTTCGCCTTCGGTAGCACCTTGGCGCGCAAGGCGAATATCCAAGACTGGATCGCCGAGGCCCGCGCGGAAATTCAAGCGGCCCGTTTGGTGACCCTGCATGCAGCCTGGAAAATCGACACCGAAGGCGCGCATGCTGCTCGAGAGGAAATCTCGTTGATCAAATTTTTCGGCGCTCGGATGCTCCACAACGTGGTGGACAAAGCGGTTCAGGTATTTGGCGCCGCCGGCGTGTGTGACGACCTACCGCTTTCTCACTTCTACCGTCAGGCACGGCTTGCCCGCATATACGACGGGCCCGACGAAGTGCATAAAATGGTTGTGGCGCGGCGCATCTTGCAAGCGTACGCGCCCGAGTCGTCGACCGGGGGAGGCGACACGTAGCCTCGGAAGCGGCTGCCGATTCAGGTGGGGCGGCCTGCGTTCCCTTGGCCGCCAACGGCCGGAGTTGCAGCGAGCCGCTAGGCAGGGCGGCCCCTTTTCGATCGGTGGTGGCAAGAAGCGAAGACCCTCCCCCGGTGGGGCGCACGCACGAGCGGGCCCGCCTGGACGCACGGCGCCGCGGGGAATCACCCGTGGTCAGCTTCGTTATCGGCTTTCGGCGACGACGTGGTAGCGAGCTGTGCCCGGCGGGCGCTCCAAACGCACCGAGAACGTTGTCGAACTGTTTGGCTCTAGGGTAGGAGAAGCTACCTCGGCCGGCAGGGTCAACAACTCGCCTCCGGATTCATCCAAAGCGCTCACGGTCACGCGGAGATTTCGAGCTCTTCCGGGGCCGCGGTTCAACACGGTTCCGGAGACCACCACGGTGTTTCTCGGTTTCTCGATCTGCTCGTCGACCTGCAAAATTGTAAGATCGGGGCGCTCGGGCACGACAATGCTCTCTTCGACCAAAATTTTTGGCGTCGGCACCGGCACCAGTTCTGGCTCGGGTGGCTGGCGCGGCACGCAGCCCGCAAAGAAGGCAAAGAAAACCGCCGTGATCGTGCGGAAGGAGCGAGGGGTCATAGCCGGTCTTTTATCGCCTGGAGTCCTCTCGTTTCCAAGGGCACGTTGCCGCAGCCAAGCGCCATTGGTACGTAGAGCAGGCTATGTTGGTTGCCCATCCACCGGCCGTCGATTCGCGTTTTGACGAACTGGCCACAAAGGTACTTTCCGGCGGAACCCTCGGTCGGGAGGAAGCGCGGAGCATTCTGCGAGCGCCGGTGGAAAAGCTTCCGGACCTGCTTTGGGCTGCGTTCCGGGTGCGCGAGCGATTCTTCGGACGGCGCGTCAAGCTGTGCCAGCTCCGCAATGCTCGCAGCGGCCTTTGCCCCGAGGATTGTCACTACTGCTCGCAATCGGCAATCTCGACGGCACCCATTCCTCGGTATCGCCTCGAGTCCGTGCCAGAACTGCTGAACGGCGCCCGGCGCGCCGTGGCTGCTGGCGCAACCCGCTACTGCATGGTCACCAGTGGGCGTGGGCCGAGTGCGGCTGACGTGCAGCGCTTTGTCGAAGCGGCAAAGGCCATCAAACGGGAGTTCCCTCGGCTGGAGCTTTGTGTGTCCCTTGGCTTGCTCGACCGCGAGCAAGCCCGCGCCCTGAAAGATGCCGGCATCGACTATGTGAACCACAACCTCAACACCAGCCGCCGTTTCTATCCGGAAATTTGTACCACCCACTCCTATGACGATCGGCTCGCTACCGTGCGGGCCGTGCAAGAGGCGGGCTTGCGAACCTGTTGCGGAGGGATCATTGGCCTCGGGGAAACGGAAGAAGACGTCATCGACCTAGCCTTCGATTTGCGCGACCTGCAGGTCGATTCGCTCCCAGTGAACTTTTTGCACCCCATCAAAGGCACCCCGCTCGAAGATCGAAACGTGCTGGACCCGGCAAAATGCCTTCGCGCTCTTTGTCTCATGCGCTTCGTGCGGCCAGAAGCCGAAATCCGCGTGGCAGGAGGTCGCGAGCTTCATCTCGGATCGTGGCAGGCTTTGGCCTTGTACCCGGCCAACTCGCTATTCGTGGATGGCTACCTCACAACACCCGGGGATGCGGCAGACAAAGTGCGCCGGTTGGTCACTTCGCTCGGGTTCGAAGTGGAAGGGTAAACGCACTACGCGAGCTTTTTCCACGCGACGTCGAATGCTTTCGCATCGCTCAGCACGGCTTCCGGCTCGAAGGCTTGTGCTGGAGCCAAAACGCCTCGCCGATCGTAGTCGTCGGCCAACATCCGCAGAGCACCTTGGGCAGCCACCGCAGCAGTGATGCCGTAAGGGTCGCGTCCGGAAATGGCCAATGCCTCGCGCAGCGCTTGGCCCCGGCGCACGCCCCGGATTTCCAGCAAAATGAGGAAACGATCCTGCGCGCGGACACCAGGCTCCGGCCCCGACGTGTCGGTTCCCAAAGCGCGCTCGGCCACGCGAACGAGCGGCGTCTTCGCCAGAACGCGCACCAGCGGCATCGACCATGCGATCCCCCGAGCCGCCATACCGGGCAACGCCAAGTAAACACGCACCGCCCGCGTGCGCACATGACGTGGGATGGTGAGAATTTCTGCGCTGGGGAAGCTCAACGCCTCCATCGCGCCCCAGCCTTCGGGAAGCTCTACTGAGCGGCGGTAACGTGCCGGCGGCTGCGAGACCAGCCTACCCTCTTCGTAGCCGAATCCCTCTGCTCCGAGCATCCGCAGCACGGTGCGCTTGGTCCCCTGGCTGGCGTGAAACCGTGTCGCGTAGATCACATCGAGCGAGGCAATGTCGCTGTAGCCGCGCGCCAGAATCGCGGCACCGCAGTCGGCTAAAGCGATCTCGAACGCATGGGCTGGCACGACTGCCACTCTGGCTTCGCGGGCCTTGGTGTCGAGCCCCTGGACCGCACGAATAAATGGTTGCTCGCCAGTGGTGTCGAGGTAGTGAGCCCCGGCGCCCACAGCGGCCTCCACCACCGGCTGCCCCAAGTCCACGAAAGGACCGACGCAATTCACAATCACCCGGCTTTTTTCCGCCATAGCAGCAAGGGACTCTTGCTGTGCCACGTCAGCCACGAAGGTCGCCAACCCTCCATGTTCCCGCGCCAGGGAGGCAAGCTTCTGCGGGTTGCGGCCCGCCAACAATGGCCGCGCCCCGCGCGCTACGAGCTCCTTCACGACGAGCCGACCGGTGTAGCCAGTGGCTCCGAACACGGTGATGCCGCGGTCTGTCATAAGCGTTCGTTTCGGCCGTTACGGCACGGGAGTCAAGCCAGTCAACGGTACCAGATTCCCAAATGCTTTGATAGAAACAGTCGATGTCCATGCACTCCATCGTGTCGCGACTCTTGTGCGTTCGTCACGGGGAAAGCGAGGGCAATCGCGAACGGCGGTTCTGCCCAACGCCCGCGGTGCCGCTTACGGAGTTCGGGCGCGAACAGGCTCGGCAGGCGGCGAGCCTGTTGCAGCGCCAATTCCGCCCTCATCGCATTGTGTCGAGCCCTTACCGTCGCGCGTGGGAAACCGCCCAGGTCATTGCCGAGGTTCTCCAGTTGCCTCTGGAGGTGGACGAGGGGTTGCGGGAGCAAGACATCGGCGTGTACGCCGGCCAACCTTACGAAGCAGTTCTGGAAGACCCCAACTTTCGCCAACAGGAGCCTTGGAAGTGGCGACCACCGGGGGGAGAGTCCTTGCTTGACGTAGCTGCCCGTGTGGTACCTGCCGCGCAGCGCATTGCCACGCAAAACGGCGCGCGCGAAGTGGTGCTCGTCACGCACGCCGGC
>BEIG01000101.1 GCA_002898795.1 bacterium HR30 | reverse complement strand
AACCTCGACACTAGCGCAAACAACTTTGCGGAGCGTTTGTGGGCAGGCGGAACTCGACGAGTTGCTTGCCGAGCGGGAAAAGATCAACGCTAAGTTGCAAGGCATCCTCGATGCGCAGACGGACCCTTGGGGGATCAAGGTCATTACGGTTGAGGTGAAACACATCGACTTGCCGCAAGAGATGCAGCGCGCGATGGCGCGGCAAGCAGAAGCCGAACGGGAGCGACGGGCAAAGATCATCAATGCCGAGGGCGAGTATCAAGCTGCCCAACGGCTCGCAGAGGCCTCGGCGATGATTTCGACTCATCCAGTCGCGCTGCAGCTCCGCTACCTCCAAACGCTTACGGAGATGGCCGCGGAAAACAACTCGACCACGATTTTTCCTCTACCAGTGGATCTTTTGAGCCCATTTCTTTCGCCTCCAGCGAAATCGAGTGAAGAGGAGCCACCGGGGCAAGCATAATGGTTCGTGCGGCCGCGGGAGGGCTTCGGACCTCGAGACATGATGATGGTGGACCCAATTTTCCCCGTAACACCGCAAAAGGCGGAAGCGTTACGTCAGCGGATGGCGCAGCTCGGCATTCGAGAGGAAGACCTAGAAGAATCCTTCGTTCGCGCCCGAGGCAAAGGTGGCCAGCATGTCAACAAAGCCTCGACGGCGGTCCACTTATTCCACCGTCCCAGCGGGATCCGCGTGCGCTGCGAACAAGAGCGTTCGCAAGCGCTCAACCGTTACCGGGCCCGCCAAATGTTATGCGATAAACTCGAGCGCAAAATCCGGGGCGAGGCGAGCCTCGAGGCTCAGCGGCAGGCGAAGATCCGAAGACAGAAGCGGAGGCGATCGCGTCGAGCGAAGGCAAAAATTCTCGCGGAAAAGCGGGCGCGAGGTGAAATCAAGGCACTGCGTGCGCCAGTAGAGCTGTCGGAAGACGACTGACATTTCCTCAAGAGCCGGCCCTGCCCCGCTACCGCCGTTCGGAACGGAGGTCGCAGTCGCCCCCAAAGCGTTTGGGAGAAAACGCCCTCGGCGTGTCCGGGCTCGCCCGCGCAGGCAAAATGCGACGGTTGAGCCTACCCTGCCGAAGAAGGTGTCGCTATAACGCGCTCTTCACTTGTGTCTGTGTGAGGGTTTGAAAACCATGCCGACTCTACCGAACAATCGTACGATGCTACCCGTGCTCCTCGTGCTCGGGGGAGTCGTGTTCTCTGCTGCCAACGTGCTGGTGTTGCTGATCACCGTTAAGGGTTCGATCACGGTGCCGTTGGCAATGGAGCTGTATCGGCTCTGTGCACCCTGTGTCGTGTATTTTGCCATAGCGCCGTTGGTGGTGGCCTTGCTGAATGTTCTGATGCTGCGGCAGGCGCTGGACCGTGCTTCCGACATCTCTCGAACGCAAACGACGTTGAATGCGCCGCCTCCGAGCAGTAACGCGCCGGCAGTCAATGCTGCGGGGAACGATCCTGCGGCCGGGGCGGTGCAACTTTTGGCACTGCTCCAGCGGGAGGGGCGTTTCTTGGACTTCCTTGCTGAGGACCTCACTGCTTATTCGGACGCCCAGATTGGCGCCGCTGTCCGAGCAATTCACGCAGGCTGCCGTAGAGCGTTGGAGGGGCGCTTGGAACTCGAGCGGGTTCTTCCAGGGGAGGAAGGGCAAGAGGTCGTCGTGCCCGTGTCGTTCGATCCTGAGGAGATCCGGTTGGTGGGAGACGTACGGGGGCCGGCGCCGTATCGAGGTACCTTGCAGCATCCTGGATGGCGCGTGCGCCGGATTGAACTGCCCCAGGCCCAGGTTGGCTCCAGGCGTCACATTTTGGCGCCTGCGGAGGTGGAAATTCCCGAATCGCTGCCGCAGAGCCGTGAGTAACGTGCCACGTTACGTTGTGGGGATCGACCTGGGGACGACCAACTCGGCAGTGGCCTACGTGCCCCTGGATGCCGAAGCTCCCGCCCTTGAAGTCTTACCGATCCCGCAGCTTATCGGGCCGGGAAGCTGCGAGGAGCGGACGTTACTGCCCTCGTTCTTGTACTTGCTCCAGCCGGAGGAACGTTCCTCGGCGGCGTTTCACTTGCCGTGGGATGACACCTCCGCGACGATCGCGGGGGAATTTGCCCGCTGTCGGGCAGCCGATGTGCCGCATCGCGTGATTGCGTCGGCAAAGTCGTGGCTGTGTGTGGATTCGGTCGATCGACACAGCCCAATTTTGCCATGGAATTCCGATGCGGAGGGAGAAAAGCTGTCCCCCGTGGCGGCATCGGCTTGCTACCTCCGGCACTTACAGCATGCCTGGGAGCAACGCTTCCCTGACGCGCCGCTCGCAGAACAGGAAATTGTCCTCGGGGTCCCTGCATCGTTTGACCCTGTGGCCAGAGAACTGACCGTGCAGGCTGCGGCCCTAGCCGGCCTGGGCAACGTAACTTTGATCGAAGAACCGCAGGCGGCGTTTTACGCCTGGTTGGCCGACCTGGGCAACGAATGGCATACCCATGTGGCTGCGGGCGAGTTGATTCTTGTTTGCGATGTTGGGGGCGGTACGACGGATTTCACCTTGATCGAGGTTCGAGAAGACGGGGGACAGCTCGCATTGGAACGTCTGGCCGTCGGCGACCACATCTTGCTGGGGGGCGACAATATGGATTTGGCACTGGCTCATGCTGTGCGGGCCCGCCTTGCGACCGAGGGAACGACGCTCGACACATGGCAATTTCGTTCCCTCGTGCTTGCGTGTCGCGATGCAAAAGAAGCGTTGCTTTCCGACCCTCGTCTGACCCACGTGCCCGTGGCGATCTTAGGAAGAGGTAGGCGGCTCATTGGGGGAACGGTGCGAACGGAAGTTGACCGCTCGGTGGTCGAACAGGTTCTGACGGAGGGATTTTTCCCATTCTGCGAGCGAGATGCTGAGCCGGAAGGGCCTGCCTCTGTCGGGGTAACGGAGATGGGTTTACCCTATGCGGCGGACCCGGCGATTACCCGCCACTTAGCTGCATTTCTCTCTCGTGCTCGGACGACAGAGGGCGAGGCTATTGCCCTCCCTTCATCCATTCTTTTCCATGGCGGGGCCCTTCGGTCGCAAGTGCTGCGCGAACGGCTACTGGCGGTAATTCGAAGCTGGTCTGCTTGCGCTGACAGGCCGCGCCCGCTTGGAGTAAGGGATTTTTCCCACGCCGTCTGCCGGGGAGCAGCTTATTACGGGTTCGTGCGGGCACGGGGCGGAGTGCGCATCCGAGGCGGTGTCGGACGTGCCTACTACTTAGGGATTGCCACAGCTATGCCCGCAGTCCCAGGAATGCAGCCGCCCCTGAAGGCCTTTTGTGTCGTACCCCGCGGGCTCGAGGAAGGGAGCGAGGTGGAGTTACCACAGCGTGAGTTTGCCTTGTTCGTGGGCCGGGAAGCCGAGTTTCGCCTTTTCCAGAGTGCCGTACGGAGCGACCCGCCGGGGGTGCTCATCGAAGACCTGGGACCGGAGTTCCACGAACTGCCCCCGGTGCGAACGCGCCTCGACTCGCACTCGGTGCGAGGCCAACGCGTGCCTGTGTACCTGCGGGCAAAGGTCAATGAACTTGGTACCTTAGAGCTCTGTTTTGTCGAGCGGCACGGCCCAGGACGCTGGAAGCTGGAATTCGACCTTCGCGCTTCCGCGCGCAATCCAAATAGACCCTCGCCATGAGCCATCGTACTCGACGCTACATCGTTGGTATCGACCTTGGCACGACCAACATTGCGGTTGCCTACCTCGACACTGAAGAGGCAAGCCCCCAAGTGCGCGTCTTGCCGTTATTACAGTTGGTTGCGGAAGGCGAGTTGGCGGAACGTTCCACTTTGCCATCGTACTACTATGTGGGAGGTGGACCGGAGCTTCCGCGCGCTGCGTTCGCGGTACCGTGGGACAACGAGCCTTGGTATGCGGTTGGGGAATTTGCTCGCAACCAAGGTGCAAAAGTACCTACCCGCCTGATCTCCTCGGCGAAATCGTGGTTGTGCCACGGAGGGGTGGATCGTGATGCGGCGATTTTGCCCTGGGGTGCCCCACCAGAAGTCTCCAAGATTTCACCCGTGGAGGTCTCTACCCGCTATCTGAAACACGTACGAGAGGTGTGGAATCGCCGCTTCCCCGACGCCCCACTCGAAGCACAACAAGTGATCCTGACCGTACCTGCTTCGTTCGACGAGGTCGCACGGGAGCTCACGTACAAGGCGGCACAACAGGCTCAACTAGAGCATGCGGTGTTACTCGAGGAACCCCAAGCGGCACTGTACGCTTGGCTAGAAGCCCACCATCAGGATCGTGACCAGATCCTCGCTGCCCTGCGGAGGATCTTGGTGGTCGATGTCGGTGGCGGCACCACAGACTTCACGCTAGTTGCCGTAAAGTTTGAAGACAACCGCTTGGCCCTAGACCGAATCGCCGTTGGTGATCACATCCTACTCGGCGGCGACAACATGGACATCGCCCTTGCCCGCTTGGTCGAGCAACTTTGGCAAGAACGCTTGGATACACAGCGTTTCTTTGCCCTTATCCACCAATGCCGTGCAGCCAAGGAAGCGCTCTTGGCCGAAGAAGCGCCGCCAACGTACTCTATCTCCCTGGCCGGCCGGGGCCGCGGTGTCATTAGTGGAGCGCTGTCTGCCACCTTGACCCGTGAGGAGGTCGTTCGAGCCATCCTGGACGGCTTCTTCCCCGTGGTTCCGCCCGATGCAGAACCGCAAACGGCCGCCGAATTGGCTCTCGGAGAGTGGGGCTTGCCCTTTGCCGATGATCCAGCGGTATCGCGGCATCTAGCTCAGTTTCTTCGGCGCCATGCCGCCAATGAGCCAGGAGGGGCTTGGCCCGATGCTGTTCTCTTCAATGGTGGTGCTTTGAAGCCGAGAGTGATTCGATGCCGCATTACCGAATTGCTGGAGCGGTGGTCGTCCGGCGAAATCCGGGTGCTCGATAGCGTGGATCTCGATCTTGCCGTTGCCCGCGGCGCGGCGTACTACGGTTTGGCTCGTGCTGGGCGCGCCATTCGCATCGGTGGTGGTGCGGCGCGGGCTTACTACGTGGGCATAGCCCACCAGGGTACCGCACCGACGGCAGGGGTACGCGCACTGTGTGTCGTGCAACGAGGCATGGAAGAGGGCGAGGAACGAGAAGTTTCCAATGTGCCCCTTGCGTTGGTGACCAACCGCGCTGTGAGTTTCCCTCTTTTTGCCTCCTCGATGCGCAAGGGCGACACCGTTGGCTCGGTGGTGGAATTACCACGTCACGAAATCTCTGCACTACCGCCGATTCGAACCGTGCTCCGGTTCGGAAAAAAGATCGAAGCACGCCAACTGCCGGTGCATCTTGCGGTGCGCCTAACCGAGGTGGGCACTCTGGAACTTTGGTGCGTTTCCCGCTCCACTCCCCACCGCTGGCGGCTGCAATTCGATCTCCGAGATACCAACCTGCCCGAGGCGAACGAGCCAACGGACAGCGCGGGACTCGGCCTGAGTGAGGAGCAAATCGCGACGGCAACTTCCCTCCTCCGTGGCGTGTTTCCAGCCACTGGGCCGAGCCGCGACGACCCGGTAACGCTGGTTCGCCGATTGGAGGAAGTTTTTGGTGCAGGTAAGGATGCCTGGCCACTCGCTGTTCTGCGGCATAGCTGGGAGGTGTTGTGGGAAGGGCGTGAAGCACGCAAGCACTCTCCCGAACACGAGGCCCGCTGGTACAATCTTGCCGGACTGTTTCTCCGCCCGGGCTTTGGTGCCCCTGGAGACCCCGTGCGGATAGAGCAGCTCTGGCGATTGCGTTCTGAAGGCATCCGTTTCGCCAAAGCGACTCAAGTGCGGGTGGAATGGTGGAACTTGTGGAAACGCGTTGCCGGAGGATTGCAGCGGACCCAGCAACAGCAATTGTTCCAGGAACTTGCGCCGCATTTGCTCCCGCGGCTGGAAAAGAAACGGCAGAAACTGGCCAAAGCGGGACCTCAAGAAGTCCGGATTTTTTGGGAGGTGCTGGCTGCCTGCGAGTTACTTTTACCGGAGCAAAAGGCCGAGCTCGGAGATGAGCTGTTACTGCGCATCGCGCGGGGCAAAGCAACGGCTGCAGAGGCTTGGGCCCTAGGTCGGCTTGGCGCAAGGGTGCCTATGTACGGTCCGTTGAACAGCGTGGTCCCAGCAGCAAAGGTGGTCGAGTGGATCCAGGCACTGTTGCAGGCGCCGGCACAGCGGACGGACGCAATTCCTTTCACCGTGGTCCAACTGGCACGCTGCACGGGTGACCGGGAGCGAGATCTGCCCTTAGACGTGCGCGAGAAAGCCGCGCGTTGGCTGGAAGATCAAGCCAAGGACGCAAGTGGCGCCCGGTTGCTTCGCGAAGCCCGCCCGATTGATCGCTCGGAGCGCGCGCGCATTCTCGACGAGCATTTGCCGATTGGACTCGTGTGGTCCGCACAATAACTGGCCAGGGGCGAGCACCGCGTTGCCTACGATACATGAAACCACTTCGCTGAAGCGTTTTGCGGAAAATCGGGCAGCTCTTAACTAGCTTTCTCTCCGCAGTGAAACCGAACGCGTTCAGGCTTCTTACCCTGTCGTTAGCTCGCCCCTGCCGCAAATCGTCGCGACCAAGCCGGAAAGGGAATCTCCGTTGCGGTCGACAACCAGGGGTTCACCGACAAGGAGCGACCTCACGAGTGAGACAAGTGGCCCGCACGGTGCGCCTTTTCCAATCGAGAGGTGCATGTGCCTGACACTGCCGGAGGATTGGACAATGGCGTTTTCCGGACGCCCTCGCGGGCTCTACCGTGGTGTCAGGAATGATAACGCGGGCTAAACACCAGACCAGCCGCGGGGCTCACGGCCGGAGGCGGTTTTGCGATGCCGGCCAGCTAGGAGATGGCGCTCCTTGGCATGGGCTGGTCCTGTTGCTCGTGGCGAGTGACTACGTACTGGCGTTCTTCCGGTGGGCGAGTCTTCCACCGCCGGTGAAACCAGATCCACTGTTCCGGGTATCGGCGGACCATTTCCTCGATGATCCGAGTACACCGTTGGGTATTCTCCACAATGTCTGCGGCTGCATCACCGGAGTGCACTAATTCGACAGCAGGCAAGACCTCGACAACGTGTTGGTCACTCTCACCGACGCGGCGCAAAAACACCGGCACGATCTTCGCCCCTGTGTGTTGGGCAAGGCGCACCGGCCCGGTCGTCGTGCAAGCGGGGATCCCAAAAAAGTCCACGAAAACCCCAAAGCTATGGCGTTGGTTTTGATCGGCGGGGATCGCCAGGATCCCTCCGTCCCGGAGCACACGGAGCGCCTCCTTTGCTGCAGCCTTTTTCTCGATCGAGCGAGTACCAGCGCGGGCACGCCACTCGACAAGCCAACGATCGACGAGTGGGTTTCTCATCGGGCGGTGAATCAACGTGACGGGAAAGCCGAGCAACCCGTGAACATACGCCAGGAGTTCCCAGTTCCCAAAGTGCGCCGTAAGAACGATCAATCCGCGACCTGGTTCCCGCTCAAGCGCTTCGCGCCATCGCTCCGGGTTGGCGATGCGCACGTAGTTTTGAACGGTTGGAGCTGTCAAGTCGGCAAAATGGCTCACCTCGGCAGCCATCCGACCCAGGTTCCGCGCTGATGCCCGGAGAATGCGACGGTGCTCGCTTGCCGGCAACTCGGGAAATGCCCAAGCCAGGTGGGTCAGTGCTGTTTTCCGCAGCGGGTACGCCAACCAGTAAGCCAAATTCCCCAGCAAGGCCCCTAGGGAAAGCGCCCAGCGGCGGGGAAGCGCCGCCAACAGCGAAAACCCGAGCCGGAATGCCCAATACTCGACGTGGTTCCTCACCCGTAGTGCTTACCGGTGGCTGCGCCGCGCTGCGGTTTGTCGTTGCACAACTCAAGCGTGAGCAGCGCCCCCAAAGAGCTCTCGCTCTTTGGCCAGAAGTTCTTCATAGGCCAAGCGGTCGATTTCCTCGTATCGCTCCAGTGCAGCGCGCATTTCTGCCTCTGCCCCACTTTCGCGTGCCAGTTCTTCCAGTTTATTGCGCACCCACGCAATGTGCCACTTCTCGTCCTTCGTAACTTCGTGCAAAACCGCGCGAGTTTCCGGATCGACGTCTGGCCGCTGTGCGTGTTCCTGGTAACGTTGAAGAGCCCGTTCTTCTACGACGACGGTTAGCGCCAAGATGTCAATCAAGCTCCGCGGAACCGCTCTAAGGCCGATGCGTCTCTGGTACCCATCGTCCACTTTGACGGGGTCGCCACCCAGATCCTTGATCCGCTTGGTCCACAGCCATGCATGCCGCGTTTCGTCAGCGAGGTGCAAGGAAAGTTTGGTTTGCGATTCCGGATCATCCAGATGAGAGAGCAATCGGAATAACAGGTTTGCGCCCCGCAGTTCCGCATCGCGGTAATAGCTCATCACTAAGACCAAGCGCTGGTCCACCTGATCCATGTCCTTCGCCTCCTTCTTGCAACGCCAACCGCCACGCACTCAACCAGAATGGGCAGAAGCTTCATACGGGAACGAAGCATCGGGGTCAAGGTTTGGCATGGGTGCCCGCCGCCAGCGCCGGTGCCACCACACCCACTCGGCAGGATTGGAGCGAATCTGCTCTTCCAAGATTCGATTGAGGGCTGCGGTGAGCTGGCGGACGCGCTGCGCTGGTGGAAGGGCGAGGTTGGGATACAGTGGCGGGCGCACGGTCACCCGCCAGCCCAGCTCACCACTACGCTGGATAAATACTGGCACCGTGGGAAGATTGCGCCGAATCGCCAGAGCCGCCGCCGCCACCGGGGTACGGGCCAGACGGCCAAAGAACGGCACGGAGATCGAAGGGACGTGGGTATCCTGATCGATCAACATCGCTAGAATTCCGTTATTTTTCAGCACCCTCAGGATTGCACGAGCGGAATCGGGGCTTTCGCGAAGGATCGTCTCCACTCCCTGTCGCCGCCGCCATTCGACAATCATGCGATTCAGTCGCGGCACGTAAAGGCGCCGAGCAATAGCCGACACTCTGACACCTTCCCAAGCGAAGTAAGAGGCCAACAGCTCCCAATTTCCAATGTGGCCCGTCACCGCAATGCAACCTTGTCCCCCGCGCAGCACCGCTTCCAGGTGCTCCCGCCCAACCATCTCGAATAGCTCTCCACGCCGAGTGCGAATGGTATCGATCTTGGCGAGTTCACAAAATGCCCGCCCAAAGTTGGCAAACGCGGCTCGGGCTATGCGCTGCCGGCGCCTCGCCGGGAGTTCGTTGGCAAACGTCCATTCCAAATGCTGCAAAGCCAAGCGTCGGGTGGAACCGAGAAGGTAATACGCCGCCACCCCAAGCCGCTCGCCGAGCTTGAGCGCCGTCGGAAGGCTCAAACGATCCAACAGCCACAAGGCCGTTTGCACCAGACCGACAAGAACGCTGCCTTTCAACGTCTTCCAGCGTTTCCGCAGTCGAGGCCAGCGTAATGTCCACCGCGTCAATCGCCACATTTTCCAACTACCAGGGAGACTTGTTCTTAAACGACGCCCGCTTTGAGTAAATCGTGGAGGTGAATCACTCCTGTGAGCCGCAGCTCGGGTTCTTCGACGATGAACAGTGCGGTGATGGCGTGGCGTTCCATCTCTGCGACGGCGTGTGCAGCCAGTGCATCCTTGGCAATAACTTTCGGGTTAGTGGTCATGATGTGCGCCGCGCGTGCTTCGCGGATGTTCTCCATTCGCTCCAATGCGCGCCGCAAGTCGCCGTCGGTAATCACACCCATGAGTCGATCCTCCGCATCGACCACCGCGGTAATCCCCAGTCGCTTTTGCGTGATCTCTGTGAGCACATCACGAAACGGCGCTTCGGGCCGTACTTTGGGCACGGCGTCTCCCTGGTGCATGAGATCGGCCACCCGCAGAAAGCGGCGCCCCAGTGCCCCTGCCGGATGGAGCACGGCAAAGTCCTCTGCCCGAAATCCCCGCCGCTCGAGCAGCGCCACGGCTAGGGCATCTCCCAAGGCCAACGCCGCGGTCGTGCTCGCTGTCGGGGCAAGCCCGAGCGGACAGGCTTCTTCGGCGACGCTTACGTCGAGTGCCACGTCCGCTGCGCGCGCAAGACTCGATGCCAAGTTGCCCGTTATGGCCACCAGCGGCAAGGCGAGGCGCTTAATGATTGGTAACAGCCGCAGCACTTCTTCCGTCTCCCCGCTGTGCGACAGAGCAACGACCGTGTCGCCCTTCACGAACACGCCTGCATCGCCGTGAGCAGCTTCCGCTGCATGCAAAAACACTGCAGGCGAGCCGGTACTGCTCAGCGTCGCTGCGATCTTCCGGCAGACGATGCCAGATTTGCCCATACCTGTCACCACGATCTTGCCCCGGCACGTCGCCAAAAGCTCCAGCGCTCGGGCAAAGCGTTCGTCCAGTCGATCGGCCAAAGCACGAACGGCTTCAGCCTCGATCTGCAGCACTCTCCGTCCCCGCTCAATTGCCAGCCGCGCCTCACGACTAAGCAAAGTTGCTGCCTTCTTTGATTCCAGCATCGATTTCCCTCAGTTCCGCTAGCAAGTCGCCCAACTGTTCCAGCGGAAACGAATTCGGCCCGTCACTGAGAGCTCGTTCGGGATCTTCGTGCACCTCGAGGAACAGTGCATCGATTCCAACCGCTACCGCAGCTCGCGCCAGTGGGCGAATGAACTGACGCTGCCCCGCCGAAGCGTGGCCGAGCCCGCCCGGCAACTGAACGCTGTGGCCTGCATCGAAAACCACAGCGGCAGGCAAATCCCGCAACACCACCAGAGAGCGGAAATCCACCACGAGGTTGTTGTAGCCAAAAGACGTTCCGCGCTCGGTCACCAAGATTTGGTCGTTACCCACGCTGCGCAGCTTTTCGACGACAGCAGCCATGTCCCACGGGGCAAGAAATTGCCCTTTCTTCACGTTCACCGGCTTTCCCGCGCGAGCCACGTCCAAGAGGAAGTCGGTTTGCCGCACCAAGAAGGCGGGCGTTTGCAACACGTCTACCACCTCGGCAACAACGCGAGCCTGGCCGATCTCGTGTACGTCGGTGAGCACGGGAATGCCCACCTCGCGCTTGACCGCGGCCAGGATCTCGAGCCCCCGATCTAGGCCTGGTCCACGGTACGAGCGCAAAGAGGTGCGGTTCGCCTTATCGAACGAGGATTTAAAAATCGCCGAGACTCCAACCCGGCGAGCTACATCCCGAATTGCCTCGGCGTGCCGCAGGGTACTGTCGCGACTTTCGATCACGCACGGACCGCCGATAAAAACGAACGGAGCTCCCCCGCCGATGCGAAGTTCTCCAATCCGAATTACCGCTGGCATCTCATCCCGTTACCGCAGCCAACAAAGGCGCGCGCATGCGCTGCGCTTTATGTTGCAGCGCTGCCCGCACGAACCCCTTGAACAAGGGATGTGGCTCAGAGGGTCGCGACTTGAATTCGGGGTGAAACTGGCTGGCAAGGAAGAACGGATGGTCTTCGAGCTCGATCATTTCCACGAGTTGTTCGTCGGGGGATAGGCCACTGAAGACCATGCCGTGCTGTTCCAGGATGTTGCGATACTGGTTGTTGACCTCATACCGGTGGCGATGCCGCTCGCTAATCCGCCGCTTTCCGTAAAGGCGGTACGCCAAGGAGTTCTCCCGAACAATACATTCGTAGGCACCCAGCCGCATGGTTCCACCTTTACGGGTCACACGCCGTTGCTCGCTCATCATGTGAATGACCGGATGCGCCGTGTGCTCATCGATTTCGGTGGAGTTTGCTCCCTCCAGGCCACAAACATGCCGCGCAAACTCGATCACCGCCATTTGCATGCCAAAGCAAATCCCGAGGAAGGGCACCTTGTGTTCCCGAGCGTACTGCACCGTAGCGATTTTGCCCTCCGTTCCGCGCGGGCCAAACCCCATAGGCACCAACACGCCGTCGGCGTGCAACACTTCGGGCGGCAACCCCTCTTCTTCCACCCGTTCCGAATCCACGTAGTCGATCTCCACGCGACAGTCGTTGGCGATCCCCCCATGGACCAGGGCTTCGTGCAAGCTCTTGTACGCATCGGCCAAGTCGACGTACTTTCCGACCATGGCGATCCGAACCGTCTCCTTCGGATGCTTAATGGCTTGTACCACCTTCACCCATTTGGAAAGGTTGGGCTCGCCGGTCCACATGTTGAGCTTTTCTACAATGCGTTCGTCGAGCCCTTCGCGGTGCAGGAGAAGCGGTACTTCGTAGATCGTTTCTACATCCCGAGCGGTTATGACGCAGTTTTCCTCCACGTTGCAAAAGTGCGCAATCTTGAGCTTGATCTTCGGGTCGAGATCACGGTCGCTCCGGCACAGGAGGATATCGGGCTGGATCCCAAGACCGGTGAGCTCTTTCACACTGTGCTGCGTCGGTTTGGTCTTCACTTCCCCCGCAGTGGCAATGTACGGTACCAGCGTCAGGTGGACATAGAGAACGTTTTCCCGGCCACGGTCCCAGCGGAACTGCCGGATCGCTTCCAGGAAAGGCAAACTTTCGATGTCGCCCACTGTGCCGCCGACTTCGCCGATGAGTACGTCGTGACCCTCGGCAGCAGCCAAAATGCGCCGCTTAATCTCATCCGTGATGTGCGGAATCACTTGGACGGTGCCGCCCAAGTACTCGCCCTTCCGTTCGTTCTGTATGACTTGCTCGTAGACCTGACCCGTCGTGAAGTTGTTTTTGTGGGTCATGCGTACCGCCAGGAAGCGTTCGTAATGCCCGAGGTCGAGGTCCGTCTCGGCCCCGTCTTCCGTGACGTACACCTCCCCGTGCTGAAAGGGGCTCATCGTGCCAGGGTCGACGTTGATGTAAGGATCCATTTTACAAATGGTCACGCGCAGACCTCGGCATTCCAACAGCGCCCCAATGGAAGCAGCGGCCAAGCCTTTACCGAGAGAAGACACCACCCCACCGGTAACGAATATGAACTTGGTCCGTTGTGTCGTCTTGGCCATGCCGACACCTACCGTGTAGCGTTTCCTTTCTGATCAAGCCACCTGCACCGCTCCGGCCGCGGCGCGCGCCCAGGCCTGCTCTGCAGCCCTAAGGTCCTCGGGGCTGTCCACTTCGATACCAAGCCCGCCGGCGGTTTCCACCACACCAATCCGGTACCCGTGCTCCAGCGCCCTCAATTGTTCCAG
>BEIG01000100.1 GCA_002898795.1 bacterium HR30 | reverse complement strand
CTTCTCGTCCGAGCGCGCTGACGCGAATGGCGGGGCATTCGCTGCCGATCGGTGGCCCCCACTGGTCTTGGACAACTCCGCGTATCGACCATGGCGTTGGCGTCGGTGCAAAGCCTGCGGGCCCCCCGAAATAAACGTCCCATGCGGCTCGTTCGAGAATGACTCCTCGCCAGATCATGCAATCCGCGTTGACGTTCACGAGGTCGGTAAACCCGTCACCATTGAGGTCGAGCACGTCACGATAGGTGCTGCGCTCGGATCCCCCACTCACCACGCGACGTAACGCGTGGCTGTCTGCTTCCAAGTCACCGGGAAACGGAGCCCCGGTCCCCTGCAAGGGCGCGATCGGCATACCGAAGTTGGGCTTGGGAATCGTTTGGGCAGTGGCCCAAAAAGCGGCCATGGAGGTATTCAATTTTCGGTAGAAAAATGTCGTGCTGGCCGGCCGCCCATCCCGGCGAGCTAGGGCAAGCCCTCGTCCGTCGAACAGCGTCACTGCGGAGAGGAAAGAAACCCGGCCGTACCGAGTGCGCGAGCTTCCACCTAAGTCGAACTCGTACTCCAGCGCGTAGCTGCGCACGATGCGATCGTTGAAGGCAACATCCACCCGGTCGAGCAAACGGTCGAGCTCGCGCGGGTAGCCCCCGATGGCATCGATGATCCGATCCGCACAAGGACGCCCTGACGTTTCTCCCCCGGGGCAAACGAACCCGCCGGTGCGCCACACGAACCGCACCGCGAAGGTAGGTGCGAAGTTGGTTGCTGTATTGCCCGTGTACCGGATGAACGTGGGGTAGCTTGTATCTTGCCGCAGATTGGTTTCGTAATCGACGGTAAGGAAATTGCCGTTGAGGTCCTCGACTCGCGTCAGGTACCACCGAAACGTTTTGCAATTGGGCAGCGGCCGTTTTGGCTCCCTACCCTCCGGTGTTGTTCCGAAGTCGTAGCGCCGGCCACTGCGGTCCCATACCATCCAGGAGTCACTGGCCGGGAGGTACTCGATTCGCAAAAAGGACTCCTCGATCACCGGAACGCAGCGCCCACCATCGAGGCGGCATTCGACTTGGGCCTCTGGGAGAACGATGAGGAATTCGTTGGTTTCGTGGCCACACAGTACGGCCCCGTTGCGGGTGGAACGTTGCACGTGCCCGAGCGGCAAATCCCATCCGTAGCCGTAAGGACTCGGTCCCCCCTGGCTCGAGTACATCAAGCGCAACTTTGGTTCGATTCCCGCACGGCCAGGGGGAACCACGATGGGAATCTCCGTCATTGCCGCACCGACAAACATGTTTGCCTCGGGTGCCTTGGCGAGCCCGGTGAAAGGGGTGGAACCGTCGCCCGTTTTCGCTCCATGGGCACTGCTCGACCCGGCGACGACTGTTCCCCGAGAAAGTAGACACACAACCACGAACACCAAGAGCATTCCTCTACGCATGGCACACCCCTTCTGTGCGAGATCTTCTGGGGCGCCGGTGGCCACCGCCCCCTCGATCCCCTGCCAGCGCCCCCCTGCCCCCCAACGCTTTGCAGTGAGTAGAAGGTGGAACGGACTTAAAGAATCATTTTAGGGCAGCGACTCTGGCGGTGGCACCGGCCGTGGGTCGCGCGGCACGCGGATTTCTGGCCTGCCTCCCGAATTGACGCGGTAGCGTGGGGCCCCTTCGCGCCGTTGGATCTGCCGCTCCTGCCGAAGCCGCATTTGCTCGGCCCGCTCTGCCAGCCCGGCACGAACCTGCTCTCGGGTTAGGGGCGGAGGCTCGCGTAACGCCGCTAGTCCAGCCGTGGGCATGGTGCCAAACAAGGCGGCAACGCCCAAGCCACAAGCCCAGCGCGCAAGGTAACCCGACAATGGACGTAACCTAAACCACATCTGACGGCACTTGGATTGGTTCATGGCAACCTCCTTGCGAAATCGAAAAAAGCGAAGGGCCGCTTTCGCAAAGGCTGGGCCAATTCGAAGCTCGCACGCGGAAGCGTGCCCGCTCCGAAACGACGGAAGGTAACAAGACCTCAGTGAGTACAACGATGCTATCGGTGTGGGAGCAGCCCGCGCGTTAGGAAATCTTTGCAGGACAGTCTTAAAGGAGTTGCCGAGTGCGTGTCGCGGTTAAGCCATCGCTCGGGCCGGGCTAGTGGTCCGCGATAGCTATGGTGCTGCTCGAGGTAATGCCGGGTTGGGCTGGTACCTCTCCGCTTACCGGTCGTTACGCGTCAAGCTTTCGCTCTTCAGGCGGCGCGAGCCAAGCGGTGCTTCATGGTCTTTCGGATAAAGCAACAGATTGGGCCTATCGTCGCCGCGCGGCAGGCATGGCAGCCCTCCATTCACGGCGCTGCAAAATGCTGTATGTGCTCACGGGATGCCAGGTGCGGGCAGTTAGTGGTGGCTCAGTGCGCTTTGCCTGCACGCACGGGTCGCGATTCAGATAACCAAGAAAGGGCTCGACCACTGCGACACCAGGTAAGCATAGCGCCGTCAGCAGCCGAAAACCGCTCACGTCAACGCGGCCGATCACCGTTGGGAAATCGACGGCGCGGAGCGAACCGCGCGCGCTAGGCTGGTTTTGAATCGCACGCTGCCCTTGCTGGCGCGCTGATTGCCGAACGGCGCCAACACGCGTGGTCGTTGGTGCACGAGCGGTCGAGCCGCGAGCGGTTGCCATGAACGTCGAGGTGGAATCGAGCAAAACAAACGCTGCGGAAAAGGCCCTGCTCGACGTGTTTTCGTCTGTGCGTGCTGCCGCAGCATCTGGCATGTGGGACGATGCTTCCCGTGTGATTGCCTCACTGCAGGAGCCCGATGCGCCCGAAGGTAGGGAGTCGTGGCTTCGTTGGCGCCGCAACGTGGGTCGCGCTTTGTTGCTCCTGCAAACTTCCGACCGTGCTACCGACCGGCGTGAATTCTCTTCCGCCGACGTTCGGGTGGCCATCTCCAACCTCCTTTGGTTCGGGGAATGCCTGGTCGAAGAACCCGATACATCGGCTTGGCTCCGAGCGTGGGAGCAGCAGTGGCGCACGAGTTTGCCACAGCCTCTCCAGGCATGCCTCGATGCCGACGACGCGACGTTTCGGAGCTGGCTCGAGGATGCCCCGCCATCGACATCTGCAGTAGCCGCTACGTGTGAATCGGCCGCGGCAGATGAAGGCGAACTTGCAGATGCAGAAAACGAGCTCCTGCACGCTTTCTTGGCGGAAATGGACGAAGGCCTTCGCCGTGCCGAAGACCTGCTCTTGCAATTCGAGCGCTCGCCTACCGACCTAAACCTGTTACACGCTCTGTTCCGCCAGTATCACACGCTCAAAGGTGCGGCCGGGGCCGTCGACTTACAAAGCGCCGCAGAGCAACTGCATCAGGGAGAGTCGCTGCTGCAAGCATTGCGCGATGGAGAACTGGAACTATCACCCTCGGCCGTCGTCGACTTTTTTCTCCGGCTCGGAGACTCGGTGCGCGCGATGGTCGAAGAAGCATGCGGGCGAAAGCCGACGACCACGAAGATCGATAACCTCGACGACGCCATTGCTGCGCTGTTGCAAGGGGACAGTTCCTCGGGTTCTGCGTCGGTTGCCGGCCCTCTTCCAGCGGGCACAACCTTTGTTCCCGTTTCGGCCGCCGAGAGCTCCTCTACCATCACGCCAAGTTCGACTTCGAGTATCGCCCACTTGCAGGTGCTACGGGAAAAAGCTGCCAAGGGGCAACTGGACCCCGAGCTTGTTGCCATCATCGAGGCACTGGAGCAACGTGCGGAGTTCTTTGCGTCCATGGCCGCCTCGCTGCAGGCCGAGGTGCGCGAGCTTCGCACTGTGCCAGCCGACGATCTTTTCCGTCGGTTGGCCCGCCCGCTGCGCGACGCTGTACGCCACGAAAGCAAACGAGCGCGCTTGGAAACACTGGGGGCCCATGTGCGCATCCCCAAAGATTTGGCGGAGCCGGTAGCGGAAATCTTGCTCCATCTGGTGCGCAATGCCGTCGCTCACGGCATCGAATCCCCGCAAGAGCGCGAGCGCTTGGGCAAAGATGCAGAAGGTCTGATTCGCGTGAGCGTGGAGGAGAACCACGCAGCTTTGCGCATTTGCGTTGCCGACGATGGCCGGGGTATCGACTTCGCAGCGGTGCGAGAAAAAGCCATCGCGCTTGGCTGGCTCGGTGCCGACTCACCGAGCGACGAAGAGACTTTGCAATCGTTCTTGTTTCGCCCAGGGTTTTCCACCCGTAACGCCGCCAATGCGGTGGCGGGGCGCGGTGTGGGCATGGACGTAGTCGCAAGCCAGGTGCAGCAACTCAGTGGCCGCGTGGCCTTGCGTTCGACACCGGGCCACGGAACGACCGTAGAGGTTCTCCTGCCCTTGGCAACCACCGGGGGGATGCGACCGTGAAGTGGCGCGACACGTTGCGTATGCCGGTAAGCGAGGCGGCACGCGTAGGTGCAAAGGAAGTCGCGCGCTTGCTCCAAACCGACGTGCGTGAGCTATTTCGCGGCAAATCCCAAGCTGCTGCGGCCGGGGAGAGGAACGAGGCGCCTCTGCGGGCAAAAACCGTGACGATTCCGGTCCCGCCGCCGGCGAGCGCCGCTGCCACCCAGGCTGCCGTTGCGATGCGCCCCAGGCATGAATTCTCCCCAGCAGCCGAAGCCGTGCCAAAATGGTGGTGGGACCCAGGCGAGGTGGCTTTCGAGCTCTACAAGATCGAGCGCGTATTGGCCGCCAACCTGCACACGCGGCTGTACTTAGCCCGTCACCGCCAATGGGGCATCCCTGTGGTGTTAAAGGCACCGGCGGAAGAACTTGCACGGGATGCCGACCGGCTTCGCGACTTGGTCCAAGCCGCGACCCGTTGGATTCAATGCGGACTTCACCCACACATTGCTTATTGTTTCGCTACGCACCATGCTGGCGAAGTTCCAGTGTTCGTGATCGAACACGTCGACGGTGGCTCGTTACGCCAGTGGCTTACGGGCAGAAGCCTACCCACTTTGCGTGCTCAGCTCGATGTGGCGATTCAGCTCTGCCACGGCCTCGAGTATGCCCACAGCCGCGCCCTGACCCATGGGGGGCTCAAGCCCGAAAATATTCTCCTGACTGCCACGGGAGTAGTACGCGTGACCGACTTCGGCATTGCCCAGCACCGCGGTGATCATTCAGAACCATACACCGCCCCGGAACAATGGGTCGACGGCGGGCCCAGCGACATCTCCAGTGACATCTTCGCTCTCGGTGTGTGCTTGTACGAGCTTTTCTGCGGCGGCCGACCCTACGAGATCACCCGTGGCCCCAGGCGCAAGGCCGCCGAGCCCGTGTCGCCCACCGGCGAGCCCCTGCCGGAAGCGCTGGCCGGCACGTTGCAGGCGTGCGTAGACTGGGAGCCCTTGCGCCGCCCCCGCTCGGTATCGGAAATTCGCGTGCAACTTGCCCACTTGCGCGAACAACTGTTCCGGAGCCCGAGCCCGTTTGCCACTCTTCCCCCGAACAGCTGGGACGCTGATGGCTGGAACAATCAAGGAGTAGTGGCCCTCGCTCTTGGTCGCCTGGAAGATGCCGAAAGTGCGTTCGAATCCGCACTTGCCGTGGAACCCCGACACTTGGAGGCGAACTTCAACCTGGGCGTTTTGCGGTGGCGCGGGGGCAAGGGGTCGGACGAAGCGCTGGACGCAGCCCTGCAAAGAGCACGTGTGCCGCGCACCGCTCCGTGGCTGGCCACCTACTTGCAGGCCTTGGTGGCACTCGAAAGCGGCGACGGCGAAAAGACTTTGGAACTTTTGCGCGAGCTCAACAACGAGGGCGGAGACGCCGAAGAACTGGCGGAACTTGCACGTCTGGCCCGCCGCTACCGCCCCGGGCACACTCTCGCTCGACAGTTGGTTGGTCACAGTCAGGTCGTCGCCGCGGTCGCCATCAGCAGCGATGGCAAGTGGGTGCTTTCCGGCGGCGACGACCGCAGCTTAATTTTGTGGGATGCGTTCGCCGGCACCGCGGTGCGGACCTTGGACGGACACGAAGGCCACGTGACCGCCGTGGCGATCACTCCCGACGGCCATTGGGCCCTTTCGGGCAGCGCAGATGGCACGGTGAAACTGTGGGACCTTCAACAAGCTCGCGCCGTGAAAACCTTGCGCATGCGAGGCAAGGTGTTTGCCGTTACCCTCTCGAGCGATGCTCGCTACGCCGTGATCAGTGCTGCCGGCTCTGACAATTTCCTCGGGATCGACGGTACGACGGTAGATGTTTGGGACCTCGAAAAAGAACGTCCCCTGCGGCGCCTCGAGGGCCACAGCAGTGCCGTAAAAGCCCTGGCGATGACCCCGGATGGCCGGCGCCTCGTTTCCGGAGGCGACGACCAAAAGGTTGTCCTTTGGGACCTCATGCGCGGCGAACCGCTTCGGACGCTTCTTGGACACCGACACTTTGTATCCAGCGTGGCCATTAGCGCTGACGGCCAAGAAGTTCTCTCCGGGAGTTGGGACCGCTCGCTGCGGCTTTGGGAGGCTCGCACAGGTAAATGCAAAGCCGTTCTCGAGGGACACGAGGGCATCGTTACCTCGGTGCGTCTTAGTGACGATGGCACTGTGGCCGTGTCGGCAAGCTGGGACAATACTGTGCGGGTGTGGGACCTCGTTCGCGGCCGCTGCATTCGCACGCTGCAAGGTCACCGTGGTATGGTCACCAGCGTGGCCTTAGCCTCTGCCGCGCGCTGCCTGGCCTCGGCTAGCTGGGATTCGACAGTTCGCCTTTGGGACTTGCCCTTACCAGGGCCAGAAGTGTGTTCGCCACGCCTGAGCTGGCGAGGAGATTACGCAGTTTTACCGCCACCAGATTTGACCCCCGAAGAGCGTAGAGACCTGGTTTTAAAGGCCTTGGAGGCCGGCGACACGCGCAAGAGCGTTCGCGAATTTAACCGCTTGAGCGACGAGGGCTCGATTGCTCCTGCAGCACTGCGAGAACTTTTTGTTGCCCTACGCCCGCACTGCCGGTTAGCTTCCGTTGAGTCACGCGGCGCCGAAGCAAGCGCGGTGTTCGAGTCGCCCGTGGCCGCCGCCATGTTCGACGAACAGTCAGAACGCTGGCTTTTGGCGGGGCGCGATGGTCAGCTCCGCAGTGCCGGCCCCACGCTGGGCGCGGATCTTATTACCCGGCCCGTCGCCGTCGCTCCACTCCGCGCACTGGCGTCCCTCCCGGGCACCTCGATCGTTGCCACTGCCGGCTTCGACCGGCGCATTTACTGTCTCCGTGACGCATCGTATAGCGATCCTTTAATCCTGGAGGGCCATGAAAGCATTGTCAGTACCCTTGTCGCACTGCCCGGCGGAGAATTGGCTTCCGGAAGTTACGACCATACCGTTCGCCGGTGGGAGGTCACGGGAGGACGCTGCACCGCTGTGCTCGTCGGGCACCGCCGACAGGTGCTGGCACTTGCATCGAAGCGAGACGGCTCGGTGCTGGCAAGTGGCGATGCTGGCGGAGAGATCGTGCTGTGGCTGCGTGCACGCGGCAGCGAGCTTCGGCGCTGGCAAGCGCACCAAGGCGGTGTTGCTTGTTTGCACTTCGTGGGCGAGGCGCTGGTGTCTGGCGGTGCCGACGGCCGGCTCTGTGTGTGGAATGCGGCTTCCGGCGAATGTCGCTTCGCCGTGCAAGCACACGCTCAGGGTGTCACGCGCATCGTGCCGTTATGGGACGAGACTTGGCTCCTCACCGCCGGCCATGACGGTGCGGTGCGGCTCTGGAACATCGCTGCACCCGAGCGGAGTTGCGTGCTGGACCAGGGTAACGCAGCGATTACGGCTTTGGCGCTGGCAGAGTGCGACGCACGTTTGCTCGTGGCCGATGCTGCGGGCGCAGTAAGAGTGCTCTTGCTGCGCTGGCACTTGGCGGAGCGGTCTGCCTCGGCAGCGTTCGAAGCGCGGGCCGTGGGCTAACGGGTAGCGGGGGCCGTGGGCTAACGGGTAGCGCGGGCTGCCCCCGCGCTTTGTCCCCTGCCTGCGGGCGGCCGCCCATGCTACGAGCAACGGTACACATGGCTCAGCAGAAAAGCATCTATGTGTGCCAAAGTTGCGGTTACCGCTCGCCGCGATGGCTTGGACGCTGCACCGACTGTGGTGCCTGGAATACCTTGGTGGAGGAACGCCTAGCTCCCGCGCGCAGTCGCAAGGGGCATCACGCATCGCCCGACGGATGCACCCCGGTGCCGCTTGCCAACGTCGATGTAGCTGCAACGCCGCGCCAGCGTACGGCCATCGCAGAATTCGACCGGGTGCTCGGCGGTGGCCTTGTGCCTGGCTCGGTGGTGTTGATTGGTGGCGACCCAGGTATTGGCAAGTCCACCCTGGTTTTGCAGGCAGTGGCCGCCCTGGGCAACGAAGAACGGCCTGCACTGTACGTTTCCGGCGAAGAGTCGCCCGAGCAAATCAAAATGCGCGCAGAGCGGCTCGGTCTGGCCGATAAGGCGGTGTGGCTCCTTGCTGCCACTGAAGTTGAAACCATCCTCGAGCGCCTGCGGTCAATCCGCCCCGCAGTGTTAGCGATCGATTCCATCCAAACCATGTGGGTGGGTGAGCTGGAATCTGCACCAGGCAACGTCAGTCAAGTACGCGAGTGTGCCGCTCGCTTCGTACGCTGGGCCAAGGAAACGTACGTGCCAACGTTGATCGTAGGACACGTCACGAAAGAAGGGGCTTTTGCCGGCCCGCGGGTGCTCGAGCACATGGTCGACACGGTGCTGTACTTCGAAGGAGATCGCAGCCACGCGTTTCGGATTTTGCGCAGCGTGAAAAATCGTTTCGGGTCGACCAATGAAATTGGCGTGTTCGAAATGACCGAGCGAGGGCTCGAGCCCGTGGGCAACCCGTCAGCCCATTTTCTAGCTGAGCGGCCTCGAGGTGCTGCTGGTTCGGTGGTGGCGGCTTGCATCGAAGGAACGCGGCCTGTGCTCATCGAGGTGCAGGCACTGGTGTCGCCCAGCGTGCTCGCCAATCCCCGGCGCACCAGTTTAGGGTTCGATCCCAATCGCACGAGCATGCTCATCGCGGTGCTGGAGAAAAAACTCGGCATTCAGCTTTTCGGGCAGGATGTGTTCCTCAACGCCGCCGGAGGTATGCGCATCAGCGAGCCGGCCGCCGACCTTGCGGTAGCTGCCGCACTCGGGTCCAGTTTTCTCGAACGACCACTCGATCCAGAACTCGTGGTGTTTGGCGAGGTGGGCTTAGCGGGTGAGGTGCGCGGCATCCAACATGCGCTGCTCCGCGTGCAGGAAGCTGCACGTCTTGGGCTACGCCGCTGCTTGATGCCGCAAACGAACTTGCGGCAAATCGACGGGGTGCCCGAGATCGAGCGCGTGGGGGTGGCCTCGCTTAACGAGGCGTGGGAAGTATTGTTCGGTCGCTGAAATGAGCCGGTGCGTCTCTCGGGGAGAGATGCGCTTGGCTTGCTGGGCACGGGTGGGTTTGGCATCGCGAAGCAGACTCTTGGTGTAGAGAACGTCAGATTTTTCCGCCGTTTTGGTTGCACCATGCATCCGTTCGTGGTAGGGAAGCGGCCACTTTTGCGGTTGGAGTGGCACGTGCGGTCGATCCGGAAGCGGAAACGCTGGTCCGCGGGACGTTTCTTTTCGATGCACGTGTGTGGTCAGGCTCCCCTTGGCTGCCGCGATGGATCCGTGCTGCTGGCTTGGGCAGAAGGGGGCAGGGTGCGGACAAGGAGGCGTCGGGCCGTGTAGAACGATAGGTCTACGGCCCGGAGAGCTTGCAGCCACCGCCGGGCTGTGGAGGAGTGCGAGGGAGGATCCGAGGTGCTGACGAGGAAACCGGCGTTCGCAATGGTTGCGTTGACATTTTTGACGATCACCGGCTGTAGCTCGATCAGACGCAACGAGGCGGAAAAACACTGGTGGCAGTGGCACAAGGCAGAACCCCCAGGTGCCAGCGACCTGGGGTCTAAGTACGGAGTGACGGTTGGCCCACAACGCCCGAAAATTCGCGGCGAACATCTTGGCCTGAAGTTCGACCACCCGAGGGTCAGCGATTTCGTCAGCAAGTACCAAACGGACTTGCGTAACTTTTACGGCCGAGCGCTCGAGCGCAGTGGTCGGTACTTACCGCGGATCGAGTCGATCTTGCGCAAAGAGGGCTTGCCTACGGAGCTCGCCTACCTCCCGTTGATCGAGAGCGGTTTTCAGCCGCACGCGGTGTCGCCTGCACGGGCCGTCGGCTTGTGGCAATTTATTCCCGACACCGGGCGCCGCTACGGGTTACGGATCGACCGCTTTGTCGACGAGCGGCGCGATCCCATCAAATCCACCCGTGCAGCAGCGCGCTACTTGAAGGACCTCTACGGCATGTTCGGGGATTGGCACCTGTCGCTTGCTGCGTACAACACGGGTGAAGCTCGCATTAGTCGGCTGCTCAGCACTTCGGATGCCAGTGACTTTTGGGAGCTGAGCGAGCGCGGCTACCTGTTCCGAGAAACCGAGAACTATGTGCCCGGCTTTCTCGCCGCGTTACAAATTGCCTCTCATCCCGAGGCGTACGGCTTTGACCGTCCGCAGCCGCAGGCTCTCGAGTACGATTTGGTCCGCATTGAACACGTGATGCCGCTTTCCACCATTGCGGGTTGGACCAAGCGTCCGCTGTCGCTGCTGCAAGAGCTCAACCCCGCATTGATCCGCGGGATCGTGCCGCCCGGTGGCTATACCGTGCGCGTACCGGAGGGCACGCGACCACTCGTGCTGCAAGCGTACGCTCAGTTGACCCCGGCAGAGCTATTGGCACTGCAACGATTGGCCTTGCCCCCAGCTCCGGCCCGCACATGCCGGCGTAAGGGCAAGAGGGTTCCATGCAAGCCACGGTCGGCGGTGCAGGTGGCTTCTCGTCCAGGGCTTCAGCCGAACGCTGGGAAGCCGGCTGTGAAAACCGCGAAGACGGATGCTCGTACAACGCGAGTTGCGAAACCCGCGCCTGCGAAACTTGTGCGAGCTGGGCAAGGGGAATCGAAGCCCGCGGTCGTCAAAGTTTCGAGCAAAACGAAAACGAAGCTCGGCGCGCGCAAGTAACTCTTTGCAGGGTAGCCCGGCGGCGGGTCGTTCGGTGGCGCTTCGCTGGTCAGCCGAGGAAATGCGGGGGGCGTGTGCGGTGGATGCAGAGCGGGCGTGAATCGATTTGGACGCAGTGGACTTGAGCCCGCAGAGGATGCTGGAAAAGGCAACTCCGTCCCCCCACTGTAGTGGGGCGCGTGGTCCGGATCGCCAGGCGATGCCGCGGTGTAAGCTCGGAGCATCGTGCGCCTTGGAGGGATGACCCTGCCACTCTCGCTGGATGGTCGGAGCGGGTACAGTCGGAACGGGTCTATCGTACCACCCAGCGATCGTGCCAAGCCGTTTCGCCAAAGCCAGCCCGCGAAGCGACACCAGGCAAGTAGATGGCGCCGTCAACGGTAGCCGCTCCAAACCCGTGTCGGGCGAGCGGCATCGGGGCGTCGGAGTACCAGATGTCGCGCTCGAAGTCGTACACTTCCACGTGTGGATAAACGAAAGAAGGAAAACGACTTGGATCGACCTCTCCGCCGAACACCGCGAGCAACGAGCCCGACACCGCTGCGGCGTGACCGCTACGAGCCGTGGGCATCGGGGCGAGTGCTTGCCAGCGATCCGAGTCTGCCTCGTAACGGTACAGGCCAGTGGAGTTGTTCAGCCCGAATGGATCGCGCCGCCCGCCAACGACGTACAGCCTTTCATTCCATACTACGGCAGCCAGGTGATTGACCGCCTCGGGCAAAGGCGCCGCAACTTTCCACTCGAGGGAGTCGAGGTCGAGAATCAGGTGGTCCGAAGTGCTCGCGAGCCCCCGGCCGCCGCCGACAACGTGGAGCTTCCGCCCTCGCACGGCTGCTGCCGCCGCACCGATTCGAGTTGGCAGTGCCGGCAACGACTCCCAGGCGTCGTTTTGGGGGTCGTAGCGGAATACGTCACTGACCGGACTGAACGCGGCGCCTGCGTAGCCTCCGGCCGTATAGACGAAGTTGGCATCTGCAGCAGCGGCTACGTGATGTAGTGGCCGGGGCAAGGGAGCTACCGCGTGCCACTCTCCGCGGCTCACGTCGTACGCTTCCACCGTTGCAACCCCGACGGCGCGGCCGGTGATGCCACCGATGACGTAGACCACCCCGTCGAGGGCCGCCACGCCCACTTCCTGCCGAGGGCCCCCAGCAAGGGGCGGCAAGGCATCCCAGCGGCTCCGCCGTCCCGCCGCGCAAAGTGGGCGCTCTAGTGCTGCGTACACGATCGTGGAGGTTACGTGCGCTGCTGTGAGCTTCGCGGTTGCGTCGCTGTTGCAAGCGAGCTCCGGGTCGAACAGTGCACGCACGCTGCGCGCAAATTCGACCGAATCGACTCGCCCGTTGCCGTCGCAGTCTCCCGGACACGCCCCGGTTTGCGCTTCCACGGCAGTGCACGCGACGGCAACGAAGAGGATCGAGCTGGCGACCAGGAAAAGCATGGCCGGGTCATCATGCTGCATTTTATCGCGCGAAGATAGTACCGGGCCTCCTGCCCTGGCGGCGCCGGCAACTTGGCGGCCAACTTGGCGGGACACCCAGCGGCTATCCCACAGCGTATTCCCCTCGCAATTCGCATCCGCTCGGCCCTGGATCGCCTGGTGATTCCCATCCAACCAAGCATCCGTCGAGAGGGGAGTTTGAGGGCCAATGCTCTTTTAGGGGTCTGGCCGGGAACCTTTTCAGGCTTGTTGGCTCTTAAGGGGTGTGAAAAGCAGCAGAAAGGAGGATAAAGCGATGACTACAGAAAGAGCCGTACGCTTGTTGGCAGGAACGCTTGTCGGGATCAGCTTGATCCTGGGGTATTTCGTCCACCCGGCTTGGTTGTTGCTGGCGGCATTCGTGTCGTTGAACCTGATCCAGTCTTCGTTCACTGGATTCTGCCCGGCGGAAAAGATCCTGCGCCGGTTGGGTACGAAGTAGGGGGTGGTATGCGTAAAGCCTGGGGTGCCATTGTCATTTCCGTCTTGGCGGCACTGAGCAGGGTCGATGCTGCAGAAGATTCTGTTCCGCCAGCGCCGGGGTGGTCGCTGCGCGAAGTGGTCGCCCTGGCTCTCGAGCGGAACCCCGACCTGCAGCAGGCAAAGGCACGCGCCCAGGC
>BEIG01000099.1 GCA_002898795.1 bacterium HR30 | reverse complement strand
ACCCGAGATCAAGCCTTCGCTCGACGGCCGCTTTGCCACGGTATATCCAGCTTCCGTGGTCAAGGACAACTTCACCTTTTTTCGAGGTGAGCCAGGATGGCGCAATCTGATTCAACTTTACCCGACGGAGGCAGTGTTGCTGCCAGCTCGGGTGGTGCACCCGCTGCAACGGGAACCAGGCTGGGTGCGCGTATACGCCGATGGAACGGCTGCCCTCTATGTTCGAAGCGACCGCGTGGACGCATTCCCGACCGCCGAGGCTACCTCCGAGGTCCGCACCTGGATGTGGTTTCCTTGAGATGGGTTCGGGAGGCAACCGGACAAAGGCCACTCTGGGCTTTTAAGAGTCGCCAAAGGGTGCGTGGATGATCCGTGTTGGCTGTTGTGGTTGGGCAAAGGCTCAGGCGGTTTATACGGCCGAGCTCGACGCCGTTGAAGTGCAGCAGACGTTTTACGAACCGCCCCAGCTCCGCACTTTGGAGCGCTGGCGCCGCACGGCTCCCTCGGACTTTGTGTTTACGGTAAAGTGTTTTCAGCTCGTGACTCACGAACGCCGGAGTCCGACTTATCGGCGCTTGCGCCGCCACCTGCCGGACGGCGTGGAAAGCGGTCACTTCCGTGATAACGAAGTGGTCCGCGCGGCTTGGAAGGAGACAATCGAGGCAGCACGTGCCTTGCGGGCTCCAATTGTCCTTGTACAAACCCCAGCACGATTCGAGCCGACGGCGCAGCACCTTGCACGCCTTCGGGCGTTTGCCGCGTGGGAAAGTGGGCTTGGCTTCAAGATTGCCTTCGAGCCACGCGGGCCGGCATGGACCGGGCAGTTGACCGACCAGTTGTGCCGTGAGTTAGGCTGGCTGCGCGCGGGTGACCCATTTGTGCTGCCGCCTCCGGACCCGGAATACCAGCCCGTAGCCTATTTTCGTTTGCACGGACGCACAGGCTACCGGTACACATTTTCGGAGAGTGACTTCCAACAGATTGCACGCTGGGCGAAGGCGTACGCGCATGCGTGGGTGTTCTTCAATAATCAAAGCATGTGGAACGACGCGGTGAGGTTTCGTACCTTGGTAACCGCAAGAAAAAGGTGACGAACAAAACGCACACCGCCCCCCCGAACTTCGCCGGGTTCCCTGTGGCGTCCCGCGGGGCGCATTGTGTGGGCGTTGAAGATGTGGAAGGAGAGGTGGCCCGATGCCTGCAAGTAGAGGAGGCTCCATGCTTCTCGAAGGAAAAGTTGCGATGGTCACTGGTGGCGGTTCCGGTATCGGACGGGCGGCGTGCTTAGCCTTGGCGCGCGAGGGGGCAGCAGTCGTGGTGGCCGACGTTGATTCGATGGCGGGCGAAGGAACGGCCGCGTTAGTACGAAAGCAGCGTGGGGTGGCTCGGTTTGTGCGCGCCGACGTCTCCGAGCCATCGGACTGCGAGCAGTTGGTCCGAGAAGCAGTGGCTGCTTTCGGGGGTTTGCACATTCTGTACAACAATGCCGGGATCGCTTTGCCGTTCCAAGATGGTTTTACTCCCGCCGTCGCTCCAGAAGTGTGGGATCGGGTGTTGCGGGTCAATCTCTCCGGAACTTTTTACTGTTCGCATTACGCAATCCCCGAAATTGCTAAGGCTGGAGGTGGGGCCATTATCAATGCTGCCTCGTCGATGGCGTTGTTGCCGCTGGGTGGACTTGATGCGTACGCGGCCAGCAAGGGCGGAGTGGCAGCATTGACGAAATCGATGGCTCCGGGCTGTGCGGCCTTGGGAATCCGGGTAAACGCCATTTGTCCAGGCTACGTGGACACGCCCATGAATGCGGTGATTTGGCAAAGCGAGGAGATGAAGAAAGCGTTCGAGCGCGGCCACGCGATGGGATTGCAGACGCCGGAAGAGATTGCAGAGGTGGTGGTTTTCCTCGCCTCGGAATACGGAAGAAGTTTCACGGGTGCAGTGTTGCCCTGCGACCGCGGTTGGACCGCCTTCAAGCAGCCGGATCTTCTGCGCGGCTGAGCTGCTGGTCCTTAGTTTCGTGGGCCTTGTTTCAATAGAGGCGAAACTCGCCGCGAAGGAGTCCCCGCCAATAATTGGGTAGTTGCTCCAGTTCCTCCGCGACCACCTCTCGGATCGACGGCTCGAAGTCACCAAGGGATTGCCCGGGCGCCGACACCATTTGCACGCTGACCCACGGTGCCACGATCGGCTCGCCAATCCTGGTCGCGAGGGAGACGTAGACTTCTGGGAGTTCAGGATGGAGAGCATGAATGCGCTCCGCCAGCCGTTGGCTCGCAACACTGTACAGTTTGCCCACGTGGGCAACGGGATTTTTACCCGGCGCGGCCTCGCCACCAACCGGACGGGCAAATGGGATGAAGCCGCAAGGACGGTTGCCCCGTCCCACTTGGCCAGAGTCGGCGTCCTCCGCAGACGTTCCGGTCAGCGTGAGATAAAGCCCGTCGGGGCCGAGGCCAGCACGATCGAGCGTGTTCAGTTGCAAGTCCACCTCGAGATCAGCTCGAGCGAGCTTCCGATGTAACGCGTTTAGAACTTCTTCCTTTCGACGAAAGTAGGTCGCTTCGGAGTCGATGTATTCGCAGTGAAAGGGCATAGCCACGGTGAGTTCGACTCGCTCATCCGTACGGACGGCAAACACTTTGATGTCCTGCCCCGTATCCGGAAATTCCGCCTTGAACTCTTCGCTCGTGAGCCAGTCCACCGCGTCCCGGGTTAAACGTTCGGTAGGCGTGAAGGGTGCAAAGCCGACGGCACCCGAGGTGTCGTTCGAGACCACCTCTTCCACGCGCTGGTAAATCCCGCTTAGCGGTGCCGATCCTGGGGCCAAAACCGGTTCCAGAAGCAGTTCCCGGCCAAAGCGAATCTTTGGTAGGTGGTGTTGCAGCCACATGCTGGCGGCAGCTTCAACCGCCTCGCGGACAGGTAATTCGCCCCGCTCCGTGGCGAAGGTAGCCCGGTCCCCAACGAACAGACGCATTGGCTGGATCAGTTGGCCGGAAAGAAAGCCTTTAGCGCACTGCCCGGCAGCCAACAGCGCCTTGTCGATGTTGTAGTGAGCGACAAAGCCGAGCTCCTCGAGATACATTTGGGCAAGATGGACCGAAATGGCCTCGACCAGAGCATCGCATACCGTGTCGGGATGGCCGATCCCCTTGCACTCTACAAACTCCCGACGGCGGGTGGCGACCGGGCGCTGATCCAAGGACTCCAAGACGTAACGCATCGGTTCGGACCTCTTCTCCCAGACCTCGTGACCAAATTTTCCAGTACGGGAAGAGCATAAAGCTCAGCCGGTACTGCTCGACGAAACTACCGGAAGTTCGGCAGGCTGGCTAGAAGCTCGACGGGGCCGGCAGTCACGCTGACCTTTAGGAAGAGATACGAGCAGACGGAATCGAAAGGGCGCAAACCCAGGCCTAAAGCAACTTGCCCTGCACACGACTATCGGCCACTGGGAGAGAAAAACCCCTAGCGAGCCTCAAGGTGCTCCGCTCAGCGCGCTTCGGTACAGTGTGGGGCTGTGCCCCTTAGCTAGTCGCGTGTGCGAAGCGCACGGTAAGGAATGATCCGTGGGTTTGACAAGCCCGTTGTTCCGGCTCCTGCTGTCCAGTAAGAGGGTGCGCAGTCGGAGCGGTCTGGACCGATGTCAGAGCAGACGATTCTCGTTTGTGGTGGTGCCGGATTTATCGGTGCAAACTTCGTGCGCCTAGTGCTCGAGCGGGGTTTAGGCCGAGTGGTGGTTTTGGACAAACTCACGTACGCGGGTAACGCACTGAATGTGCCGAAGGACCCTCGCGTAGCTTTTGTCCGAGGAGACATCGCTGACCGCGAACTCCTGCAAGCGTTGCTGCGGGAGCATGGCCCCAGGTGGGTGGTCAACTTTGCTGCGGAAACCCACGTAGACCGTTCCATCGATTCGCCCGACCCGTTTTTGCACTCGAACGTGGTTGGAACGTTTCAGTTGCTGGAGGCAATTCGTCACTGGTGGTACTCCGCCCCAAAAGCCCGGAGAGAGGCTTTCCGATTTCTCCAGGTGTCCACCGACGAGGTGTACGGGAGCATTCCCGAGGGTGAGACGGCGAGTGAGGGTTCGCCGTACCGGCCGAGTTCGCCGTACGCTGCGTCGAAGGCCGCTGGAGACCACTTTGTGCTCGCCTACCACGCCACCTATCGGCTGCCAGTGTTGCTCACGCATTCGTCGAACAATTTTGGTCCGTACCAGTACCCCGAGAAGTTGATCCCTCTCATGATTCTGAACGCCCTCGATGGCCGGGACCTCCCGATTTACGGAGACGGAGGGAACGTTCGCGACTGGCTATATGTGACCGACCACTGCGAGGCCCTACTTCTCGTGCTGGAGCGCGGTGAAATTGGCGCCCGGTACAACATCGGTGGTGGCCAACAAAAGACGAACTTAGAAGTGGTCGACGCTATTTGCGCGGTTGTGCAGGAATTGCTTCCCGCGTCGCGCAACGCACAATTGTTCGAGCGTGGACTGAGTACCTATGAGGAGCTCAAACGGTTCGTTGTCGATCGTCCAGGGCATGACCGACGTTACGCCTTGGATTTCGGTTACATCCGCCGCGAGCTAGGCTGGGAGCCTCGCCATGACTTTCTGTCTGGGCTGCGGGCCACAGTACGTTGGTACGCCGAGCATCGGGATTGGTGTCGCGCGGTCTTGGCAGGTCGATACGACCGTGAGCGACTAGGTCTCGGTCGGCCAGTATGAGACAAGTTGTCGTGCGCAAGGGCATTTTACTTGCCGGGGGAAGTGGGCGCCGCTTGTATCCCGTAACGCGGGCGATCAGCAAACAGTTGGTGCCCGTTTACGATAAACCGCTGGTCTATTACCCGCTTTCCACGTTGATGTTGGCCGGCATTCGGCACATCCTGCTGATCAGCACGCCCGAGGACCTTCCGTTGTATCGGCGCCTGCTCGGGAACGGAGAGTGGATTGGCTTGCAAATCGAGTATGCGGCTCAATCTCGACCGGAAGGGATTGCGCAAGCGCTTCTGATTGCAGAGGACTTCTTAGGGGGCGCCCCCTGCGCCTTGGCGCTAGGGGACAACATTTTTTACGGCCATGGTTTACCGGAGCTGTTGCGTAGAGCTGCGGGCTCAAAGGAAGGGGCAACTGTTTTCGCCTACTGGGTGCGCGATCCCGAACGATATGGGGTGGTGGAGTTCAACGCTCGTGGGCAAGCGCGCGCCATCGTAGAAAAACCGAGACGGCCGCGGAGCAATTACGCGGTGACTGGGCTGTATTTTTACGACAGGCGAGCCGTGGACATTGCCAAGAAGCTGCGTCCGTCGAAACGCGGTGAACTGGAAATCACGGATGTCAATCGCGCGTATTTGGAGGAGGGTGCATTAATCGTCGAGCGGCTCGGACGGGGAATTGCGTGGCTCGATACGGGGACTCACGAAGCGCTGCTGCAAGCCGCGAACTTCATTCAGGCAATCGAGGAACGCCAGGGTCTAAAAGTGGCTTGCCTCGAAGAGATTGCTTACCGGCTTGGGTATATCGATAAAAACCAGTTGCGCAGCCTGGCACGTTCCATGGGCGACAGTGTCTACGGCCAGTATCTGCTGCGGGTGATCGACCAGGGGCCTTAGAAGGGTTCATCGCTGCCGGGGGGACGTTACTCAGGCGTTCCGCGCGCAGTTTGACTGGCACGAAGTGACAAACAGTGCTTGCGCTCCAAAGCCCGCTCGGGCCGGATTTATCAAACGGTCTAAAGGATCGGTGCAAAACATTTTTCGCCCGTGGGCTCTTCCCCTCTGAATTCTGATCGGTAGGTAGGAAAGAAGAAACCCGAAACCAGAAAGGAGTTGGCAAGCATGGCGTACGAAGTTCAAGTCGGCTTGCGTCCGAAGGATCTTCACGGCATTTCGGAAGAACAGATCGCGCAGCACTGGAAACTTTACGAAGGGTACGTCGCGCAGGTAAACGCGCTTCGGTCAGAGCTCGAAAGCCTGCGCCGGGAGGGAAAAGGGAATACTCCGCTTTATGCGGATCGGCGTCGCCGTTTTGGATTCGAATATAATGGGATGGTGTTGCACGAGTACTATTTCGGCAACCTCAAGGCGGACACCGCGGAGCTAAAGGAAACAAGCGAGCTTTACAAGCTTTTGGTTGCCCAATTCGGCGGGTTCGACCAGTTCCGGGAAGACTTCCTGGCCTGTGGTGGAACGCGGTCCATTGGGTGGGCAATTTTAGCTTTTGATCCTCAGCTCGGAGTGGTAAATAACCACTTCGTGCAAGTGCATGAGGAAGGCAACGTGGCTGGTTTTATTCCCCTGCTGGTGATGGATGTGTGGGAACATGCATACATGGTGGATTACGGGGCAACCGGTCGGCCACAGTACATGCAAGCTTTTTGGCGCAACGTGAATTGGCCGATTGTGGAAAAGCGCTTTGCCGAGGCAGTGCGTGGGGCAATCCCCCGAAGGTACTAGGAGAAGGAGGGGGCTGGCGATTGAATTTCTCGTGCGATAAAGGCGTCTAGAAAACTTGTGCCGGTGACTGCGGGGGAATCCCGCAGGGCGGCTTGCGGAGTGCCTCCTTGGCCGTTGCCCCCCGGCCTGAAATGCTCCGCGAGCTGTGTGGCGCGGGTGGCGGTTGGCCCGTTACCGCCGCCCGCGCTGCCCCGGCAACCGTTTTCCAAGCCGTCGTTGTGACACCCCCACCGCCTGGTGGATCGCACGATCCCAACTGCTTGCGGGGTGGCCCCGGCGGCGCGCTGCGCGTGGATGCGCGGGGGGCTTGTGCGGCAAGATGCTGCGGGGTAGGCAGGCGCGCCATGGGTCGAACACGACACAACTCTCGCCGCTGCGCGCGGTTGACCTTTGTGGTGCTCTCCGTGGCCTTGCTTGTCGGCTGCGGGGATGATGGTGAGCTCGCTGGTTTTCCTTATCGTCGCGACCACTACCTCAGACTGAATCATTTCCAGGTCATTGGCACGCACAACAGTTATCACCTGGAGCCGAGACCAGCACTAATGGAGTACCTGTTGCGACGCCTCGGCTCGCTTGCTCAAGGCTTGCAATACAGTCACGCTCCTCTCTGGGAGCAGTTCGCGCGGCAAGGTGTGCGGCAAATTGAGCTAGACGTGTTTGCCGACCCACAAGGCGGCTTATTTGCCCACCGTGCTGGCCTGGCTTTAATTCGGGAAAACCCTGACGCTGGTATCCCGCAGCTGCTCGAGCCGGGCTTCAAAGTGCTCCACGTGCAAGATATTGACTTCGAAAGCACGTGTTGGACTTTGGTGGAGTGCTTGCGCGAGGTGAAGCGGTGGTCCGACGCTTACCCGCTTCACATGCCGTTGATGGTGTTGATCGAGGCGAAAGACGAATGGATCCCCGTTGCGGGATCGGCTATGCCAGTTCGGATCGGCGCTGCGGAGCTTAATGCGTTGGACGAGGAGATTCGTTCCGTCTTTCCCCCGGAGCGTCTGATCACTCCTGACGATGTTCGGGGCGACCGGCCGACCCTGGAAGACGCAGTGCGGAACGTTGGTTGGCCAACGCTCGCGCAAAGTCGCGGCAAAGTGATGTTTTGCCTCGATAACGGGGGTTCGATTCGCGACGCTTACGTGGAGGGCCATTCGTCGCTACGAGGGCGGGTGATGTTTGTCAGTGCCGCGCCCGGTCAGGCCGAGGGTGGTTTTCTGAAGTTGAACGATCCAATTGGCGACTTTGATGTCATTCGCGACGTGGTGGCCCAAGGCTTCGTCGTGCGTACCCGTGCGGATGCGGACACCGTCGAGGCGCGCACCGGCAATACCTTCCCCCGGGATCAAGCGTTGGCCAGCGGCGCCCACTGGGTCAGTACAGATTACCCCGTGCCGGATGCGAGATGGGGCCACGGCTACGTAGCTCGCATCCCTGGAGGCACGCCAGCTCGCTGCAATCCGATCACCGCACCTGCAGATTGCCAAGCGACCGACATCGAACACCCGTTGTTCTTGCGTTGATTTTGGGGCGTATAAGCCGGCGAGGGAGGGAGAAATGAATTTTCGCATTGGGATTGTGCCGTTTTGGAAAAATTACGACCGCAAGCTTGTTTTGCGAGCCGCCCAGCTAGCAGATGACCTGGGGTACCATTCGATTTGGATTCCCGAGGCTTGGGCCTACGAGCAGTTCCAACTCCTCACGGAGATCGCGTTGCACACCCGCAATTTGAAGGTTGCCACGGGGATTGTGAATATTTTCAGCCGTTCGGCCGCGCTCATCGCGATGAGCGCGGCAACGCTGGACGAGATCTCCGGCGGAAGAGCGATTCTCGGTTTGGGCACGAGCGGCAAGCTCGTTGTGGAAAATCTGCATGGGGCCGAGTATCGGAAACCGCTCACACGGATGAAAGAAACGATCCAAATTTTGCGTACGCTTTGGCGGGGGGAGCGACTGTCGCCGAGCGTGAGCACCTTGTTCCCGGTGCGGCATTTCAAGCTGGAGATGACCCCAGTGCGCCCCAACATTCCGATCTACGTTGCCTCGTTGCAAGAAAAGGCCATTCGGCAAATTGGTGCCTTAGCGGATGGTTGGGTGCCCACGTTCTGGCCTTATCGGCATTTTCGCACGGGTCTCGATTGGATCGCGGAAGGCGCACGCGAGGCTGGGCGTGATCCTTCCTCCGTCGAGCTGGCCCCGTTCGTGGGCATCGTGCCCTTGGAGGACCGGGCGGCTGCGCGGGCAATGCTCAAGCCCACCGTGGCATTCTATATCGGAGGGATGGGCACCTATTACTACGAGATGTTTTGCCGCTTTGGTTTTGCGGCCAACGCAACCAAGGTGCGGGATCTCTATGTGCAAGGCCGACGTTCCGAAGCTGTGGCTGCAGTCGACGATGCCTTGATCGACGCAATCGCAATTTGTGGCCCAGCCGAATACTGTCGCGAACAAATGGCCGAGTGGCAGAAAGAAGGCGTAGGCACGTTCCTGATGAATTTGCCGACGGGCGTTCCTTATGAGCTCACGGAACAACTGCTGCGCACCATGGCTCCATAAAGATGGTCGGACACCGGAATGACGTGCGAGGCTGAGGGAGCGCTCGGGGGAAAGGCTCTGCGCTTGCCCAAGGAGAGAATAAGGGTAGGGCTTGCTGGCCGAGGGCGGTGCTGCGGTTCCTTTTGAAACGGAGACCGGGGGCGATAGGTCGCCGGTAGTTTGGCATTGCTCGGAAATCAATGCCTGCTCCGGCATTTGCCAAACGCCTACCGGGCGGCACCTGCCGGGTTGTTTGGCTTTGCGCGGGGGAAGATGCTCAGAAGGCGCCCACAGCGCCGTCGGGTCAGCGTGCGAGCTGGCGCGTGGTAAAGCCGCGATCCGTAAATTGGAGCAACACTTTCTTACCATTCACCATGGTTTGCAGTGCCACATCGCGGCCCCATAATTGGTACACGTAGGCCAAGGTTTTTTCCGCGTACTCTAAGTGGAGATCGCGCCCGTCGTGTTCGTGCACAAGCAACAATGTGCGGTGGTGCCCGAAGTCTGCATCTTCCACCTTGATCACCGGAACGGTGTTCATTCCCACCGAGCGAATCAAGGTTTCTTTAATTTGGCGCCATCCCTCTGCGTCGGCCACCTCGGTTACCACCCAGTCTCCGCCGCGCACGCGATATTCGAACAAGTTGAGTTCCCGCACCAGGCGCTCGGTGAGATGCCGTCGCAAGAACGATGCGTCGCGATCGGCGGCCCGGACCGAGAAGATCTTTTCCATGCCCGAGCGGATGCCTGATTCCAAATGTTCTTCCTCTTCCGGTTCGGGCTGCTCGTAGCGACGGTAAATATCTTCCCAGATTTTCCAGCCGATGTGATACGGGTTGAGGCTTCCGGCGATCGGGCGCACGACCTGATTGTGCCGCACAAGGAATTCCAAGTGAAGGTCCTGGGGCAGATTGAGGCTTTCCAAAATCCGCTTGTGCCAGAAGGTGGCCCAACCTTCGTTCATGATCTTCGTTTCGATTTGCGGAATGAAGTATTGCGCTTCCTCGTGCACGATGGTGAGTAAGTCGCGCTCCCACTCTTCGAGAAAGGGATTGTGATCCCGAATGAACAAGAGCAGATCTTCTTCCGGCTCGAGTGGCACCTTGCGCAGGTCCGGGGTGTCGCTGTGCTGCCGTTTGTGCACGCGGGCGAAAGGGTCTTCGCGAGGTTGGGCGTCCTCGAGTTTCCGCTGACGCTGCTCTTCTTCCGAAAGCTTCCGCACGGCAAGGTTGCGACGGCACTGCAGCGAAAGCGCGTGTGCTGCATCCAGCACTTGCTCCACTCGGTCGATCCCAATGCTGGGCGATTCAATGTACGACCGCACGCGTTGGCCGTGGCTTTTCATGGCACCGAGAACAAACTCGGGTCGGGTCGTGCGGAAGGTAAAGTTGTTTTTGAAGAAATCGTTGTGCGCGTAAACGTGAGCGATGGTGAGGATCTGCAGGGACAACGTGTTATCCCGCATCAAGTAGGCCAGTGCGGGATTGGAGTTGATGACCATCTCGTACGGCAAACCAGAGACACCGTGGTCGTACAGCGTCTTCAGTTTCTCGTACGCTTTTCCATACGACCAATGCGGGTAGTGCGAGGGCATTCCGGCATACGCCATGTAGCCCAGCATTTGATTGTGGTCGCAAATCTCGAACTCTTGCGGAAAGCAATCGAGCCCGAACTCCGCGACCTTGTCTCGGATGCGCTTGTCCCACTCGATCAGCTCAGAGAGCTCGTAGGTTCCCATGGTCACTCCCGCACCCGGTCGCGAGCGAGGAAGGCCTTGAAGCTCGGCCAAACGTCCTCTTTGCGTTCGATGAGAACCGTGTGGAAATTCTCCGCCGCGATCCGGCGGAAAAGTTGCAACATCGAACTTTCGTAGTACCGGGATCCGAGCGGTTTGATCTCCCCGTAGCCAAACAGATTCGCGACCTGGCAAAGTTCCTCCGCCAGCTTCAGTGCCGTTGCGTTGTCGGCGTCGAAGTTATCACCGTCGGAACAATGGAAGGCGTAGATGTTCCACAGCGAAGGGTGATAGCGCTCCTGAATGATTTCCAAGGCCTTTTGATAGGCGGACGAGATGAACGTTCCCCCCGACTCTCCTTTGTGGAAAAACTCTTCTTCACTGACTTCCCGCGCCTCTGTGTGGTGCGCGATGAACACGAGTTCCACGTTGCGGTACTTCGCCCGTACGAATTGATAGAGGAGAAAGAAAAAGCTGCGGGCGAGATATTTTTTCATCGTGTCCATGGAGCCGGAAGTGTCCATCATGCAGAACACCACGGCGTTGGATTCTTCCTTGAGGTCCGGCACCATGTGCCGGTAGGTGAGGTCATTCTCGTGAAACGGGAAACGTTCTCCGCTGACCAGCGCCGCGCTGCGCTGTGAAGCCAGTCGCCGTCGGACTTTGGACTTCACCGTCCGTCGTTTGTCTAAGCGGACACGTAAGCCGGCGCGACGATAACCCTTATGTCGCAGCACGCGCTGGGCTGGCAGCTCGCGAAGCTTTCGCCGCTCCAGGTCGGGTAGTTCCAAATCCTCGAACATAATCTCCACGAGTTCGTCGAGGGTGACATCCGTTTCGTAGTAGTCAACGCCAGGACGATCGCCCGCTCGGTCCGGCTGCCCCGGTGCTTCGCCTTCGCCGTGGCGTAGCACCTGACCTGGTTCCATCTCGCCGTCGCCCTGCCCCACGCCCGGCACATTTTCCCCATAGATGAACCGATATTCCTTGATCCCGCGAATGGGGACCTTGATGATGCGGTTACCGTCCTTGCCGATGATCGCTTCCTCCGCGACAATGTCGGCGATGTTGTCGCGAATGCACTGGCGTACCTTTTGGCGGTGACGGAGCCGATCTCCTGCGGCTCGATCGCTTCGTTCGGCATCGGAAGGGCTGAACGGGCGGAAAATTGACTCAGGTACGACCATTGCCATCCCTCCTCCGATCGAGCACCGGCCAAGTCGTGGCAACCAGCTCGAACGAGAACGGGGGAAACACTCCGCCCTCAATCTTTCCACAAGTTGTTCGCCGCGTACTTGAGCACGACGTCGACACAACTATGGCAGTAGCCCTGGTTGAGGAGATTCTGGACCATGGCATTGTATTTTTCCGTTTGTTCCGCATCCCGGGTGCGGGCTTTGGTGATAATCCGGCTGATATCCCGCACCGAGGTCATCAGCTTCTTCTCGATTGCTTCCTTGAGCGGTTCGTAGCTTTGATACGAAACCTTCTCGCCGCGGCGGCTCGCGGCCCAGAGATAAGCAATCACTTCTTGGCGAAAACCTTCGGCAGCGGAACCGATGATGGCGATTTGCTCCTCGATCGATTTAAGAAAAGCCTCGTCGGGTTGCAGCTCTTCTTTGGTGTTGCGGTCCCGCACCCGCGTTCGGTTCACAAACGCTTCTGCGTGATCCAGGTAATTTTGGAACAGCGCTTCGGCTTGTTCTTGATAAGAGTACACGAACGCTTTGGTGATTTCCCGCTCCAGAATGTCGAGGTACTCCTTGTGCAGCGTGTCTTGCAAGAACTCGAGGTATTGCTTGCGCGTGTCATCCGGCAGGTCGGCTTCTTTGGTCATTTGAATCAGCGCTTCCCGTACGCTGATCGGGTTGATGCAGTTCCCTTCAATATTGTCGGAAAGTGCGTTGTCCAAAGCCTTCATGATGAATCGCGTGGAGATGCCGAACATCCCTTCCCGCTTGGCGTCCTCCCGAAGCTCCCGAACGTCGATCTTTTTCGTTCGTCCTTTCTCGATGACTTCTTCTCCATTGTAGAGTTTCAGCTTGGTCATGAGGTCGCACTTCGGTGTCGGTTCCAGACGGCTCAGGATGGCGAACATCGAGGCGATTTCCAGCGTGTGTGGGGCAATGTGGGCGCGGAAGTCCGAATTGCGCAAGATCTTCTCATAGATCTTCACTTCTTCGGACAAGCGTAAGTTGTAAGGAACTTTGACCACGACAATGCGGTCGAGGATCGCTTCGTTCGTATGGTCCGATTTGAACTTTTGCCACTCCGCCTCGTTGGAGTGGGCGACGATCACTTCGTCGACGTATACCATTCCGTGGCGGCCAGGGGCCGGAATGACTTTCTCCTGGGTGGCAGTGATCATCGCATGCAAGTACTCGGTTTCGTTTTTGAAAACCTCGATAAACTCGACCATTCCCCGATTGCCAACGTTCAGCGCACCGTTCAGGTCCAACACTCGTGGGTCACCTTCCGAGTACAGATCCAGTTTGGAAATGTCCTCGGAGCCAATGAGCACGGAGGTGTCTTGGTTGTTGGGGTCCACCGGAGGCACGACCCCGATCCCCACACGGTTCCGCTTGGAGAAGGATCGCAGTACGACCGGAACTTCTTCATATTTCCCGCGGTATTCTTCCTTGA
>BEIG01000098.1 GCA_002898795.1 bacterium HR30 | reverse complement strand
TCCGGAATTTCCTCACTGTGAAACCGGGCCCCAAGACTCTCGTCGTCCCACACGATCGCTCGCGTACCCACGAGGTCGATGACGCCGCGGAAATTCTCTTCTGCCCCCAAGGGAAGTTGCAACGGAATGGCCTTAGCCCCAAGCCGCTCCCGGATTTGGGTCACTACACGCTCAAAATCAGCCCCCACGCGATCCATTTTATTCACGAACGCGATCCGCGGGACGCGGTACTTGTCGGCCTGCCGCCACACCGTTTCAGACTGCGGCTCTACCCCCCCAACGCCACAGAACACAGCGACGGCGCCATCGAGCACACGCAACGAACGTTCCACCTCGATGGTGAAGTCCACGTGGCCTGGGGTATCGATGATGTTGATCCGGTGGTCCCGCCAAAAGCAAGTCGTCGCGGCGGACGTAATGGTGATTCCGCGCTCTTGCTCTTGTACCATCCAGTCCATGGTTGCAGTTCCCTCATGGACCTCGCCGATTTTGTACGTCATCCCCGTGTAGTACAAAATCCGCTCCGTGGTCGTGGTCTTACCGGCATCGATGTGCGCCATGATGCCAATGTTTCTCGTTCTCTCTAAGGGAACTTTTCGAGCCATAGAATCCAAACGTCCACCGACAAAATGAATTAGCCTAGTAGCCGTGGGCCCCCGCTAGGAACCACCGGTCACCAGCGGTAATGGGCGAATGCCTTGTTCGCCTCTGCCATGCGGTGTGTCTCCTCCTTTTTCTTCACCGCACCGCCGCGATTGTTGGCCGCCTCGATCAGCTCCGCCGCCAGGCGTTCCTGCATGGACTTTTCGTTTCGCAGCCGCGCCTGTTGCACGAGCCACCGCATCCCAAGCGACACTCTTCGCACCGGCCGCACCTCGACCGGAACCTGATATGTCGCGCCACCCACCCGCCGCGAGCGCACCTCCAATACGGGTTTCACATTTTCCAACGCACGCCGGAAGATCACCAGCGGGTCCTCCTTCGTGCGAGCCTGAATCAGATCAAATGCTCCGTAAAGGATGCGTTCGGCCAAGCTTTTCTTCCCGCGCATCATCAACATGTTGATAAACTTGCTCACGGTCTGATCGTGGTACTTTGGATCCGGGAGAACCTCACGTTGTCGAACTTCACCCTTTCGCGGCATGCTCAGCTATCCTCGCCTGACGCAACACTGCCCGTCACTTCGGTCTCTTCGTTCCGTACTTAGAACGGCCTTTTCGGCGATCTTGAACCCCGACCGCATCCAGCGTGCCACGGATGATGTGGTACCGGACACCCGGGAGATCCTTGACCCGGCCGCCTCGGATCAGCACGACTGAGTGCTCTTGGAGATTGTGGCCAATCCCCGGGATATAGGCGGTAACCTCCACCCCATTGGTGAGGCGAACGCGCGCAACTTTGCGCAAGGCGGAGTTGGGCTTTTTCGGAGTTTGCGTGTACACCCGCGTGCACACACCCCGTTTCTGCGGACACCCCTGCAAGGCCGGAGCCGTCGTCCGTCTCCGCTGCACAACGCGCGCTCTTTTCACCAGTTGATTGATTGTCGGCATGACTTACCTCACCTCGGGAGCGGCCACGAAAGCCGCCGGATGGGAAACGGCTTAGTTAGGCGACGAGTTTCGTTCTGTCAAGCCGTCGCTGCTTCTGAAGTTTCCTGCTCCTGCTGCTCCGCCGCCTCCGCAGGCACGCCATCGATGAGCATCTCCATCTCGCGGTACTGAGCGACGCCCGTACCCGCAGGAATCAAGCGCCCCATGATGACGTTCTCTTTAAGCCCAACCAGATAGTCCACCTTTCCGTTAATTGCCGCCTCAGTGAGGACCTTCGTGGTTTCCTGGAAAGAGGCAGCAGAAATGAAGCTCTCGGTGGAGAGACTGGCCTTCGTAATACCTAGAAGCAGCGGCTCGCACGTCGCTGGCTGACCGCCGGCCCGCTTCACGCGCTGATTCTCCTCTTCGAAGCGCCACTTCTCCACTTGGTCCCCAACCAAGAACTCCGTGTCTCCGACGTCCTTCACCTTCACACGTCGGAGCATTTGGCGGACGATCACTTCGATGTGTTTGTCGTTGATTCGAACTCCCTGGAGCCGATAGATCTCCTGAATCTCGTCAACCAGGTACTTCGCCAAGGCTTTGAGACCCAGGATTGTGAGGATATCGTGAGGGTTCGGAGATCCATCCATCAGTGGTTCTCCGGCCCTGACGCGATCGCCCTCGTGCACGCTGATATGCTTGCCCTTTGGGATTAGGTACTCTCGCGGTTCTCCAACATCCGGCGTGATGATAACCTTACGCTTCCCTTTGGTGTCCTTCCCGAAGGACACGATGCCGTCGATCTCGCTAATCACTGCCTGCTCTTTGGGCTTACGAGCCTCGAACAACTCTGCGACGCGCGGCAACCCGCCCGTGATATCCTTCGTCTTGGTCGTCTCTCGAGGAATCTTCGCAATCACATCGCCCGCTGAGACGTGTTGGCCTTCTGTCACGGCGATATGCGCACCCACGGGCAACAGGTATACCCGCCGCGACTCCATGGGCAGGTCCTTTACGCTTTGCGTCGGATCCTCGAGAATCCAAATTCTCGGTTGCTTGTCCAAGTCCTTGAAGTCAACGATCACCTTCATCGAGAGGCCCGTACGCTCGTCTACCTTTTCCTCCATCGTCTGGCCCTCGATGATGTCGACAAACCGAACGTACCCGGATGTCTCGGTCAGCATTGGGGTCGTGTAAGGATCCCATTCAGCAACCAGGTCTCCGGCTTTTACCGGGTCACCATCGCGCTTCTTGAGCTTCGCCCCGTACACCAGAGGATATCGCTCGCGCTCCCGCTCTCGACCGTCGGGACCTACCTCCACCACGAGAGCTTCTCCATTGCGATTCATGACTACCAAGTCGCCGTCACGATTCACAACGGTCTGCACACCGACAAGACGCAAAATGCCGTCGGTTCGCACCTCCAACGTTGTCTGCTCCGCCCGCCGGCTCGCGGCACCACCAATGTGGAACGTGCGCATCGTGAGCTGCGTCCCCGGCTCTCCGATCGACTGGGCGGCGATCACACCGATGGCTTCGCCCAAGTTTACCATTTGACCACGCGCCAGGTCGCGACCGTAGCAAAGAACGCAAACCCCACGTTTCGACTGGCAGGTTAGGACCGACCGGATTTTAATGCGCTCCAGACCCGAGTGTTCGAGCTTGCGCACAACCTCTTCCGTGATTTCTTCGTTGGCCCTGACCAGTATCTCGCCAGTGTAACGGTCGTACACATCCTCGAGAGCCACACGACCTAACACCCGGTCACCAAGTCCTTCGATGACTTCTCCACCTTCGACCAGGGGCGTCATCTCGATCCCATCTAGGGTGCCGCAGTCATACTCGGTAATGATGGAATCCTGAGCCACGTCCACCAGACGCCGGGTCAGGTAGCCGGAGTTCGCTGTTTTCAAGGCCGTGTCTGCCAGACCCTTTCGTGCGCCGTGCGTCGAGATAAAGTACTGCAGAACGGTGAGCCCCTCACGGAAGTTGGCGGTAATTGGCGTCTCGATAATCTCGCCTGAGGGCTTCGCCATCAAGCCACGCATGCCTGCCAACTGGCGGATCTGTTGAGCGCTTCCACGTGCCCCCGAATCCGCCATCATGAAAATTGGATTAAAGCTCGTAACCGTTTGCTTACGGCCGTCGGGCAAAGTGATCACTTCCGATTGCAGCTCCGACATCATCTCGTCGGCGACACGATCGGTCACTTCAGCCCAAATATCGATCACCTTGTTGTAGCGCTCACCTTGGGTGATGAGTCCCTGGTTGTACTGCTCGTCGATCTCCCGCACTGCCTTTTGGGCTTCGTTCAACAACCGTTGTTTATTGGCCGGAATGACCATGTCCTTGATCGAAATCGAGATTCCGGCCTTTGTCGCGTATTCATACCCGAGATCTTTCAGCTTATCAGCGAAGATGACGGTCGCCTTGTTCCCCGCGTATCGGTATGCGAGGTCGATGAGCTGTGCCAGCTCCTTCTTTTTCATGACGCGGTTCACGTCCTTAAACGGGATCTGCGGTGGAACGATCTCGTAGAGCAAGACGCGGCCAACGGTCGTCTGTACCGTCTCTCCGCCAATCCGCACGCTCACTGGGGCCTGAATATCCACCTCACCTTGATCGTAGGCCACCCGCACTTCCGCAGGGCTCGCAAACCGCCGACCCGCACCTTTTGCGGTGGGGCGCTCCCGAGTCATCCAGTACAATCCTAAGACGATGTCCTGGGACGGAACGATGATGGGCTTGCCATGCGCGGGCGACAAGATGTTATTCGTCGACATCATCAGAACCCGCGACTCCACCTGCGCCTCGACGGACAAGGGCACATGCACCGCCATCTGATCGCCATCAAAATCGGCGTTATAGGCGGTGCAGACCAATGGATGTAACTGAATCGCTTTGCCCTCGATCAGGATGGGCTCAAACGCCTGAATGCCTAGGCGGTGCAGCGTCGGCGCGCGGTTGAGCAAGATCGGACGCTCGCGAATAACCTCGTCCAGGATATCCCACACTTCAGCCCGCTCTTTTTCCACCAGTTTCTTGGCGCTCTTAATGGTCGTGGCCAAGCCGCGCTCTTCTAACTTGTTGTAAATGAACGGCTTAAACAGATCGAGCGCCATGCGCTTGGGCAAGCCGCACTGGTGGAGTCGCAGCTCCGGCCCGACCACGATCACAGACCGCCCGGAGTAGTCCACACGCTTGCCCAACAGGTTCTGCCGGAACCGGCCGGTTTTTCCTTTCAACATGTCGGATAACGACTTAAGCGGCCGCTTGTTGGCACCCGTGATGGCGCGACCACGGCGTCCGTTATCGAACAAGGCGTCCACGGCCTCCTGCAGCATCCGCTTCTCGTTGCGCACGATGATATCGGGCGCGTTCAGCTCGATGAGCCGTTTCAATCGGTTGTTACGGTTGATGACACGACGGTACAAGTCGTTCAGATCGGACGTCGCAAAGCGGCCTCCGTCCAAAGGCACCAACGGGCGCAAGTCGGGTGGAATTACTGGGATCACTTCTAAGATCATCCATTCGGGGCGATTTCCCGAGCTGCGGAAGGCGTTGATCACCTTGAGGCGTTTGGCAATCTTCTTCCGCCGCGCCTCACTGGTCACTTGTCGCATTTCTTCGCGTAGCCGCGCTGCCTCTTCTTCCAAATCCAACTGCTTCAGCAACGTCCGAATCGCCTCCGCACCCATTTCGGCTTGGAAGGGACGCTTCACATTCTGTTTTGCCTCGCGCTCTCGAGCCTCGCGGTAGCCTTTCTCGCTCAGCAACTGCTTGTATTGCAAAAAAGTAGCATCACCCGGGTCGGTGACCACGTACGACTCGAAATACAGGACCTTTTCGAGGTCCTTCAGGGTCATGTCCAACAGTGTTCCGATGCGACTCGGCAGGCTTTTCAAAAACCAAATGTGAGCCACCGGCGTAGCAAGCTCAATGTGGCCCATGCGCTCTCGCCGAACTTTCGATTGGATGACTTCCACGCCACACTTTTCGCAAACCACGCCTCGGTGGCGCATTCGCTTGTACTTTCCACAATTGCACTCGTAATCCTTCGTCGGGCCAAAAATCTTCGCGCAAAAAAGCCCATCACGCTCTGGCTTAAAGGTGCGATAGTTAATCGTTTCTGGCTTTTTGACTTCCCCATGGGACCAGGAGCGAATTTTTTCCGGAGATGCGATTGCAATGCGAATCGCATTGAAGCTCAGCGGATTCTTTGGCTTTTCGTATAGCGAGAACAGATCGTCCATCTTTGTCTCCTCCGCCTTACTCCTGAACGGCCTTCCGAGCCGGGTCCGAACCTTCAATCAATTCCACATCCAGCGCCAAGCTTTGCAGTTCTTTGATCATCACATTAAACGACTCTGGCAATCCCGGTTCTAGCACGTTTTCCCCTTTCACGATTGCCTCGTACATTCTGGTTCTCCCCGCTACGTCATCGGACTTCACGGTGAGCATCTCCTGCAAAGTGTATGCTGCACCGTATGCTTCTAACGCCCAAACCTCCATCTCTCCTAGGCGTTGGCCACCGAACTGTGCCTTGCCACCCAACGGTTGCTGCGTGACCAGCGAGTACGGCCCCGTAGACCGGGCGTGAATTTTATCGTCAACCAAATGGTGTAATTTCATCATGTACATGACGCCAACCGTGACGGGGTGGGCAAAGGGCTCCCCTGTCCGACCATCGTACAACGTAGCCTGCCCAGTTTCTGGCAAGCCGGCTTTTCGCAAGAGATCGAAGATCTCCGCTTCTGGTACGCCGTCAAAAACGGGAGACGCAACATGGATGCCCATCGCTGACTTGCGGGCAATTCGGATCACATCCGCATCCCGAAGCGAGTCGATCAGTTCAGCAACCTCCTTGCCGAAAAGCTCCTTGAGCCGCGCCCGAATAGAACCGGCGTCTCCGTTCGCCTTCGCCAAAGCCTCTCCCAGTTGCAAACCAAGTTGCCAAACCGCCCACCCTAGGTGTGTTTCCAAAATTTGACCGACGTTCATCCGGGACGGAACCCCCAACGGGTTCAAGACGATGTCCACCGGCGTACCGTCAGCCAGATAAGGCATGTCTTCCTCTGGCAGAATTCGGGACAACACGCCCTTGTTCCCGTGTCGGCCTGCCATCTTGTCGCCAACCTGCAGGCGCCGCTTCATGGCCACGAACACCTTCACCATTTTGATGACCCCGGGCGGGAGCTCGTCGCCTGCCTTCAGACGCTCGATACGCTCCTGGATCGCCGTCCGAATGAGCGACAACTGTTCCTGTACGCCTTCTGCAAGGGCAGCCACTTCCTCCTCGATTCGCTCGTCACCCACCCGGATCTCGCTCCACAAGCCCACGGGGATGTGCTCCAAGTCTTCTGCCTGGATCTCATGCCCTTTCGGGAGTAGGACTCGTCGGTCACTGTCACTCAGCCGCGCCGCGGTAACTCGTCCAACCAGGAGTCGGCGAAGTTTTTTGAGGGCGCCTTCTTTGACAATCCGCTGTTCTTCCTCTTGATCCTTTTTGAGTCGAGCAATCTCTTCTTCTTCGATCTGGCGGCTGCGCTCGTCACGCGCCACACCTTTGCGGGAGAAGACTCGGGCGTTAATGACGATCCCCTCCACACCAGGCGGTACACGCTGGGAGGTGTCGCGCACCTCGCCCGCTTTTTCTCCGAAAATCGCCCTGAGGAGTTTTTCTTCCGGAGACAGTTGCGTTTCGCCCTTTGGAGTGATCTTGCCCACCAAAATCGAGCCTGGCTTGACCTCCGCTCCGATACGGACAATCCCGCTTTCATCCAGGTCCTTCAAAGCTTCATCACCGACATTCGGGATATCCCGAGTAATCTCCTCTGGTCCGAGCTTCGTGTCTCGCGCCACACATTCAAATTCCTCGATGTGCACGGAGGTAAAGTAGTCAGCTTTGACCAAACGTTCGCTGACCAGAATGGAATCTTCGAAGTTGTACCCACCCCACGGCATGAAGGCCACAAGCACATTGCGGCCGAGGGCGAGCTCGCCCAGATCCGTCGAGGGACCATCAGCTATGACGTCACCAGCTTCGACATGGTCTCCAGGTTGAACAATGGGCTTTTGGTTAATGCAGGTGCTCTGGTTCGAACGCTGGTATTTGATCAAGTTGTAGATGTCGATGCCTGGGTCCCGACTTGCGTCCCTGACCTTATCGGCTCGGATCACGATTCGATTCGCGTCCACACTTTCAACAACGCCGGACCGGCTCGCCACCACGGTAACGCCGGAATCCCGCGCAACGATCCTCTCCATTCCCGTCCCCACCAGTGGCGCATCGGTTCGGAGCAACGGCACCGCTTGGCGTTGCATGTTCGAACCCATCAACGCCCGGTTTGCATCGTCATTTTCCAAAAACGGGATCAGCGATGCTGCCACACTGACCAACTGGTTGGGGGACACATCCATGAACCGCACCTGGTCACGGGGAACTGTGGTAAATTCGCCCCGATACCGGACCGAGACCATTTCCGAGACAAAATGGCCCTTACTGTCGATCGGTGCGTTGGCTTGAGCAATGGGGAAGTCTTCTTCTTCCAAGGCCGAAAGGTAACGGATTCGGTCAGTTACCTTGCCATTCTCTACTTCCCGGTAAGGGGTTTCGAGAAAGCCAAATTCGTTCACACGTGCGTAGGTAGAGAGCGACGCAATCAAGCCAATGTTTGGACCTTCGGGAGTTTCGATCGGGCAGACGCGCCCATAGTGCGTCGGGTGTACGTCGCGAACTTCAAAGCCTGCCCGCTCGCGGGTAAGCCCCCCAGGACCCAAGGCGGACAGGCGTCGTTTGTGGGTTACCTCCGAAAGAGGGTTCGTTTGGTCCATGAACTGGGAGAGTTGGCTCGACCCAAAAAACTCTTTCACCGCCGCAGAAACGGGCTTGTAGTTGACCAGGTCCTGCGGCATGAGCGTCTCCAGATCCTGCAGGCCCATTCGCTCCTTCACGGCCCGCTCCATTCGAACCAGCCCCAGTCGAAATTGGTTTTCCACCAACTCCCCTACTGCCCGGACGCGCCGGTTCCCTAAGTGGTCGATATCGTCAATCGACCCCTTGCCGTTGTGAAGTTCGATCAAATAGCGCACCACCTCGAGAATATCCTCTCGGCGGAGAGTGCCTTGATCCAGAGGCGGCGGCGGATCCAACTTGAGTTTGTGGTTGAGTTTCAAACGCCCCACCCGTGAGAGGTCGTAACGGTCTGGATTGAAAAACAGGTTATTGAAGTACGCCGTCGCCGCTTCCAGGCTTGGAACATCCCCAGGGCGGAGGCGTTTATAAATTTCCATGATGGCGTCTTCCGGCGATTTCACTCCGTCCGCCAACAGCGTGTTTCGCAGAGCAGGGCCAATATGCTGTTCGTCAAGGTACAACACTTCGACCGTAGGGATCCCCCTCAGGCGGCACTCTTCCAACTTATCCGGAGTAATCTCTTGATTACATTCCAAAACCACCTCGCCCGTGGCTGGGTCGACGACGTCGTGGGCAACGACTCGCCCGATGACTTCCTCTACGGTGATGGGAATCTCTCTGACACCCGCTGCTTCGAGCTGCTTCAGAACGTTTTCGGTAATTTTCCGGCCTTCCTTTACAATGATTTCTTGCCGTGGTCCCCGGATGTCCCGCGTCGCCCTTGCTCCCCGAAGCAAGTCAAAATTGAGACGTTTGACCAAACGCTTTCCTTCCAGGACAATCGTCTCCGACTTGTAAAAGTAGTTCAGGATGTCCTCAGCACTCATCCCGAGCGCTCGCAGCAACACCGTGGCATGGAACTTCCGACGTCGATCGATACGGACGTACAGAATGTCTTTGGGATCGAACTCGAAGTCCAACCAGGAGCCGCGGTAGGGAATCACCCGAGCCGAGAACAAGAATTTTCCACTCGAATGAGTTTTCCCTTTGTCATGGTCAAAAAACACACCCGGGGATCGGTGGAGCTGACTGACAATGACCCGCTCGGTACCGTTGACCATAAAGGTACCGTTGGGGGTCATCAGGGGCAGTTCTCCGAAGTATACCTCCTGCTCTTTAACGTTTTTGACCTCCTTGGGACCTTCGTCGCTGCCGGAGTCCTGGTACAGGATAAGCTGCACCTTGACCTTCAGCGGTGCAGCGTAAGTCATTCCCCGTTCGTGGCACTCCTCGACGGTGTATTTGGGCTCTCCCAGGGTGTAGCTGACAAACTCCAGCTGAGCCGTCTTGTTGTAGTCCCAAATTGGGAACACCGACCGAAAAACGCCTTCGAGACCTGAAATCGCACCGCCTCCGTTGCGATCCCCGTCCAGTTGCAAGAATTGGCGGTAAGACTTTTGTTGGATCTCGATCAGGTTGGGGATATCGATGGTTTTTTTGATCCGCCCAAAATTCCGGCGAAAACGCTTGTTACTTGCAACCTTGGCAGCCATTTGGACTCCTCTTTGGGTCGGTAATCTCGTGCAACAACGCTGCGTGCGACCCAGCCTTCAGGGGTTGATCCTCACTTGAGCTCTACCACCCCGCCCGCCTCTTCGATCTTCTTCTTCATCTCTTCCGCCTGAGCTTTGGGGACACCCTCTTTGACGACCTTTGGAGCGCCGTCCACAAGGTCCTTTGCCTCTTTCAAACCGAGCCCAGTCAGCTCGCGAATCACCTTGATGACCTGAATCTTCTTGTCGCCAGCCGACTGCAAAATCACGGAGAATTCATCTTGTTCCGGCGCTGGAGCCGCTCCTGGAGCCGCCGCCCCCGCCGCCATGGGCATCGCGGCCATCACTGGAGCTGCAGCACTGACCCCGAGCTCTTCTTCGAGCTCTTTCACCAAAGCCGCCGCTTCTAGAAGGGTCATGTTCTTGATGAAGTCTTTGACCTGCTCCCGAGTAACTTGTGACATGTCCCAATTACCTCCTTGCTTATACTCTGTCCCTTTGACCCACTAAATCATATCGCTCGATTTGGACCCTGGCTCGCTCCAGGCATTCCACCATGGAAATTCTATGTTGCCGAGGTTTCCAGCTGCCCTCGTCGCCGATCGAGCAGCCGCACAAGCTGCGCTCCTGGTTCCTGCAAAACCCGCAGCAACCTGCTAGCCGGCGCCTGCAACAATCCAAGCAGCGATGCAAGCAATACCTCTCGGGGAGGTAAGGTGGCTAGGTCCTTCACTTCCGCCGGATCCAGCGACCTGCCCTCCAGCACAGCCCCCTTGATTGAGATCTTCTCTCCCGCCTCGTTCGAAAACTCCACAATGGCCTTTGCAACCGCCACCGGGTCGCGGTATCCAATTACCAGGGCGGTCGGCCCAGACAGAAGATGCACCAACGGTGCATAACTCGAGTCCTGCGCGGCCAACTTTGCCAGGGTGTTTTTCGCCACCTTGAGCTCGCCGCCTGCTTGGCGAATTGCCTTGCGCAACCGAAAAGTCTGACCGCTATCCAACCCAAACGCTTGAGTGACGATCACCACGCAAGCTTGGCCTAGCTTGTCTCTCAGGCTTCCAACAACGTTTGCCTTTTCCAATCGCTTCACTTTAAGTCCCCCAACAGAAATCAGGCCGCCAAGTTTCTCACCACACCGGGATCCACCTTGATCCCCGGACCCATGGTTGCCGAAACAGCGACCGACTGGACATACGTTCCTTTTGCCGATGGCGGCTTGGCACGTAGTAGGCTCGATAAAACCGCCAAGGCGTTCTCCTTCAATTTCTCTAGTCCAAAGGACTTCTTGCCGATCGGCACATGCACAATGCCCGCTTTATCTACCCGATATTCCACTTTTCCGGCCTTCAACTCAGCCACCGCCTTACCGACGTCAAACGTGACGGTCCCAGCCTTCGGATTGGGCATGAGCCCACGAGGCCCCAGGATTTTTGCAATGCGCCCGACGACCGCCATCATATCGGGGGTGGCCACAACGCGGTCGAACTCTAGCCAGCCGTCCGCGATCCTCTTTGCCAGGTCCTCGCCGCCCACCACATCCGCACCAGCTTCCTTCGCTTCCCGTTCCTTTTCGCCTTTTGCGAAGACCAACACGCGCACAGGCTTCCCCGTGCCATGAGGAAGAAGCACGGTACCGCGAACATTTTGGTCTGCCTGTCGCGGATCCACGCCCAAGCGCACTGCCATCTCTATTGTTTCGTCAAACTTTGCCGTGGCTGTTTCCAGAGCTAGTCGCAGTGCTTCCTCAATTTCGTATCGCCGCAAGCGATCCACCTTAGCCGCGACTTCCCGATACCGCCGACTGACTTTGGCCATAGAATTTCCCTATCTTAGTCCACCACTTCAATTCCCATGCTTCGTGCCGTGCCTTCGATGGTGCGGATGGCAGCTTCCAGTGACGAAGCCGTGAGATCTTGCATTTTCATCTCCGCAATCTCCCGCACCTGCGCTCTCGTCACACGCCCTACCTTCCGCTTATTCGGTTCTGACGACCCCTTCTCCACTCCAGCCGCTCGCTTGAGCAGCACCGATGCGGGAGGGGTCTTCGTGACGAAGGTAAAGGAGCGGTCGGAGTACACCGTAATAACAACCGGGATGATGAGCCCCTGCTGGTGTTGGGTTTGGGCGTTAAAGGCTTTACAAAATTCCATGATATTGATCCCCCGCTGCCCCAAAGCGGGCCCTACAGGCGGACTCGGGTTAGCCTGCCCAGCCGGAATTTGCAGTTTGATTTGACCAATTACTTTCTTCACTGGTGTTTCCCTCCGCGGCAGGATGCTCGAACCATGGCCTCACACCTTCTCAACTTGCGCAAAATCAAGCTCCACGGGGGTGGACCGACCAAACATGCTGACCAGCACCCTGAGCTTTCCTTTGTCCGGTTTCACTTCCTCGACCATCCCCGTGAAGTCTTGAAACGGCCCTTCCTTCACTTTGACACTATCGCCGACTTGAAACTGCACTTTCGGTTTTGGCCGCGCCGCTCCCTCCCGCATCTGCGCGGCGATTTCCTCTACTTCTTCCGCCCGTAGGGGAGAGGGGTTGCGGCCACTCTCGTCACACCCGACGAAGCCAATCACTTTAGGCGTCGAGCGCACAAGTTGCCAGTTCTCGTCGTTCATTTCCATTTCCACCAGGATGTAGCCCGGGAAAAACTTGCGCGCTGACGTCTTCTTCCTACCCTTCACGAGTTCGACGACACGCTCCTGTGGCACCAGGATCTCCCCAAAGTCCCCCGACTTCCCGAGCGTCTTAATCCTCTCCTCCAGGGCCAGCTTCACCTTGTGTTCTTGCCCAGAGTACGTCTGGACTGCGTACCACTGTTTCGCCATAGGGGTCACTGCAAGAGCGCTTGAATCAAACTCGATATGCCTAGGTCCACCACTCCCAAGTAGACTGCGACGATCAGGGAGACCATAATCACAACAACCGTAGCTGCATACGTCTCCTTCCGACTCGGCCAGTGAACTTTAGCTAACTCGGCCTGCACTTCGGTAAGAAATGTGGCCACTCTTGAAAGCCCCTCTCGGAGCCCGGTTGCCATCGTCTACGCACCTTTCTTCCGACAGTTTCCTTCTTGCCGCATCCCCAAAGGCTTGGCCGCAACGGGTCAGGCAGGATTCGAACCTGCAACCCCCGGATTTGGAGTCCGGTGCTCTGCCAATTCGAGCTACTGACCCAGCCGAGCAGTGGGGGGCGCCGCAAGTCCTAAACTTTCCCCTCCTTGTGAAGGGTATGAGTTCGACAAAAGGGACAGAACTTCTTAAGCGCCAATTTATCCGTCATCGTCTTCTTATTTTTCGTTGTCGTGTAATTCTTCCGCTTACATTGATCGCACTGCAGGGACACTAACTCGCGCATAAGCGCCTCCGCTCACGGGAAAATGACCAGCGTCACTCCACGATTTTGGTGACGACGCCGGCGCCGACAGTGCGGCCGCCCTCGCGGATGGCAAAGCGCAGCCCCTCTTCCATCGCAATCGGCGTGATCAA
>BEIG01000097.1 GCA_002898795.1 bacterium HR30 | reverse complement strand
TGCCCGGGCCCTGCAGGGCCTGACCATCGATGAAGCTCGCCATGCTATTCGGCGGGCTCTAGCCCATCACAAGAAGCTTGGCTCCGCAGCCATTCCTGCACTTCTGGAGGAGAAGCGGCTCGTGGTCAACCGCACTGGCCTGGTGCAGTACGTTGCCGACGGCACCACCCTTGACTACGTGGGTGGCCTCGAAATTCTGAAGCGCTGGCTCATAGAACGGCGCAAACTCTTCCAGATGCGCGACCAACTGAGTGCCGACATCGTGCCCAAAGGCGTTCTCATCATGGGCATCTCTGGCTGTGGGAAGAGCTTGTCCGTGAAAGCCATCGCTTCCACGTTCGAGCTGCCCCTGTACCGCATCGACATGACCGAAATTTTTTCCGGGCGGCACGGGCCTCCGGAGAGCGCTTTCGCGCAAGCTTGCAAGATCCTCGAACAGATCTCCCCGGCAGTATGCTGGTTCGACGAACTGGAAATGGCGGTCACATCTTCCGAATCCGCGGGAGAACAGGGCCGGATGTTCGCGTTTTTCCTCACCTGGATGCAAGAAAAAACGCGCGGGCTGTTCGTTGCCGCCACCGCAAACCGCATCGACTTGTTGCCGGCAGAGATGATCCGAAAAGGCCGCTTTGACGAAGTCTTCTTTGTCGATTTGCCGACGGATGACGAACGCGTGGAAATCTTCCGCATCCATTTGCAGCGCCGCGGTGTCGATCCGAGCAAGTTCGATCTGGAGCGCCTGAAGCGATTCACGAAGGGATGGACTGGCGCAGAATGCGAGCAGTGTGTGGTTTCCGCGCTCACCACGGCCAAACTTGAAGAGCGAGACCTGACCGACGATGACTTGCTCAATGCCACGGCAACGATTGTCCCACTGTCGAAAACCATGAAAGAGCAAGTGGATCACATCCGCGAATGGGCGTTCGAGCGAGCGGTACGTGCATCGCCACGCGAGGTGGTGCGCTAATTCCACGGGCGCCTCGTGGCCCCAGGGCACTTGCGGCAAAGAGTGTAAGCAACTTAAGAAACAGTGATGCCGCGGAAAAAGAAATCCGGTAGCCCTGGGGGCATTGGCGAGTACATTCGACGCCAGCGGGAACTCGCAAACATTTCTTTGCGGAAATTGGCCGAGCAGAGCGGAATCTCCGCGGCCGTGCTTCGGGAAATCGAAGCGGGCCTGCGCAACCCAAGCCGCACCATCCTGCAGTCGATCGCCGGCGTGTTACGCCTGTCTGCGGAAACCCTGCAACTTCAGGCCGGCTTTCTCGATCCGCGCGACCCCGAGGACTCGGACGTTGCCCGCGAGATTCGCCGTGACCCTTACCTCACGGAACGCCAACGAGACATTCTCATCGACGTTTACAAAGCCTTTCGCTCGGTGAATCAGTCGCGCCGTTAGTGCGTAGGGGGCAGGTGATTCCACTGCGCGGCAATGCGATCGATTTGCTTCAGCAAAGGGGCCAGCGACTTACCACGCGGGGTTAACCGATATTCCACTCGCGGCGGAACCTCTGGGAAGACTTTCCGTTCCAAGATTCCGTAACGCACCAGCTTGCGCAACCGCTCGTTCATCACTTTCGTGGTCAGCCCAGGGATAGCTCGCTGGAGTTGGCCGGGGCGTCGCTCGCCGCGCTGAACTGCCCTGAGGACCTCGATGGTCCACTTACAACCCAACACGTCTTGTAAAATTTCCTGCGGAGCTGGCAACGACCAATTCCCCCATTTTTCGGCAAAGGTTTCCAAATGGTTTGGTACCTTACCAAATCGTGCGTACTTGACCAAGCAATCGTTCCTCACTCTTAAATGCCCTCGAAAGGAGGAGGATATGCGATTGCGTATGACCGTGCGAACGGCATTGCTGATGGTTGCTGTGTTCGGCCTAGGGGGCATTGCAACGCATGCCGCCGATCCGCCACAAGTCCCTTACCCCTCGGGGTGGCGCAGTTGGACCCACATGAAAACCATGGCCATTACGTCAGACCAGCATCCACTGTTTGCCGCATTTGGCGGGATTCATCACATTTACGTGAATTCCGTTGGACTCAAGGCAGCAAAATCCGGCGGACCCTATCCCGATGGCTCCGTACTCGTGTTCGATTTACTCGAGTGGACCGAAAGTGGAGGCGCATACACGGAAGGGGCACGAAAGCTGATCGGCGTCATGCACAAGGACTCGAAGAAATACAAAGCCACGGGTGGCTGGGGTTTCGAGGGGTTCAAAGCTGGCGATCCGAAGGAACGGCTCGTCACCGACCCGGTGAACCAGTGTTACAACTGCCATAGCGCACAGAAAGAGAAAGACTTCGTGTTCTCGCAGTACCGGCAATAACTTGGAACAACGTATCGGCTGGTAAGGGCGGAATGCGGGCCGAAGCGTCACCGCGCTTGCTTTACGGCCGCGGGGGCTGCCGGGCGAGGGTAAAGTAGAATGTCGCCCCCGAACCTGGAGAGCTCGCCGCCCAAATCCGCCCACCGTGGCGAGCAACGATCCGCTGAACCGTGGCCAATCCGATCCCAGTACCCTCGAACGCCTCGCTTCCCGGAAGACGGGTAAAAGGTTTGAACAAGTCCGCCGCCAGTGCGGGGTCGAATCCGCAGCCGTTATCGCGCACAAAGTAGACTGGACCGTCCTCCCCGTTTTCGACGCCAAACTCGATTCGCGCCACCGGTCGCACGGAGGTATACTTCCACGCGTTGCCCAGCAGGTTCGCCAAGGCCACTTCCATCAGATTCGGATCGGCCCAAACTCGCACCCCGGGAGCAATCCGTTGCTCCACCTGCCGCTCGGGCTGCGTGTCGTGGAGCGAGCGCAAAATTCGATCACACAGTTGCGAGAGGTCAACCTCCCGGCACCGCAGCGGGTAAGTTCTGACCCTGGCGAGATTTAATAGATCTTCCACCAACCGATCTAAGTGCGCCGCATTGCTGCGGATCATGTCGATGTAGTGGTTCGCCTGCTCGGGGAGTTCGGGAGCGCACCGAAGTTTTAACAATTCACAGTAGGCAACCAAGCGACGCAGCGGCGCACGGATGTCGTGTGCCAGAGAATGGTTGAAGGACTCGAGTTCGTTGAGCGCATTCTCCACTTGCCGGGTGCGTTCGATGACCATCTGCTCGAGATTTCGCGTAACCTGTTCCAGCGCCTCTTCGGCACGGCGGCGCGCAGTGACATCACTTAGCGTCCCAACAAAGATTAGCCGTGAAGCCTCGTCGCGTCGGACCAATGCCAAATGCAGGTTCACCCAGACCAATTCTCCCGACGCCCGGCGAAACCGAAACTCAACCTCCACCACAGGTGCCGCCTGCCACACCTCCCATTGCTGGATCAGCCGTAAGCGATCCTCTTCGTACAGGAAGCGCTCCCAACCGTGACCAAGCAGTTCCTCGCGTGGCCACCCGAGAATTTGGCAGGCGCGGTCGTTCATGTATACGCAAGAACCCTTCGCGTCGGCGCACACGACGCCAACGGGCGATACCTCCGCCAGCAAGCGAAAACGCGATTCGGCTTGGCGCCGTTCTCTTTCCGCGTAGTCACGGGCCGCTTCCGCCCGCAGCCGGTCGATTCCCACGGCCAGATTGGCCACCAATTTCTCCAGCAGTTCTGCCGCCGGCGAGCCAAACGCGTCTACCTGATCCGAGTACACGCAGAGCGTTCCAATCACCTGCCCGTGCAGCAACAATGGCAATGCGATGAGCGAACGGTACCCGTGCCGCACGGCCTGTTCTCTCCAGGGAGCAAAATTGGGGTCCACCAAGATATCGCTCACGGTCTGTGTTCGGCCCTGGCGAACAGCGCGCGCAGCCGGCCCCCGGCCGGTCGGAGCGTCGTCCAACGTGATCTGGATCTGCCGGAGGTAGCTCTCGGCAAACCCGTACCAGGCCGTGGGTTCCAACCACGGTGGTGATCCTTCGCGAACCAGGCCAATCCACGCAAAACGGTAACCACCGCGGTGCACAACGACCCGGCAAACGTCGGCGTACAACGCTTCCTCGGACTGCGCACTCCGAACGACTTCGTTACATTCGCTCAATGCGCGCAACGCCTGATTTTGCCGACGCAGCTCTTGCTCGAGAGCAGATCGCTGGATGGCGTAACGAACGCTACGCTGCAACTGGTCGGCATCGACCTGGCCTTTGACCAAGTAATCCTGGGCGCCGTGGCGTAGTGCGTCCAACGCCATCCGTTCCTCGCGGAGCGAACTGAGGACAATGATCGGGGCCTGAGACCTAGCGCGCACCCGCCCCACTGATTCCTCAGGCGCACAGTCTGGCAACATGAGGTCGAGAACGATTGCGTCAAACGCGCTCCCCGCAAGGAGGGCGCATGCGGACTCCACTGTTTCCGCTGTGGTGACCACATACTGACACCCAAAAGGATCTGACGCGTTCTCCAACCAGTGCTGCACCAAACGCGCGTACACCGGGTTATCTTCCACAACCAGCACTCGCAGGTGTCCAGCAGCATCCGCGATAGACTGCGATTCGCTGCGGTCCCTTGTGCTCGGGAACCCTGCCTCTTGTGGGCAGCCGTCAGCTTGCGCTTGTTCCTGTGGGGGCGCGCCGAATTCCATCACCCCCATCAGAACAGGAAGGAAAATCGCGGGCAACGGAAAACTGCGACAACCAACGAAGAGCGGGCTTGCGGAACCAGTTGCCCCCTACGAGCCAGTCCCGGTTGTCGGCGCAAGGTCTTTGCCGTGCTATCGCAGTTTCCACTGAATCCTTCGGCCAGAGCGGAACGCGGCTTGGCCGGCCTCGAGGGCCGCACGGTCGGTCCCTAGGCCAATAAACGCAAATCCCATCGCTAGGGCTTGGGAGCGAGAGAGTTCTCGCGCTGTCCACAATGCACGCACTGTCGCCTGCACCGCTCGCGCGGGCGCCTCCGCAATTGCCCGCGCGGCCCACGCTGCAGCGGAACGCAGATCGGCGAAAGGAACCACTTCAGACACCAAACCGATCTCATAGGCTCGACGCGCGGACATCCGCTCGTGATTGCCTAGAAGGCTCAAGCGCATGATCTCGTGAAAGGGCATTTTCTGCAGCATGTGCATCGGCTCGAACACCGCCGCCATTCCGTAGGTGACGTGCGGGTCAAAAAAGGTGGCGTGCTCCGCGGCAATGATGAACTCCACCTCTCCGAGCAAATAGAACGCTCCGCCACAGGCCATACCATTCACCGCTGCAATGACCGGCTTCCACAAATCGCACGTTTTTGGACCGATGTAGGCAGCTGGGTCATCGAACATGAACGGTGACGATGCCGCGCCCACGCGAACCGACGACTGGCGCTTGTCGCCTAAAACTTCCTCGCGGTCGATGCCAGTGCAAAATGCCTTGTCCCCCGCTCCGGTCAGAACCACACATCGCACTTCTTCCCGATCCCGCAAGGAACGCCAGAGGTCATGCAACTCCTGTTGCATGCGCGCATTGAAAGCATTCAATCGCTCCGGGCGATTCAACGTAACCCAAGCCACGCCCTCGCTCTCTTCATAGAGAAGTGTATCGAAGGTCACGATCGCCTCCTCCGCTCTGGTCTCGATGAGACCCTATCCGTCCGCGCAAACAGGCGGCTTCCGGGTCATCCACGGGCTCGCTTGTTCTAACTGCGACGCGAGGGAAAAAATCAAGTCCTCCCGGCCATAGGCTGCCACGAGCTGCACGCCGATGGGTAGTCCGGAGGACGACCAGTGGAGGGGCAATGACGCCGCTGGTTGTCCCGTCACATTGAAAGGTGCCGTAAACGCAACCAAGGGAATGCTGCGTTGGAAACCACGCATTGGGTCGTCCGGGGTCGCACATATCTCACCAATCAGCGGGGGAGGTTCGGCCATCGTCGGAGAAAGCAAAATGTCGAAGCCCGACTCCCACCAAGACGCCATCCTACGCGTAAATCCCTGAAGCCACACGTGCGACTCGACCCACTGAACAGCAGAAATTTCTCGCCCGGCGGAAAGCAGATACCTCGTGTGGATCTCGAAATCATCCTCGTGAGGTGGTTCGCCAACGACTTCGATCCAATGAGCGATCTCTGCCGCCAAGGAGGCCATGACGATTCTACCGAAATGCTGCTGCAGTTCACTCTCCTCGAGCGCTCGTGGATAAGCTGGTTCCACGTGGTGGCCAAGCGATGCCAATAGACTTGCTGCTCCGCGGACAGCTTCTTTGCACTCGGGATGCACCGTGGTCCATCCGCTGGGGACGTGATCTAAAACCCCAATTCGCAGTTGCCCTGGAGGTCGCCCCACAGCGTCAGCAAACCTCCCCGATGGCGCAGGTGCAATCACCGGATCACCTGGCATCGGGCCCGCGATGCAGTCCAGGATCGCAGCCGAGTCTCGCACGGAAAGGGTCAGAACATGCTCGGCAACCGCTCCGTCCCACAAATCTCCCCACTCGGGTCCTAAAGATACTCGCCCTCGGCTGGGTTTCAGCCCGAACAAACCAGTGGCGCTGGCCGGAATTCGAATTGAGCCCCCACCATCGTTCCCATGAGCCACCGTCACCATCCGGGTTGCCACCGCAGCGGCCGATCCGCCACTGGAGCCTCCAGGCGAATGCGCCAAGTTCCACGGATTGCGCGTAGGCCCATAAGCCACCGGTTCCGTGCTTGGAATCGGCCCAAACTCGGGAACGTTGGTCTTGCCCACAACCACAAACCCTGCGGCCCGAAAGCGCTGGGCCAGGAAGGTATCGTGCGAAGCTCGATAATTTCGGCGTTTCAAGTACAGCGAGCCACAGTGGAAAGGGTCGCCTGCGGTGTGGCAAATCAGGTCCTTCAGCAACAAAGGCACCCCCCGGAAGGGACCCTCTGGTAGCGGGCCACGCGCTCGCTGACGCGCGCTCTCGAATAACGGCAACGCAACCGCGTTGACCTGGGGATTTACTCTCTCGATGCGATCAATGGCCGCCTCGACGAGCTCTTCCGGTTTGACCTGGCGCGCGCGTACTGCAGCCGCTTGGTCGGTTGCGTCTCCCTCGATCCAAACTCCGCTCATGAGCGCTCCCTTATGCCGCCCTCTGGTTTGTGTCCAGCACCCAAGCCAGCCGCTTGCCCATCCCGCTTCGCCAATGTAGTAACCAAAGCTTCACAAGTTTGTCATGTACAAGGGGATCGGAATGAACGACCGAGTAGCCGGCTTCTGCCTCGTGGTGAGCGTAATGGCCTTCTGGCTTCCAGGATGTGGCTCCGATGGCGAACCTCCTCAGTCCGGGGGGGCACCGGTGCGCATCGTATCGCCCACTGATGGAGAGACGATCTCTACATTTACGTTCGAGGTGGTGATCGATGCGGACGCGCGTGTGGAGCCCCGCGCTTCTTTGAATGGCGTGAACCTAACCTTGTCCGGCGGGCCAAACCGCTATACGGCCAGAGTTCAACCCGGTCCTCCCCTGCGTGATGAAAACACGTTGATCGTCCGCGCAGGTAGCCAACCTTCGGCTGCCCAGGTAGCGGTTCGTTTTCGTTATGCACCACCTAAGGCTGTAGCGCGCCGGATTACCAACGAATCCGATTTGCTCGCCGGTCCACTGGCCCACGGTCGCCTGGGAGATTACCTGTTAGCCAACACGGTCGCCCGCTTCGTCATTCAAGATGTCGGGAAACGCGACCTGTACAGTGTCGGCGCGTTCGGAGGGAATATCATCGATGCGGAGCTTCTGGCCGCCCCCGGCAACGACAACTTTCTCGAAATCCAACCGGCGCTCAACGTGGAAACGGTCATCAATGCCCAGACGGTCGAGATCGTGAACGACGGGCAGGACGGAACGGCTGCGATCATTCGGACCTGTGGACCGGATGACGTGCTCGATTTCGTGAACCCGTCTACCATTATTCGCGGCGCTGGGCTTACGTTCCCTGACTCCGCCGATGACAAAGACTACGACATCGAGGCATGTACGGACTACGTTCTCGAGCCTGGCAAGCCTTATGTGCAGATGACTACCACCGTGTTCAATAACGAAGACCGTGACCTCGGACTTTACGTTGGGGACTACGTGAACGGTTCGGGCGAACTCGAGCAATGGACGAGCTCCAACGCTGGCCTTGGCGAGATTCTCACGGCCAACCTCACCGCTTTGACCTACATCGGCTACGGCGAGGCCCAAGGAGTCAGCTATGGGGTGATACCTTTGCCGATCGAGGGGGCACCCGAGCCACGTTCGAGCTTCTTTAGCGTCTCGGGTGTTTCGTACATCATGCAAAGTCAGTCCATCATCCGGGTCGTTTTTGGTCAAAGCCCCAATTTTGTCGTGCCTGCCCGCGGTTCGCGGAGTTACTCTCGCTATTTTGTCGTCGGCAGAGGCAGTGGCGGGGACGTCGTCACGGCAGAAAACGAAATTAAAGGTGTACCCACGGGTACCTTGCTGGGTTGCGTCTACGCCGGCGGCCAGGCGTTACCAGGAAGCCGCGTCAGCGTCCTGCGAGGACGCGGGGTCGTTGCTCCTTTTGTCACTGGCGCCGATGGCTGTTTTCGTGGCGAACTACCCGAGGGAACGTACCAAGTTGCTGCCGCACGCCGCGGATACATGTATGAGGGTGGCAGCGCAAGCCCTGTGTTCCACAACGTATCCATTCGCGCAGGAGAAGTTTCCGAGCTACGCATGGAACTGCCAACCACGGGCCGGTTGCGTGTTGAGGTCCGGGAAATGCCCACGCAGCCGGGAGCTTCTCCGGCTCCCGTTCCGGCACGGGTCACGGTCGTTGGCTTCGATCCGAGCCCCGAGCCGATCATCACGCTGGACTCCATTGCTGGTACGGTGCGGACAGGAACCTTCTTCGACATTGGGTTCGACCCAGTACCGTTTGGGATCGTGTGGCTCGAATACACCGGCGCCGATGGTACCGTGGAGTTCGACGTAGAACCTGGGCAGTACCAAATTTACGTGTCGCGCGGGCCGGAGTACTCTTTGTTCCAACAGCCCATTCAAATCACGGCCGGACAAACGACCTCGGTGCACGCCGAAATCGTTCGGGTCGTGGACACCACCGGTTTCATTTCCTCGGACTATCACGTGCACACCATTCACAGTGCCGACTCGCGGGTGAATCTTACCGACCGGGCGCTCCAGTTCGCTGGAGAAGGGGTGGACAACGTCATTGTAACCGACCACCACGCGCATACAGACTTGACACCGGTGATCGAGCGGCTGGGCCTGCAGAATTTCCTGCGCTCGACAATCGGAGAAGAAATCACCACTTGGGACTATGGTCATTTCAACGCCTACCCCTTGACGATCGACCCTTCGCGACCCTCTCGCGGCTCGACCGACTGGGCAAAAGAAGCCCCACCGGGTAGAGACTTCGTGCAATACGGCTCGTACAGCTTGTCTCCCGCGGAGCTTTACGAACTGGCTGTGAACGGCCCCACAAGCACGCCAGATACCACGATCCAAATCAATCACATCGATAGCTTTTTCTCGCCGCTGCGGATCGACACTTCGTTAGTGCCTCCACAAAGCTTTCTCACTGCCGAGGAACGGCTTGCCTTTCGCCTCGATCCCAACGGAGGCAATTTGTTTTTCCACTTTCCGGCCTTAGAGTTGTGGAACGGTGCCGGCCGCAGCCATCAAACTCAGTTCCTGCAACAGCGTATCGGTATTTGGATGAATCTCCTGAACCAGGGTCTCCGCACAACCTTTATCGCGGACACCGACACCCACGAATTCCGCAACTTGAATACCGCGGGTGCACGAACCTGGACGCCGTCCTCGAACGATGCTCCTGCGGCCGTTGACCCCGCTGAAGTCGCACGCGCAGTCGAAGCGGGGAAAGCTGTAGGAGGCCAAGGACCATACGTGCAAACTCGTTTGATTGCGGCCGATGGCTCCGGTGCCGTGGCCGATTTCTCTCTCCGCGGAAACACGGAGGTACGAAGCACGAGCGGCGACGTTGATCTCCAAATCCACGTGCAAGCTCCTCTTTGGGCCGAGTACGACACCATCGAAGTCTATGCGAATGCCGCCACGACACCCACGCTCCGTGTCAACGGTGTACCCACGCTTTTCACTGCGATTCCGACACGAGTCCTCCGACTCGGCACTGACTTCACCCGAGAGCAGGTGATCGTCCGCAGCGACGTTCCCAACGCGGCGCGCTGGGAAACGCACGTGACCATTCCCTTCCGTGGCCTGGACGAGGACACCTGGTTCGTCGTCGTGGTGAAAGGAACTGACGGAGTATCCCGACCGATGTTTCCCGTGTTCCCGCGCGACCTTCGCGCCGAAAGCAATCGCACCTTGGCCGATCTCCTCGACGGCAACTTAGGAGAATTGGGCACGATGGCACTTGCTGCGACCAACGCGCTGTACGCGGACGTTGACGGCACACCGGGGTTTCAGGCACCGTTGGCGCCGCGCTAAAACTTGAGCATGGGTTACGCCCACTTGTGCTCGAGTTTCGCGCTCTTGGGTGCTCTTGCAGGCTGCACAGCCAACCCGCCCGACCTGCCGCGAGCCCAGGAAGATCCGAAAGCAGTGCTTGCCGCCGTGTCCGTGGCTCAAGCGTATGTGTGTGGCCAAGTCGGTCGGATTGCCCGCATCGACCGAACCGGCTATCGGGCAGAATTCCTCGTCCAACAGGTTCTTTCCGGAATGCTCGGATCTGGGGAACGACTGGAAATCGCTTGGGAAGAGCTTGCCACCCAGCGGGCTCCACGTTTTGCAAAGGGGGAGACGGTCCTTGTCGCCCTCTCTGCATTGCCGGCAACCGCGTTGTGGCTCCATCGCTTTCCTCCCCAGTTGCGAGATGGCAAAACCTTCGCAGTGGCCGCGCAGGGAGACGCCTTTTTGCGCGAGCCCCGGTGCGAGCGTTTCGGCGCGCTGAAATCCTACGTTGCACTGGAACCGAACGAGCGGACTGGGCGCAAAGGGGCCCAAGCCCTAGCGGAGTTGGGAGCCTCAAGTGACGAGCGACTGGCCATGGCCGCGCTCGAAATGCTGGGAACGACCTTCGAGGGCAGCGCGCTCCGCCATGAAGCCGTCACACAGGGGATTGCTCGAGCTCTGGGCCATGGATCGGCAGCGACAAGAAAGGCAGCCCTCGATCTCGCACGTAGGCATCAGCTCAAAGAACTCCGGGCTCCGATCCTTCAGATTGCTCAGTCAGATTCCACCGACCTTAGCCGCCTAGCTTGGGAAGCTTTACTATCGTGGAAAGACCCAGAACTTGACGAGCGCTTGGCAGCGTGGTCTTCGTCTTCAGCACTCGAGTGGCGGGTTCTCGCCGCAAAAGTGGCAGCCGCAACCGACAAGCAACAGGTTATCGAACAGGCGATCAAAGACCCGTCGCCATTGGTTCGCCAAGCCTTAGCGGAGCATTTACCACCGGAGTCGAAGTTCTTGCCGTGGTTGCTTGTGCTTTTGGGTGACCCCGAGCAGGGCGTGCAGCGCACAGCCGCCATCAAAATCGCTCAAGTTGGCCCTGCCGCGCTTTCAGCGCTGGAGGAAGCTGCATTGCGTGGAAACGCAAGGAAAGCCGCCGCAGCCGTGCTCGCTCTGGCCGAGCTGGGTGAAACAAGCCAGGCAATCCTCGAACGACTCGCAGCCGAGCACCCAGAGGAAAGCGTCAGACAGCTCGCTGCCCTGGCATTGGGAAGACCCCAGGCCGAGCACTAAATCGGATGCAACCGGTGTGGTACCCACGGCGATGGAAACGGCACGACCTGGACGTGTCAGCCACTGGGCTACAAAAATGTGTTCGTTGACTCTGCCTCGCTGATTCCATAGGGGTAATGCATGACCGAGGACCGTCACAGCCAGCCGGAGGAGATGCGGGCAGCGCGCGAGAAAATCCTCGCTGCAGCAGCTCGCTTATTCGCAGAGCGCGGCTACGAATCGACGTCGCTCGCCGAGGTGGCGCGTGCGGCCAAAGTCAGCAAGGCACTGATTTTCTGGCACTTTGATAACAAACAACAGCTTTACCTCACTGCCCTGCAAAAAAACCTCGAGCCGTACCACATCGACCGTGAGGAACTCGCCGGCTTGGAGGAGCCGGATCAAATCGTCCGTTTGATTGACTCATTTTACCAGTTCGTCAACGACAACGTGTATTCGGTCCGGTTTTTCATGACGCTCATGCTACGAGGTGAGCTGCCGTTAGGCGAGTCAGAGGCTAGTCGTGGCAGCGACAGCCTGCAGCGGGTGAACGAACTCTACCGCGCTTTTCGGCAGTCGTTCGCGGAAATTATCGCTCATGGGCAGCAGCGCGGTGTCTTTCGTCGCAGCCTAGACCCCGAGCGCGAAGCTGCTCTGATGCTCGTCACACTCGTTGGCGTTTTAGCGCAACAGTTCATGCTCGGAGAGACCTTTGAGAGCAGCAAAGGGCTGATCGAGCACTACAAGCAGACCTTGTTCGAACGGCTACGTTGTGCTGAACCGTAGCACGCCAGCGCGGTTTGGGATCAGCCTCTCTCCGAGGCCCTGACGTATCCGATGCCCAGGCCCTCAGTGATGGTGTACACCCCGCGGGGCACTTGCCCTTTCGTGCAAGTGCCCCACCCGAACAGTTTCGGCCGCCACCGCCTCCCCACCCATGCTTTCGACCTCGGCGCGTTCAGCAGCCTGCAACACGGCTTTTTGCTCAGGAGCAACCGCTGGTTGCGCCGCAGTTCAGACACTTGTAACAGCTTCCGTTGCGCACCATGATCGCACCGCAGTCGTGACAGCTCGGTGCGTCGGCTTGAGGGCTGAAGCCCAATGTCGCGACATTTGTGGTTGCTCCACCGCCAGCAGCAAGCTGGCCGCCTTCCGCTGCTGCGCCTTCGCTCGGCGTAATGACGATTCCCATCTGGGAGCGCTGTTCTGGACTGAGAAAGCGCGAGCCTAAGAAGCGGAAAATGTAGTCGATCAGCGATTTGGCAAAAGGTATGTCTGGGTTCTTGGTAAAGCCCGACGGCTCGAAGCGGACGTGACTGAATTTGTCTACCAACACTTCCAAAGGTACGCCGTATTGTAAGGCCATGGAGGTGAGGATGCCGATGGTGTCCATTAACCCCGACACCGTACTACCCTCCTTGGCGATCTTGATAAAAATTTCCCCAGGCGTTCCATCTTCGTAGAGACCAACGTGGATGTAACCCTCGTGCCCCGCAATATCGAACTTATGACGAATCGATTGGCAGTCGTTCGGGAGCTTGCGCCGCACCGGACGGAACTCCGCCACGCTTGCCTTGCTCGTCGTGCGAGAGGTATTCAGCGGTTGCGTGCGCTTACAGCCGTCGCGGTAAATGGCTACCGCTTTCAGTCCCAAGCGCCACGCCGCCATGTAAGCGTCCATGATGTCCTCGACGGTCGCGGAGTTGGGCATGTTGATTGTTTTGGAAATCGCCCCAGAGATGAAGGGCTGTACCGCACCCATCATCCTCAGGTGCCCCATGTAGTGAATCGAACGGCTACCGCGAGCAGGCCTAAACGCGCAGTCAAACACCGGCAAATGCTCTTCGCGCAATCCAGGCGCCCCTTCGATGGCGTCGTTTTGAT
>BEIG01000096.1 GCA_002898795.1 bacterium HR30 | reverse complement strand
GGGGGCCCTTACGCGCGGCTTTACGCGTTACAGCTAGCCACTACCCCGCTCGATTCCGGGCTCCCAAGCAGCCGGTTCGGCGCGTCCGCTTCGTGAGCGGGATCGAACGATAGGCACAGGTTTAGTTCCAAACTCGTCCATAGCCCGTAGGCCACGGCGGATGGCTTCTCCGATGGCAACCGTGACGACCACTGCCGAGGCGGCGAGGGAGGTGGCAACACCGAACACCGTGGCGCGATCGAGTGGCGTGTTTTGCAGGTAACTGAAAAACAACACATAGGTAGGCCACGCCTGCAAGACGACCACACTTCCCACGACACTCATGCAAAGGATCATAGAGATGAGGGCACCGGCACTCGTTGCGATCTTGCTGGCCTGATCAGCTTCGAAGCGGGGGTAGCGAGTGCCTGCGGCCAGGCTAATGGCCACGATGGCCACGGTGAGTCCCGCCATGGTCAGCGGGGCTAACCACCGCATGAACGGCAACACCCGTAGGTAGTGATTCGTTAACACGATGAGCACCTCGCCGAGAACGAGAAGCGGTACCAACGCCACCCAAAATTTGCTCCACCAGAGTTTTCGTAGGCTGATGGGGGCGACCTGCGCAATCCACAGGGCTCGCCCTTCCAAGCTGATGGCGGGGAACACGAAGCGCTGCGCTACCGACGCAACGACAAAGCCCGCGAGGAGCAAATTGAGAAACGAAACGACGTTCCGGAAGTAGAAAGTGACCAAGGGCATGCTGCCCAGGGGCAGCACCCGGAAGTTGTACACGTACACAACAACCAGCGCGAGCAGTAGGATGAGTTGCGACCATTGGCTGGCGTCGCGAAAGAATGTTCGAGCGTCTTTCTGCACCCAAAGACGGAGAATTCTCGGTAGCGGCAGGGTCACAACCCCTAGCGCCCACTTTGCGGCTTGTTGTTGCGTCAGACGGGCCTTACGACCCTCCTGCGACTTACTGTAACCGTGCTCGAAAAGCAGCGTCGTCACCCTGCAGGCTCCCCACCAACTGATCACCGCTCCGACAACGAGGAGCCCGAGCCAAAGCGGCAGAGTTGCCGTTTCCCCAAGTGCCAGTCCGTGGACCACCTCCGCTACCCAAGTGCTGGGAAGCCACACCGTAGTTGGGGTGCGCATGGCGAGAAGAAATTGAGCAAAGTCGGCGAAATGTTCGGGACGCACCAGTCGCTCGGGCTCCAAGAATCGCAAAAGCATGTACAAAATCGCGCCTGCAACGATGGCGGCGAGAACCAGAAGGTCTCGAGCTTGGCGCGCCGGAAAGACGTTGACCAGAACCGCCGTCACCACGACACCCAACGCAGCAGGTACCACCGCAAAAGGAACGAGAACAAAGGGCGCCCACAGGTAAAAGCTCATTTGGGCCTCGTGTGCCAAGCCGTAAGCGACCAGGGCGGGGAAGGCGAAGAGGAGTACCATCCACGACGACTCGACCAAGGTTTCGAGGAAGCGGGCGTGGAACAGCACCCGCAATGGCACCGGGGCGGCGACTAACCGCTCGAGTTCTGCGGACAGGAAGAAGGTGGATAGCGCCACGATGATGTTGGAGAACAAAAGGACGGAAAGAAAGGTCAACAAAATCATGGCCAGAAGCTTGTAGGTGAGTACCGGCCCGAACTCGGGAATACTCAGGAAATGGACCAACACTCGGTAGAAGAACACAAAAACCCCAGTGCCAAACGCAACGGCAAGCCCGATCAGGAAAAGCCGCTGCCATCGGCTAGCGCCGGAAGCCCGGTCATAGCGGTTACGGGCCGCCTGCAAGCGGGGACGGAGGAGGAGGTAAACGCGAAGGCCGAAGGGCGAAACAGCGGTTGTCATGCGTGCGCTCGGGCGGGCCACTCACCCAAGGTATCTGCGGCTGTCAAGCGCAAGAAGATGGTCTCAAGGTCTGCACCGGCAGGGCTGCCGCCAAGCCGGCGAAGCTCCGCTAACGTGCCGACGGCAATGAGCCGGCCATGATCGATGATCCCGATCCGATCGGCAATATCCTCGGCTACATCTAAGCTGTGCGTGGAAAAGAATACGGTTACCCCGCTAGCGGCAAGCTTTCGAACCAGTTGCTTCAACAGCCGCGCACCGCGGGGGTCGAGTCCGACTATGGGCTCGTCGAGCACGAGGATTTTAGGCTCGTGAATCAGTGCTGCGGCCAGCGCAAGCCGTTGTTTCATCCCGTGGGAGTAATTTTCCGTGAGCTCATCGGCCCAGTCCGCCAGACCAAATTGCTCTAGCAGTTGTTGCCGTTTGGAAGCGACGCACCGCGGTTCCACTCCGTAAAGTCCGGCAACGAATTCGAGAAACTCTGCTCCGGTCAGCTTGTCGTAAAGGAACGGCCGATCGGGAACGAAACCGCATTGTTGTTTCGCTGCCTCGGGCTGCTGGGCCAGGTCGTACCCACCCAACCGAACCACACCGCTTGTGGGCCGCAACAGGCCCATCATCATTTTGATCGTGGTGGTCTTTCCCGCACCATTCGGGCCCAAGCAGGCAAACACTTCGCCCGGGTGTACGACCAGGTTCAGTTTGTCCACCGCAGTGACCTGCCCGAACACCTTTGTCAGTTCGATGAGCTCGATCATACCGCACGATGGTGCGGAAGAGTTGCTGCGCAGGCAAGGGCATTGTTGCTCCGGAGAAATTTCGACGCCCGGCGAGTACGCCAGGTTACGCCCGCGCGTGTACAAGGTATGGCTTGACACTGGGCGCAAAAACGGGGTAGCGAAAGAAACTCACTTGCGCCTGGTGGCGAAGCATTTGAACTGAAGGAGGGTACATGGAGCGAGGGATTGGTTGGGCGATCATTGCAGCAATCCTCTGGGTAGCAGCGGGTCCCACTGGAGGGGCGGCTCAAGTGTGCGGGAATGGTGTCATCGAATCACCGGAAGAGTGCGACGACGGTGGTATTTGCGTTGGCAGTGACAACGCCGGGGCGACGTGCATGACGGACGCTGAGTGCCCCAACGGAATCTGCCGCGCCTTTGGTGGGGACGGATGTGCAGCGAACTGTACGACGGAGCGCGACGTGCGCTTCGACTTGGTACCAGGCGAGACGACGGGCAGTGGCTTAGGCTCATCGCTGAGAGCCGGTACGAGTGGGATTGTGGCTGAAGCTGCCGCGGTGGCCGGCCTTGGCGTTGCCATACCCATGCAAGGCACGCTGACGTTAACGATGGGAAAGCCCCGTGACGGTATTATTCCAGTGGTGATTAAGGAGGAAGCTGTCCAGGTTCCACCCATTGAGGTTTCGTTACTGGGTTTCAGCGGCTGCGGTTGCGTCAAAGGGGCCACTGCGAAAACCTGTGGCGGTACCTTCTTCGAGCCCGATGGGTCCTTGTCTACGGATTGTACGGCAGACGAGAACGCTTGCAGCGGAAAGAAACCTTGCACGAGTTTGCACGGGCCGGGTAACACCCTGTCCGGCATAATTGGCTGCAGCGGCCTCGAAGGTGCGGACTTGGAGTTTGTCATCGATGCTGGTGGCGAGAGCGGGGAGCCCCTACCCCCAAGGGTCACGTTGGAGGGGCAAGGGGGGGCTGGGGCTGCTCAGTTCCTGGCCACGATTGGCCTCGACATCCGGATTAACGGCGGGTGCACGGGCTCCGGGCCTGCGTATGGTCCCGATGGAGTGTTTTGCACGCCGGACGATCAACCAGACCTGAGCATCGTTGCGACAAACCCTGCTGTGTCGGGCACAGCGAACGCTCGCGTGGTGAACTTGCCGGACGGAGCCGAGTTTGGACCCATATCGGGCAGGGGGGCCCCGTTTTCTTGCGACAAGCTTGCCAACGGCAACCCTGGGGGGGCGCATCTGGTATCGGCCTTCGCCGTGCCTAACTTACAGCCACTCGGTGCAGTGGGCGTGACGATCAACCTTGTCGCTCAAGACCTTGGCGGCGGTGCCACGTGTGCGGGTGATTGCGGTGGTGATGGCGAAGTGACCGTGGACGAGATTGTGCGCATGGTGAACATTGCATTAGGGGCGGCGCCAGTAGACCAGTGCCGGGCTGGCGACGGCAATGGTGACGGCGAGATTACCATTGACGAGATCATTGCCGCGGTAAACAAGGCTTTGGCCGGCTGCTGAAATTGGGCCAGCCCGCACGATAGTTGCCGCGCGACGGTGGTCCCGCTACAACCGCCGCCGTCGCGCGGCAAGGCTTTCGGCGGCGTAGCTCAGTTGGTTAGAGCGAGGGTCTCATAATCCCTAGGTCACTGGTTCGACTCCAGTCGCCGCCATTCCATGCGGCCCTGTTCCGCGCTTCGGTTGCGCCGACCCAGAGCTTGAACCGGCAAGGTAGTTGGGCAATCGCGCGAGCGCGCGGCGGCAAAGTAGGGCTTTTACGCCTAATGTGCGAAGAAACGCGGGGCTTTCCTGGCTCCGCACTATCCTTACCGGGGGGCCGAACCAGTGATTGCCGCGAGGTGCCGTGGCTCCGTCGCTAGGGACTTGCCTGGTTTTGGCTAATCTACGTGCTGACTTTTTCGCGGCGGTAGGTGTGATCCTGGTGGTCGTGCTCGGACCCAAAGACGTACGCTTCGCCTTTTGCTACCGGCGAGCCACAAGGGAGCTTCAAAAGCAGGTGCCATGCCGGCACAGCACTAGCGTTGGGGCACGCGAGCGCGCACACTCTGGGGCCGTGCTAGTGGTGAGGGACTTGACGCTCCTGCTTGGCACAGCCGGTCCAGTCAATGGGCATCTCCGCCGGTCACGAAAACGCGTCGTGCAAAGTGTACCGCTTGGCCCTGGGTTGGCCTCGGCCTTGGTGGTGTGTATCGCTCCAAGGAAGTTCGGGAGGTGCAAAGGTCGCATCTTTGCGGCGTTTGCTTTTTGATTGGTAGTTGTACTGGAAGGTAAGGGTCGAACGGGAGCGGTACGTCCCTCGATTGCGTTGGCCGCGGTGTACGGGTCGGTTTTCCTTGCAGATCCCCGGGGAGCCACTTCAGAGTCCTGGTGTGCCATGGTTGGTACTACACCGGTCTCACCAAAAGATCGTTGTTGCATGGCTGACCATCGTTGCGACTCTAGGTGGCCAATTTCGTGACCACTGTACACGAAATTGCTCGAAGACCCCTCTTCGCGCTAGCAGTGACCAAGCCGCCCCAGCCCCTCCACGGAAACCTTCGTTGATCCAGGTGCTCTGTCTCACAGCCTGTCGGGGCAACGTCGCCAGCACAATTGGTAGGTCGGTGACTGACCTACAGCAGGCGCCCGCATGTTGGGGGTAATAGCTCGCTGCAGAGTAGGTTTGGCGTAACTGGACCTGCCCGCGGCCCTCGCGAGATAAAACACGACCATTGTGCCGCCTCGTGACCCAGGCGGCGTACGTTGCCCGACGTGCGTGAAAACAGACAGAGAAACTCGGCACCTCGGTTCGGGGATACCGCCGGAATCGTTTTACGAACCCAGAACCGAGCCGCGTGAGATCACCTGGTGCGCGCCAATGCGGGCCGGACCTAGGAATGAAAGTCCTGCAGGTGGGAGCGCGGTACGGGATGCTTGACTCCCGCCAGGATTCTGAGTGGCGAGCGAAGGTGAATCCGTTCTCTCACCGGGAACGAGCCTGTTCTTGCCGACCGGTTGCGCGAGGTCGCTGGCGAGCCTTTATGGGATTCAGGTCCGGGTCGGAATTATTTCTGCCGCGCATTCTTCAGGGCTGCGACTTGAATCGCGGAGAGGTTCTGTTGCATCGCTGAAATGACCATAGTCTTTCACAATTGCCACAGGCTTTAGGCGGTTGTAAAAGGTGCCCCGAGCATCATGAATCGCTCAGTGTTCTCGATCACGGTCGCGGCGGTCGTGGTGATTGCATGTGTTGCCGCGGTTCCTTCGTTTGCTGTGCCGCGCCAAGTTGGCACCCCAGTTTGTGGCAACGGAGTTGTGGAAGAAGGAGAGGAGTGCGACGACGGCGGCATTTGTATCGGGGGCCCTCGAGCTGGCCAACATTGCACGAGCGAGGAGCAATGCGAGGCGGGCGGCGTATGTGTGGGAGGGCCCCGCGAGGGCGTGCAGTGCGACGAACAGATGGACTGCCCTTTTGGCGCCTGCATCCGTTGTCGGCCATTTGGTGGCGACCAGTGTGCCGCCAACTGCACAAAGGAGATGGACGTTGCCACCAACTTCGTACCTGGTTTGGTCAAAGAAAACCAACTCCTGCCGGGCACGAGCGGAATCTTGGTGAACAGCGGCTTTCTCAATCTGGCCATCGCAGTGCGAGGGTTTCAAACATGGAGCCTCGGCAAAATACGGGATGGCAAAATCCCCGTGGCCGTGCGGGCAAACTCGGTAGAGTTCCCGCGTGTGTCGGTGGCCGGCATCGTGTGTGGCTGTGCTCGTGGGATACCCGTCAAAACTTGCGGGGGCACATTGTTCGATGCGGATGGCGTGACCTTGTCGCGTGATTGTACGCCGGTCTTGACCAAAGGAGAGCCCGAGTGCGAGGGGCGCTTTCCGTGCGCCTTTGTGAACGGCCCGGGAAATGCTGCTGCAGGGGTGGTTGCTTGCAACGGGTTGGAAGCAGTCAACGTAACCTTGGTGCGCGACTGCGGCGCCCCGGAAGGCGTGCCACCAGGCCCGCCGGTGCCCGTAATCCACGGGGTGGGCGGTCCGGGTTCCGCCCTGGTGACCTCGAGCACCCTGATTACGGCGGTGATTGGAGCTTGCTCTGGAACGGATCCTGCGATGGGGCCGGACGGAGAATTTTGCACGGACGACGACGACTGGCTTGCCTCGCCGCGCTTGCTCTTCACGCTTCCGGCTACGACAGGGGTTGCCTCGGCCCTGGTTGAAAATGCCAGCAACCAACCTGGAATCGAGTTAGGCCCGGTCTCTTCCGAAGGACAACCTTTTGCGTGCGACATGTTGGCAAAAGGGGTGGCCCAGGGGGCTGTGCTGACCGGAGTATTGGCTGCGTGTGATCAAAACCCCCTTGGCGATCTGCTGGCTCGGTCCATTTTGGCGATTGGAGAGCCCAAGGCGACGCCAACCCCTGAGCCAACGGCACCTACGCCTACCCCAACACCGACACCGTTGTTGATTCGGGGCGACCGTCGAGATCCGCGACGCCCGTCAGGTTGCCAAGCAGCTTGGCGAGTGATGGCGGTGAACCCATTGATGGACCGCTTTGGTGCGGCTGCCAACCATGTGCGGTGCTTCGATGGGGATGCGAACTGCGACTTTGCCTTCGAGCGGCCGGGGTTGTGCGAGTTTTTGGTGCAGGTGTGTTTGAATGTAGTGGACCCGATTTTCTCGACGTGCCGTCCCAACGGTGTGCGCTCGGTAGAAATCTTACGGCCCGACCCACGGAAGGCTCGCCTGCCCGTTGTGGGTGAAGTGTTGGCCGCAAATCGCTTCGCACTTGAATCGGCTCTGCAGCACCTGCGCGATCCCGCACGACCGGGAGCAGGCTTCGTGTTCCGGCCGCCAGTAGGGCGGGAACAGTTCAACTTCTGCAGCGCTCCCTTCCCAGTCCAAGTGCTGGTAGGCGGCATGCGAAGTGCCAGCGTCACCCTGGCGTTGCGAACCGAAGATTTTTCGTTCCCCGCGCGCCGAGAGCTTTCTAGCTTGAAGCTCACTTGCAACCGGCTGCCTTTGCGAACTGGAGCGGACGCAACCCCGACACCGCGAGTCGTCGCCACTCCGGAGTAGGGGCCTGGACCGCGCAGCGTTCAGCGGTGCGATGCGTACCCCGGCAACGGTGTTGGAGGTGCGCAAATGGTTTCTCCGTGCACTTGCCCTTGTGCACCTCGCGTCGTTTTTGTCGCTAGCGAGCCAAGTTGCGTGGCTGATTGGCGCGCAGGGGCTCCTCCCCGCCGAGGCCTGGTTAGAAGGGCTTCGCGGCCAGGTGCCATTGTGGCAGGTGCCAACCATTTTCTGGTTTGGCGCGTCAAACGCTGTGCTGCGTTGCGGCGCCGTATTGGGTGCCGTGTTCGCGGTTGCCCTGTTGTTCGGTGTCCACCCACGAGTCTCTCTGATTGCCTTGTGGGTTCTTTACTTGTCCTTTGTCTCCGTCGGCCAGACGTTCTTTGCCTTCCAGTGGGATAATTTACTCCTCGAGAGCACACTGCTCGCCTGGTTTGTCGCTCCGTGGCGCCGCAGCGGTTTGGCCGTGCCACCACATCCTGCAGCAGTGTTCTTGATGCAATGGTTACTGGTGCGCCTGCATGTGGAGTCGGGGTTAGCGAAGCTTTTGTCGGGAGATCCTAGTTGGAGGGACCTTACGGCGCTCGTGACCTATTACGAGACGGCACCGCTGCCCACATGGCTAGGATGGTTTGCCCACCAGCTACCCGTGGTGGTCCACCAACTTGGTGCTTTGTTCACCCTCGTGGTCGAAATTGCTTTGCCATGGGGAATCTGGGGTCCGAGAACGATCCGTCGCTTGAGCGTGGGCGGGCTTGCGCTTCTGCAGTTTTTCATTCTGGCGACCGCCAACTACGGCTTTTTCAATTACCTCACCCTGGCGTTGTGCCTTTGGGGCTTGGACGATCAAGATATCCGAACCTTGGTGCGCAGCCTTGGCGGGCGCACGCCAGCCTCGCCTGCGGACACCCGCGCTACGGGTTCGGCACGACTTTCAGCCTTCGCCGTCTGGGTGCTTGCAGGAGTTTGGGCGTTCATTGCCGTGGTGCCGTTTTTCCCCTTCCTGCCCCCGTTGCGTCAGGCCTTACCCGGATTGCGGCAGTCCCTACAACCTTGGCGGTTGGCCAATGCTTACCACCTGTTTGCCACGATGACGTACGTCCGGTACGAGCCGGTGATCGAAGGATCCGAGGACGGACAAGAGTGGCGGGAGTACGAGTTCCGTTACAAGCCAGGAGATGTGCGCCGCGCTCCAGCAGTGGTCGCCCCGCACCAGCCGCGCGTGGATTTCCAACTATGGTTTTTGCTGTTGCGAGGCCGTGCACCGCGAGACCAGTACTTTTACAACTTGTTGGTGCGGTTGCTAACGAACCACGGGGCTGTCGAAGGGTTGTTTGCCGACGATCCGTTCTCTGGTCGAATGCCGCGCATGGTGCGTTTGGTAGTGTACCGGTATCGGTTTACCGACTGGCGTACGTGGAGATCCACCGGAGCCTGGTGGCAGCGGGAACGCGTAGCCACCTTCGGTCCAATCGAACGGGACAACGTGCGTCGTTGAAACCGCTCTCGGGATCTAGTGGAAATGGCGGCGAGCCAAGCCCACCTTCGGAGGGATCAGGACGGTCGAAAGGGTTAAAACGTTTGGAACCCCGTGGATGGCTTTCTTGGCCAAAGCATCTGAAGGCCGAGAGCCGTGGTGAGTGGCGGCCCGAGGAAGCGCCATGCCGGGGACGGAGACAAACGACTGCTCTCACGAGGGTCTTGCTTGCCGTAAGTGCTGCGCGGGCGTACAAGCCGTGGCAGTCTTACCTTTCGTAGGAGAGATACATGCCAGGTGAGCACCTGAAGTTCGGTATTTTTCTCGCGCCGTTTCACCCAGTGGGTCAAAACCCCACTTTGGCACTGCAGCGCGATTTCGAGCTGATCGAATGGCTAGATCGCCTTGGATATGACGAAGCGTGGATCGGCGAGCATCATTCGGCTGGTTACGAGATCATTGCTTGTCCCGAAGTGTTTATCGCCGCAGCGGCTGAGCGAACCCGGCGGATTAAATTGGGCACGGGTGTGGTCTCGCTTCCTTATCATCACCCTTTGATGGTGGCGGACCGCATCATGCAGCTCGACCACCAAACGCGCGGGCGGGTGATGTTCGGCGTGGGTCCGGGCGCGCTTCCGTCGGATGCTTTCATGATGGGCATCGAAGTGGAGCGCCAGCGCGACATGATGGACGAGGCCTTGGCGGCTTTAGTGCCGCTTTTGCGCGGCGAAACCGTTACCATGGAAACGGATTGGTTCAAACTCCGCGACGCCCGCCTGCAGCTTGCCCCTTTTACGAAGCCGCACGTCGAGATTGCCGTGGCATCGCAGGTCTAGCCTGCAGGGGCGCGCGCCGCAGGGAAGTACGGCTTAAGCTTATTGTCTCTGGGGGCGACGACGACTGGGGGCTTTAATGCATTGGCTTCGAACTGGGAAATCTGCGAGGCCAAGGCGCGCGAATACGGCCAGCAAGTGTCGCGGGCAAACTGGCGTCTCGTGGGCCCGATGCACATAGCCGAGACACGAGACAAGGCGAGGGAAAACGTAAAGTTCGGCTTGAAAGCCTGGCTGGACTATTTCCGTGAGGTCGCTGCGTTGCCCCTTGCGCCGGAAGGGCCTATCGATGATGCAGTGGACGCGATGATCGCTTCTGGCTTGGCGGTGATCGGTACGCCCGAAGACGCGGTTGCCCAAATTTACCGCCTAAAAGAGCAGTCCGGTGGCTTCGGGTGCTTCCTGCAAATGGCGCACGAGTGGGCCGACCGTGAAGCTACGTTGCGCAGTTATGAGTTGTTCGCTCGCTACGTGATACCGGAGTTCCAAGGGGCTGTTGAAGCCCCGCGCTCCTCGCGCGACTGGGCGGCAGCCAATCGGACGACATTTATAGGGGCTGCCGTGCAGGCCATTATGAGCCAGATTGCCCGACATGCGGAAGAGCAGCAGCGCCAGCAAAACATAAACCCCGAGGCCACCCGAACCACCGGTAGCTGAGAAGGACCGATTGGTTGTCGGGTACTGGTGGCTTGGCTGTCTTCGGACCTCGATGGCAGACCGCCCTTGTTTTTTGACGACGCTTCTCGGGAAGCAAAAAGGAGGAGGGGCAGGGGAGGGTTACCCTCCCCGCTGAAGGTGCGCGTGTGCTTTGCGCGATGATGGCCGGTGCCAGTCCACGGTGAGCATTGTTTCGTGGAGCAGCTCGCATTCGCACAGCCACACCAGCAGATCCTCCTTCGAGATTGCGGCCAGTGTTAGCCGGAAATTGTTGGGGAAGGACCACTGCAGGGCGAACCGCCAGCCAAAGGCCGTTTACCTCCCTCGTAGATGCGACCGGTTCTTGCTCCCCGTGGCCATCGAGCCGTAGGGTTAAGTGCCAGCATAGGCGAAAGGCCAGGCTTGCCGAGCAGAAGGTGTGCGTCCCGGTTAACCCGCGAGGCATCGGGCCTGATTGTACCGCCCTGGCGATCGACACGCTCCGCAATTGAGCCGGCAGGCCGCCAAGGCTGGGGCAAGGGTATGGGTTGGGGCCCTAACCCTCTCCGCTGGCCGACGTTTCTTGCAGGGTAAAGAGCGTCTCAGGGCCAGGGGTCCCGGCGGGCATTGGGCGGGCACTGGTTCTGAGTCGTTGGGAAACTCTCTACAGCGGGGCTGGAGAATCCAGTCCAGGATGTAGGGGCGAGGTGGTTACGCTGAGGGAAACTGCCGGAGCACGGCTAGGGAGCGGAGAGGCCGACGTAAGTGAGGTGCAAGCAAGCCGGATAGGGCAAGGGCCGTCTCGGTGAGAGTGGTAGCATCGAACTGCTGCGTTTGCGCGTGGCGAAGGGGAAGGTGTTTGAAGTCTTGGAGAAGCTTTAACGTGGCGCCGCGGATGGGAAACAAGTTGCGATTGGAGGGATGGGGTGCGCAGCTCGTGCACAGCGCCGAGCTTTGCGCAAAGTCGAGCACGGCCTCGGTGGCGTGGACCAGCGGCTTCCGACAGCGCGAGCACTCGCCGAGCTGTGGTCCGTATCCGGCCTTCTGCAAGAGCTGCATTTCGAAGGCGCGAAGAAAAGGTGCCGTTGCGGGCCCGGCGACGAGGAGGTCTAACGCTTCGTCCAGCAGGTGGAAAAATTCCGGGACCCCCTGGGCTTCCTCGGTGAGCACGTCGACCAGTTCGGCCAAGTACTGTCCGTAGGCGAGCCGGTGGGGGTCGCAATATGCTGTAGCGGGCCGGCGTAGATCGGAGCGCTCTAAAAAAACCAGCCCAGGCCCCGGCCGCGGGCGGTAATGCATGCACACCCGCGCCAGCGGATCCAAGCAATTGGGAAAGCGACGTCTCGAATTCTTAGCTCCCTTGGCAATGCCCGTGAGCTTGCCCGCTACATCGGTCAGAAAGGTTACAATCTTGTCTGACTCTCCGTAGGGGCGCGCACGTAGGATGATCGCTTCGTGAGCGACGCTTTGGGTCACGAGCTTCTACCCAAACACGGGTGCATTTGCTTGACAAGGTGTAGGTGCGTTCTTAGCTTGCGGCGTGCTCTTCGTGTGCTCATGAGCAAGCACAGCCGCGAGGCAAAAGGGCTATGACTGACGCAACCAAAGATGACACTTTAACGAACCGAGAGAAAACCAACGGGGCCGATGCGGAAGTAGGGGAGAGCCAGGCGCAACCCACCGCGCCTTCGAGTGGGGATGAGCTGGAGGCACTGCGGGCGAAGGTACGCGAGCTGGAGCTCGAGGTCGAGGAGGCGCGTAAGGCTTACCTCTACGAACGCGCGGAACTGGAGAATTTCAAAAAGCGCGTGCAGCGGGAGCAAGCAGAGCTCTTACGCTACGCGACGGAGCCATTGGTCCGCGACCTGTTGCCGGTGGTGGATAATCTTGAACGTGCCCTGCAGCACGCAAAGGCGGGGGAAGAACCCATCATCCAGGGGGTGGAACTAACGCTCAAGATGTTTTTGGACGTGCTGCAGCGACACGGCGTGAGCCGGGTGGAGGCAATTGGCGAGGTGTTCGATCCCGCGCTTCACGAGGCCGTGGCGCACCTGGCTTCGGAGGAGCACGACGCGAACCGGGTCATCGAACAGCATCAAGTCGGTTATATGCTGCACGATCGGTTGGTGCGGCCGGCATTGGTCAGTGTCAGCCGTGGCCGCGCCAATGGGGGGGCCGGTGGACCTGCGGTTGCAGCCTCGGAAGACAGTGATTAACGCTCGGAGCAGTCTGGCAAATTCAAGCAAGCGCGGGAAGAAGATACGAAGGAGATAAAAGGCCATGAGTAAAGCAATCGGCATCGATCTGGGCACGACAAACTCGTGCGTGGCGGTGATGGAGGGCGGCGAGCCCAAAGTCATCACCAACGCCGAAGGTGGGCGGATTACGCCCTCTGTCGTGGCGTTTACCGATTCGGGCGAAATCCTGGTAGGTCAGATTGCTTACCGCCAGGCAATCACCAACCCCGAGAACACCATTTTCGCCGTGAAGCGGCTCATGGGTCGAAAATACAACGACCCTGAGGTGCAGCGTGCCATGAAGGTGCTGCCTTACAAAATCGTGCCTGCAGAAAACGGCGATGCTTGGGTGGAGGTACGCGGGAAGCGGTATAGCCCACCAGAAATCTCCGCCTTCATCTTACAAAAGATGAAGAGGACGGCAGAAGACTACCTGGGCGAGCCGGTAAAAGATGCGGTGATTACCGTGCCGGCGTACTTCAATGACAGTCAGCGCCAGGCCACAAAAGATGCTGGCCGGATTGCCGGCTTGAACGTTCTCCGGATTATCAATGAGCCAACGGCAGCGGCGTTGGCCTACGGGCTGGATAAAAAGAAAGACGAGAAAATTGCCGTCTTCGACCTAGGCGGGGGTACGTTCGATATCTCCATCCTGGAAATCGGTGACGGCGTGTTCGAGGTGAAAGCCACGAACGGCGACACTTTCCTCGGCGGGGTGGATTTCGATCAACGGATCATCTAGTACCTTGCCGACGAGTTCCGCAAGGACCATGGCATTGACTTGCTCAAAGACCGCATGGCCCTCCAGTGGCTCAAGGAGGCAGAGGAGAAGTCAAAGTGCGCGCTTTCCACCTCGATGGAGACAGAGA
>BEIG01000095.1 GCA_002898795.1 bacterium HR30 | reverse complement strand
CCGAGGCTGTGGCCGCACTCGTGCCGTACTTGCGGAGAGGGCTGAGTGACGGCGGCACGGATCCGAGATCGTGGCTACCGCGCATGTCGCCAGACCGCGCACTTGCCCTCTTGCAGGCGACTGGGGCGTGTAGCGCATACACGGGCCCACGCCGGTGGCATGACCGACTCGCATCGCTGATGAAACGTGCCGCGGAGGAGATCGCTGCGGCAAAGCGGTCGCGCGACGCGTCCACGCAGCGCAGCGCCACGATTAGGCAGCAAGAGGCCGAGCGAGTAGCTGGGGAGTTGCGGGCTCTACTCCCCGCGCTTCGGGAACTGGACCTGCTCGCAGAGCGATTCGAGAGAGGAGGGAGCCGCAGAGAACTGCTCGAACACTATTGGGCGTTTGCGCGTCGGTGGCTCGTGTTGCCCCTCGCGCGCTCCGCAGTGGAATCTGTAGAGCGCTTGTCTTTTGCTTCCGCTGCGGGTTCCGAAGCGAGTGGGCAACAAGCGGCCGATGACTTTTTCCCTTGGTTGGATGGAACCCTGCAGACTTTGGTTCTGCAGCTCGCACCAACCGCGGAGCCTGATGTGATCATCGCACTCGCCGGATCTGCGGTACAAGCAGGATCCGTGTTTTTGGTGCCGCCGGGCTCGGACGAGGCGCACTTCGCAAGTGAGTTCACGACGGACTCGCCATGCGAGCCAATCCCCGTTTTCCGTTTAGGATCCGGTCTAGTTGAACCCAAGGCCTGGTCTGTGGGGCAAATGAGTACCGCCTGTTCGAGCGGCACGGCCGCCGCGGATTGCGCCGAGAACCAGATGCCGTCTCTCGGGGCTGAGTGGGTGGGGTGGGGTCTGCGGCCGGAACGGCCATTATCGGCGACGGCGCTTCCACTGTTGCTGACGTGTCCGTTTCGGTTTTTTCTTGAGCGGTTAGCCCACGTGCACCCTTCGCGGCCCGTGGTTAGCACCGAGCGCTTGGAAGCCAGCGCCTTTGGTGCACTCGTGCATGATGTGTTTTCCGCGTTTCTCGTGCGGTACGGGCGAGAGTTCTTCGCCCGAGATGAGAACCTGGGTTATTGGATGGAACGCATCGATGCTGTTGGAAGGGAGCGCTTCGAAGCCCTCTTGGAGATGTACCCGCTGTGGGGAGAAAGTCGTCGAACTCGAGAACTGGCGCGCTTGCAGGCAGCCTTGCAATTCCTCATCGCCCGTGAGTGGGAGGAGCCGCCGAGAGAGTTCTGGGGAGCGGAATGCCGCTTCGGGGAACCGCACGGGGTAAGTCTCCTCGTAAGTGGAGCTCCGCTGTACGTGCGTGGTTCCATCGACTGGCTTGCCCGTACGCCTCGAGGGTTAGCTGTCCGTGAGCTCAAAACTGTGGGCACGACGGTTGCGGAGCCTGGTCGCTTGCATGTTCGGCGGTATTTGCAACTCGGGTTGTACGTGCTGGCGATCGAGGCGGGGGCGCTAGGCGCTGTTACGAGAGTGGCCGACGCTGCCGTCGTCCTGCTCAGCCCGAGTGGTGTGCAGCGCTGGCATGCTGAACAAAAGAGCTTGGAGCAACTTCGGATGCACACCGTACAAGCGATGGAAGTCGCTGCTGGTTTGCTTCGCGCCGGGAAGTTTCCGCGAACCCCTTCGCCGGACGATTGCGTGTCCTGTCCCTTTTTTCATTATTGCGGCGAGGAGGCGGCATCGAATGCCGTGCGGGGCTGCTCTGGGCTGCCCGATGAAGAGTTGCGCAGGTTTTACGCCTGGCGTGAGTCGAGTCGGCTCGGACTGTTGGGTGGCGACGAGGCAGGACCCTACCGATGACCGTCCTTCGATATGCACGGGAAGACAGGGAAAACCTAGCTGCGGTTTTATCTCGAGCGATCGCCAAGGTGGGCAAGCCGGCGGTGGCGGTTTTGGTGTGTAATGGAGCCGGCTCCGCGTCGTGGATTTTGCCCGGACTCGACGGAATGAAAATTCCGTACGCTGCTGGCGGTCGTTGGCTATTTGTCGTCCACCCTTGGATGCGCCCGTTTCTACTGGGCTTGAAAGGACTGGCGGACGACGACCCCTTGGGCGTTGCATGTTTGCTCCGACGACCCTTTTTCCCCCTGAGCCTGGAGGAGCGTGTGGGTCGGGTTGTTGCCCCTCGTCAGATGTCCCAGGCCAGTGCTGAGGCATGGGAGGCAGCGCGAGAGTGTCTTCGGAAGCTTAGGGTCCGTGCTAATCAGGGAGCACCAGGTGCAGCCGCGCTAGCCTTGGCGGAGCAAACGGCTTTTCTGTCGCATCCCACCTTCTTTGGCTCGAATCGCGAGATCGAAAGGGAGATGTTCTGGGCATTGCTGAGTGTGATTGAGCGTGAGGCGTGGAACGCGGGGAGCGACCTGATGAGTTTCGCCCCAACGCTTCGTAGTTGGCTGAGCGACCCCGCTGGGCTTGCGGCGAAACTGAACACGGATGCGCGGCCCGGAATTTTGCGGCTGCTGGCCTATGAAGAGCTACGTTCTCAGGAGACGGTGGACGTACTCGCAGTGACGAACGGGAAAGACGGGCCATCGCAAATTCTCTGGAGCTTGCGAGGAGATGGCTGGGTGCGCCTTGCACGCGACTCCGTTTCCGGCAGTGTGGATCTACGGATCGCAAACGCCTTGATCGTTTCAGATGAGGGGCCGGGCAGCAGCGCGTGAAACCGACGCGTGTGGTACCGGTGGCGCCGAGCTAACTCGGGTCTTCAACCCTCTCGCAACCCACGGCAAAACGCTGGATATGCTCCATCGGAACGTGGAGTAAATGGGCAACCACCAGTGCGGCGCGAAGTGCGTAAAGCTCGCTTTCCCCCACGAACTCCCGCCGCAAGGGAATTTCTGTTCCATTCACGGTTGCGGTCGTTTCACCGTGTGGGCCATTGCTCGAGTAGCTTGGTACGAGGTGGGTTGTGCCAGGCAAGCCAAGGGCACTCGAGAAGGAATCGTTTTCACAGGCGACGATCGGCGCCCCCTTTTCCCTTGCGGCTTGGACCAGTACGGCCAGCTCGTCGCGTAGCGTGTTCGAGGAAGGGTCGTCGTAAGCGGTGGCGCCGGTTGTGGGTGTGAGCACAAGGATGTCGGGTTCGACAATCCGAAGCAGTCGCCGTGCGTCGCCAGGCTGGCGAAGGCCATATTCGAGTACGAGCACAGCGGCCCGCTCCGGGCGGAGAGAGCGGTAAAGCGCTTGGAGAAGGCTGTTCGCGAGCGCCCGTGGCTCGTGGGTGTCGAGACGAATTCCAAGGACCGCGAGCGGCAACCCAATCTCCGTATTGTACGAGAGTGGATTCGTGCGCACGTGCAGGTGGGGGCTGAGGGCTTCGAAAACCACGCGCTTCGCCACAGTCTTCCCACGTCCCCCAGCGATGCCGATCACGACCGGCCGGTATCGCCGCAGGCTAAAACGTGCGAGTTGCGAGAAGACCTCGGTCGCAAGGCGGCGGCGCCAACTGGGCTTCGTGCTCGCCTCCGAGGATGAGGCCTGTGTGGTCGGTTGCTGCCGTGACCGCGGAGGCGATGCTGGCAAGCGGAAGAACCGCCGCATGCGCTCGAAGGCAAGGTCGATGTCGGCAAGGTCCCGTGCGAAGCAAAGCCGTAGGTGGCCCTCTCCGGTCGGGCCAAAAGCCACGCCGGGAACCACGGCAACTCTGGCCGTGTGAAGCAACGCATGCGCAAGTGCTCGCGAGTCACGGGCCAATGGTACAGTGTCTTTGACGCGCGGGAAAACAAAGTAGGCTGCGTCGGGCTTTTGGTAGTCGAAAATTTCGGGCAGCGCGTCGAGCTGTTCGATCATGCGCTCCCGCCGTGCGCGGAACTGCTCCCGGAAAGGTGCCACGAGGGTCTCCGCGTGCTCGAGCGCTGCCATCGCTGCGTATTGGGAAATGACGGGTGCGCAGGTGACGAGTGCGTCATGGACGCGGAGGATGCGTGTGGCCAGGCGCCGATCGCAGTGGACGAAGCCGACGCGCCAGCCCGTCATCGCGTAGGCTTTGGAAAAAGAACAAACCCGAACGGTTCGTTCGCGATGGGCAACGAACGCAGCCGGGCTCGTGACCGGTTCCGCAGCGTACACGAATTCTTTGTAGACTTCGTCGGAGATCACAATGGCGCCGTGTTGCTCCGCCAGTTGCAATAAGACCTGTATGGTCGTTCGCGGAAAGATGGTGCCCGTAGGGTTGTTTGGTTGAGCAATCAGTACCGCCTTCGTTTTGCGAGTGAATGAACGCGCCAAAAGGTCTGGATCGAGGTCAAAGCCAAGGTCTTCCACCAAAGGAACGAATCTCGGTGTGGCACCAGCCAGCCGGATGGCGTTGTTGTACGACGTGTAGGTGGGAGAAGTCACGAGGACTTCCGATCCCGGTGGAACGAGCGCGAGCAAACTTGCGGCAATGGCCTCGATAGACCCACAGGTGACAATGATTTCGGACTCGGGGTCGTACTGCATTCCTTCGGCGCGCAGGTGCTCGCTGATCAGCTCGCGCAGCGCCGGCAGGCCGGGAGAAAGGCTGTATTTCGCACAAGAGCCTTCGTCGAGTTTCTGTTTGACGTAGTTCTTGATTCGTGCAGGCGTATCGAAACTCGGTATTCCTTGAGCCAGCGACACAACATCTGGCATTTGTGCCGCCTCGAGCTCGATGGCCTTGATTGGGGAGAGTTCGAGCTCTTCCCAGGGCTTGGCTTGCTTCAATGCTTGAGAAAACGGTTGCCCGGCCATGTGTTACCGTTTGCTCATTGGGGGAAGTAAGCTCCGGGTGTCGGGCGGAGAATTCTCGTCAGTCATCTCGGAAAGATGATCGGTGAAATCGAGCAAGTGCGCTACCCACCGCCCATCGGTGCCGCGGTGCAAAAGATGCAAAGACCCCAAAGCAATCTCGAGTTCCCGAATGGCTCGGGTATTCTCCTCCAGCAAATGGCTCAAGGCCCAGCGGATCACGCCCCGATGAGCAATCACCAAGACGCTTGGCCCCGGATCGCTGAGCACGTGCGCGAGGCCCGCCTCCACCCGCGCCCGAAATTCAAGAAGAGATTCGCCGCCCGGATAGGAGAAGTCGGCTGGACGCCGTTCCCATTGGAGATACTCCTCGGGATAGGCAGAAGCGATTTCCTCCCGAGTGAGTCCCTCCCAGTGGCCAAAGTGAACCTCATCAAAGGCGGCCAAAGCCACGCTGGGCACGTTCGGGGCAACGAGTGCTGCCGCCTCGCGTGTGCGCGAGAGAGAGCTCGTGTACACACAACGGACTCGGTACTTTGCTACGAGCGGAGCGGCAAGGCGCATTTGCATTCGGCCTATCACGCTCAGGGGGACATCGGTGGCGCCCCAGTATCGTGCGCCCGACTGCCCCACCGTTTCGCCATGTCGCAGCAGCAAAACATTCTCCAGTCCGCTCATAGCCAATGACCTAGAAGTCGGCTCGGCGCAGGACAAAACGTGGCAGGCGGCGGACCACAGCCATGATCAAAGCCCAGATTGGAGGCGCGTAGACCACTGGCCGACTACGCTCAATTGCGTCCGCCACTGTTTTTGCCACCTGGTCGGGTTCCCCAGCGAACGGCGGAGGCTTCAGCCCAATGGTCATACTGGTGCGCACGAAGCCGGGCTTCACGGTCACTACGCGCAGGCCCTGTGAGAAGTAGCGATGGTCCAGGCCCTCCAGGTAGCGAGTCAGGCCAGCCTTGGTGGCACCGTAAAGCACCACGGGCTTTCTGCCCCGTTCTCCGGCAACGGAACTGAACACACAAAGGGTCCCGCCACCACGGGCAAGGAGTCGCCGGCGAGCCGCCTCGCAAAAGAGAATCGTGTTCGTAAAGTTGATTTGCAGTAATTCCGCCGTGAGTCTCGGATCAGATTCGAGTTCCTCTTGGGTGGCAAATAATCCTGCCGTTACCACGACCGTATCCATCCCACCGAGGGCGGTCTCTGCGGTAGCGAGGGCGCCTTCGAACAGTTCCGGTTGCCTCAAGTCGCAGCGGGCATAATGCACGGGCGGAGGAGCTCCGTGGAGTTCCAAATCTCTAGCGCTTCGTTCGAGTTCGCCTTCGGTGCGGCCGAGCAAGAACAAGCCGTGGCCGCGGCGGCTTAATTCGCGAGCGAGTGCCCGCCCCATGCCTCGAGTCGCTCCTAGAAAGGCAACTTTCACGCCTGATCTCCGAACAGCCGAGCTGATAACGCACTGCGAAACCGCAGGCTAGGATCCCACTTCCGACGCACCGTAAGAAAGCGCTCCAAGCGCGGCTCCATGGCCCGAAAGTGCTGCGGGCGGGTGAGGGCGTCCTTGGCTAAGTAAATGCGGCCGCCGACCGCAACCACGATTTCGTTGAGTTCATCGACGATGTGTTGTGTACGGTCCGACAGGGGCATGTCCAACGCATAGGAAATCCCTGGGCGGGGGAAAGAAAGGATCCCGCGCCCCTCGGGCCCGCAATCTTTAATCACTGCCAGAAAAACAGGGGCCTTGAGTTCCCTAAGCCGGTAAAGAAACCGCTCGTGTACGTCGAAGCCTTGTTCCACCGGAAGAACACACTGATATTGCGTGAACCCGCGCGGACCGTACACGCGGTTCCAATCATGAAGGGCATCAAGGGGATAGAAGAAAGTTTCGGGATGGACGACCCTGCCCCCCTTTGCTCGCTGAGCTCGGTAAAAGTAAAGGCGATTGAACGCCCGGACCATCCAAGGCTGTAAAAACCAGTCCGGAAAAACGGCGGGAACGCGGAAAGATTTCTTCGCAGCGGGCGGATGCGCTGGTGCCTCTTCCGGTGAGGCCCAACGGCCTTTCATGAGCGCGCCGCGGCCAAACAGTGGCGGCGGGTTTAAAAGATCGGCCCAGGCAACGGTGAACGGCCACCGCTGACCTGCGTCGCGGAGCGCCAACAGCAGCGAGCGTACGTCCGGAAATGTGTCCACTTCCTCGAGGATCCAGGGCGAAGGTACCTTTTGCATCCGGAACGCGACCTCGAGAATGTGCCCCGTAAGACCCATGCCGCCGAGCGTGGCATCGAACAACTCAGTTTCATTTTCGGGGGAACACTCGATTTGCCTGCCGTCGCTGACCTCCAGAAGGATGGAAACAACGTGCGCGCCGAACGTGCCTTGCGAGTGGTGCATTTTGCCGTGCACATCGGCGGCCACCATGCCCCCAAGAGTGACGTATTTGGTACCCGGGGTAACGGGGGGAAACCATCCCCGAGGCAGGAATAACTCGATGATGCGCCACAAAGGGCAACCGGCCTCGGCCCGTAAAACACCCGTTTCTGGGTCAAAGCAGAGGAGTCGGTCGGCGAGCACGGTGCTGGCCAGGGCGTCACCTGCTTTGGCAGGCAGGGCAGCATCCCCGTATGAACGACCTAGACCCCGGGAAAGTGTGGCGTGTGGGGTGACCAGAGGCAGGTCTTCATTGGCACACAGCCGGGCCTCACGGGCGGGGAAGCGTCCCCAGCCCGTTACCGGAGCCGGGGGCGAGCAGAATCGCCGCGGTGTGGTTTCTTTGGGCGTGCTCATCCTCGTCTGTCTTGGGATAGCTCCAGCGCTTCGCTGGCAGTAGGAATGCCTGGCCGCCCGCCGATAGCGCGACACTTCAAGGCCGAAGCGGCTGCGGCAAACCGCAAGGTTTGCTCTGGGGGCCAGCCCAGCAAGACGCCGTAAATACAGCCGGCGTGAAACACGTCACCGGCTCCCGTGGAGTCGACCGCGTGAACGGGATACCCGCGCACGAAGTGTTCCTGGCCTCGTACATAAGCCAAGGCTCCCCCCGGGCCCAGGGTTGCCGCGGTAAACCACGGCCCTAGGGAAGCCGTGAATCGTAGGGCACGTGCGAGGTTTTCCGTGGCGGCTAGGCGCATCGGGAACTCCGGTGAGGTGATCACAATATCACTTAGAGCCAATAACTCCTCGATACCGGGCGCGGGCCGATCCACGTCGAGCACGATCAAAGCACCTGAAGTTTTCCCCTCCCGTGCTGCGGCCACGGCTAGGGGCAAATCCACGGCGTCGAGGAGCACGGCACTGGCGTGGCGGAGGCATTCGAGGGCCGCGGCATTGAGTCCATTGAGGCTTAGCCGACTTCCAGGCTGATAGAGCACCGATCTTTCTCCTGTGACATGGTCGATCAAGATGACGGAGACTGGCTGTGTCGTGTTTGGACGGAGCTCCGCGGCTGTCAGATCCACGCCTTCTCTTGCCAGGGAACCCCGCGCGAGGTGGCCTCCGGGGTCGTCTGCGAAAACGCCAACGTATGCAGTCCTTAGCCCCCACCGTTGCAACGCCACGAGTGCGGTGGGCACTTGCCCACCGGGTTGGACCTCGTAGTGAAGAAGTTGCTGCTTACTGTCTAACCGCGGGTGCCGGGTCACGAGGCAGAGGTGGTCCACGCTGCTGGTCCCAATGCCGACCACCAGCTGTGGATTCGCGGCCGAGGCTTCATGCTTGGGTTCGTTTCTACGGCGATTCATTCTCCTTTTCCCCAGCGAAGGCTCCTAGCGCCTACACGATGCCGCGCTGCCGGACAACCCGGATCGGGCGTCGCCATCGGTTGGACCCCGCTTGTCACCCGACAAAACTTGCCGCGACTGCCGTGGCATTGGTCTCCGGGAGCGTGGGCAGGAGGCGGGGAGGGTTCCAACGGCAAATGGCCGGGGGTGTTGCCACGGTCACAGCTCGATGGTGAGCGCTGGCTGCCGCGGGTCGTTGGAGTAAAGGGTGAGAGTTGCTCGTTCGGTTGCATCTGACGGTCTTTCAGGGAATTGCACGTTAACGCGCACCTCCCCTCCGGGAGGAACCTCTAGGGGGAGTGTGCATGGGCTGCACGGGCCGTCCCAAGTAACTGCAACACTGCACGCTGCTCGCGCTTGGTAAACCCAAAGAACGGCTTCACCACGATTCATGACGCGTAATTGGGCCATTTGTCCCGCGGCGCAGGATGCCGAAGCCGGGCTGCACCGTAGCACCTCGACGGCAATCTGAGGGGCGCGCAAGGGGAAGAAACTACGACCCACGCTAGCAGCAAGCAGCGCAGCAAGCGCGACCCCCGCCGCCTTGTTGGCCCATCTGCTCCAGGGCTGGGCTGACACTCCCTTATTGAGGTGCATTGCGCAAGGCGGATCAAAGGAGGAACTAATGTTCCGGTAGGATGGCAATGATCCTAGCGGGTCCCCCAGTACCACCGCGGATTTTCATGGGTAGTGCGATGATGGTGGCTCCGCTCGGCGGCAACAAGTGAAGATTCGCCACGTTTTCCAAGGCCGGTTTGTTCGCGCCATTGAAGATTCGGTGGGCGAGAAACTGGCGGGACGCTCCTGGGTCGATGCTTGCCGTATCAATGGCGACCGCCGCGATCTCCCGCTCCCTCACCAGAAACTCTGCAGCGGCTGCCGAGAAGCCTGGGAAGTGGAGATTCCGGACGTCGCCCTTGACGTCGCTTCCTAGGTAAGCCCGTTTGTTGCCCCAAAAACGCCCCCAACCAGTGAAAATGGCCACGATGGCTCCGTTAGGCAGGCGGCCATGTGCTCGCTCCCACTCGAGAATGTCGGCCACCTGAACTTCGTAGTCCGGGTTAGCCGCCGCAGCGGCCCGGACGTCAATCACGGCAGCCGGACCGATCAAAGAACTTAGGGGCACAGCCTCAGCGCTCCACCCACCCTCGGCGAAGTGAATTGGGGCGTCCATGTGGGTGCCTCCGTGTTCCGCTAGGCAGAGGTTGTTCGCGGCGTACCAGTAACCTTCGGCCGTTTTTCCCCAGGCTACCCGCTCCAGGCGGAACGATTCACCGGTGGGCCAGTAAATCGTGTCCGGGCCGAACTCGTAAGTGAGATCCACAACGCGGGCTGGGTTGATCACGACTGCAGTCCTGGATGGAACTTTGGAAAGAGTACAACCAAGGATACCGAACATCCAACCGAAAGCGACCAGTGCCATAAGATTGCGAGGCATGATTCGGTACCTCGATGGGCCAAGAGGCTACGCAAAGAAGGAAGGGGAGTCAATTTTCCATACCCGGGGCAAAGCAGGTAGCGCCCGTTTTGCTTCTTGACTTCGAGAGCCGGTCGACGCAAATTAGGCGCTGCTTTCGTGGAAAGCCACACCTGTATTCGGGGGCGTGCATTCTTCCACGAAGTTGTGAAAGAAATCGCAAATTGGACTGGACCTTCGGTGAATTTTCGCCGACAATGTCCGTCGGAATCGGCCATGTTTGACACGGATTACACCAACGAGAACAACGTTTTGGACAGAGAAGAAGAAGTCCGCGCTGATGATTCTTTGGAACTGAGCGAAAGCTCGGTCGAGGATCTCAGCGAGCTGGAGGCGCGGGACGTGGAATCATTGTTTTCTGCCGACTTGGCGACAACGTCGGTGCTGAGTCGGGCAGAAGAGGAGGCTCTTGCGCGGCGGATCGCCAAAGCGCGGGGTCGTATTTTGCGGGTTCTCAGAGGGGCAAAGAGGCTGAGCCGGGTTGCTTTGGAGAATGCCGGACGCGGTGTGATTCTTCCAGAGGAAGACTTCCGTGAGCGCGAGACTGTGACCATCCTGCATTATGCGGAAGCAGCCTTGCGGGACCGGAAGCTCTTGAAACAGACCGGCTTTAAAAAGGTTACCCGTTTGCGCAAGTTCGTGAAGGATCTCACCCGGGCTTTGGACGAGTACCGAGTGCTGCGCGACGAAATGATGCGGGCGAACTTGCGTCTCGTGAACTTGTTTGCACGCCGCTATCGGCACCCTGTGCTGACCTCGCTGGATCTCTTCCAGGAGGGTACGATCGGGTTGTTGCGCGCCATCGAGAAGTACGATCCGCAGCGTAACATTAAGTTCAGCACCTACGCGACGTGGTGGATTTGGCAACAACTCAGCCGGGCAGCGGACATGCAGGGTTCCTTGATTCGCTTGCCGGTACATTGGAACCAGTTCCGGCGCCGAATTGGTCGCGATGCTCGTGAGCTGGCGATGGAGAACGAGGGACCAGTGTCGCGCGAGGAGATTGCTGCCTCCCATGGTTTAGATCCGGAGCGCTTCGAGGCCATGGCGCAAAGTTTTCAGTTCCTGTCGACCGATGCGCCCATTGGCGACGAGGACGACCGTACCCTGGAGAGCACCTTGGCCGCAGAAACTCCGGAGCCTGACGAAGTTGCCGAGCACGCCTCGTTGCGCGAGCGGCTGGAAGAGGCGCTCAAAAAGCTCCCGCCTCGCGAGAGCAAAATATTGCGCCGCCGGTTTGGCCTGGATGACGATGAGACCGAAACGCTCGAACAGCTTGGCAAGGAGTTCGGTGTGAGTCGCGAGCGAATTCGACAGCTCGAGGCTCGGGGACTGAAGATGCTTCGTCAAATTTGCGCGGAGCAGGGGCTGCAGGACTACCTCCTGTAAGACGAGTGTCCTGAACAAGAGGACACGCCCGCGGCGGGTGCTAGCGCTGAAGCTCTCCCGCGGGCGTGTTTGTTTTATGACTTGGGCCGGACGCAGTAGCGCGGGGCGGTCAGGTGGGTGCCCTGGCAACGGGGGCAACGTGTTGGGCGAGAAAGGCGTTTCCGACCCCGAAACGTGTAGCCGCACTTCAAACACGTCGCCGCGCTGACCACGAGGCGCTCTTGGGAATGAGCCAGGGACTGCTCGATGTGGACAAGATGCTCTAGGACCTCGCTTTCGGGAAGCCCTATGGCCTGAGAGAGGCCTCTTGCGCTGCGAGGTTCGCCACGCAAAAGCTCGAGCAGAGCTTGTCGAACGGTTCCCTTCATGCTGAAAGTCGTTTCTACGCGCTTGGCTGTGGTGCGCAACTTCTTCGGGGGGCTTTTCGTGATCGCCCCAATTTGTTTGACTCTCGCATGTAAAGCAATGCCGTTGGACAATGGTGAAGGTGCCTTAGAACGGGCCAAAAATGGGCTGCTGGAGGAGCTCCAATCCGAGGGAGTGACTGACCCCCGTGTGATCGAGGCGTTAAGGAAAGTTCCCCGCGAGGAGTTTGTCCGCCCGCACGACCGTTACGCTGCATACGACAATCGCGCCCTCCCGATCGGCAAGGGCCAGACCATCTCCCAGCCATTAATCGTGGGATTGATGACGCAGCTATTGGGTCTGACTGGCAACGAACGCGTGTTAGAGGTAGGCACCGGATCTGGTTACCAGGCGGCCGTGCTCAGCCTGCTTTGCCAAGAAGTATATTCAATCGAAATCGACCCCGACCTTGCCGCCGAGGCTGCTCAACGTCTAGCTCGGCTGGGCTATCAGAACGTTCATGTCAAAGCTGGCGACGGGTTTTTTGGCTGGCCAGAGGCAGCGCCATTCGACGCAGTGATCATTACCGCAGTGGCGCCGCGCGTACCGGAACCACTGCTTGCTCAATTGAAGCCAAGCGGCGTGATCGTCATGCCCTTGGAAGAGGGTTGGGGCGAGACCTTGGTTCGAGTGCGGAAACTGGAGGATGGCGGCACGAAAACGGAACGCTTTGGCGCCGTGGCATTTGTGCCAATGCGGGGTGCGGTTCGCAGCCAGGAAGAGCCGGGTAACTAATTCCCGCGTTGCGGCTGGGTTTGGATTGCCCCTGGTTGCAGCGATGCACCGAACCGAGGCAGAGGTCTGGGCAGGTGGTGGTCGCAGGAAGACTAAGTGTGTGCACGGGCTAGCGTCGCAAGGCAAATCGTGATTCGGTCGGGAGTTGTTACTCTTGGCAACGGTTTCCGGTTGGGATAATCCGAAAGCGAAGCGGCTCGAACAGATTTAGGTGGCCGCCGGGGAAGGAGGGAGACGATGCAGGTTAAGAGGATGGGGCTTGAGATCGCGTTCGTGGCTGGCGTACTCGTGTGGTTTTCCTCGGCTTTCGCCAAGGAGCCTATTCCACCGGCGAAGCAAGCTTACCTCCGGTACTGCTCCGCTTGCCACGGCGAGGGTGGAAAAGGAGATGGGGTGGTTTCTCACCTGATGAATCCGCGACCGGCGGACCTTACCCAGTTGGCGAAGAAGAACAACGGCGAGTTCCCCTTCATGCGAGTCATTCGCATCATCGATGGCCGCGAGACGATGCGAGCCCACGGTGACCCGGACATGCCTGTTTGGGGTGAGATCTTTGCCTCGGAAGTTCCGGGCGCGATGAACAAGGAGGCGAACATCCGGGGCAAAGTGCTGTTGATCACCGAGTACCTAGCATCGATTCAGGAAAAGTGACCAGTCCGGGGTCAGATTCGGTGGTCTAGAAGCCAAAGCTGACGAGGTCGCTCCTGCTGCGAGCGTATTCGAGGGCGAACGAGAGCTGCGCTTCGCTTTGGGCGTGGATCTCGAATAGAGGCTCGCCGCGGCTCACCACGTCGCCAACTGTCCGCAAAAGCCGAACGCCTGCGCTGGCGTGAGCCGGTGCGCCAGCGTGCTTGGCTACGCGTGCCATGTGCCAGCAATGAATCGCCCGAATTCTGCCGTCTGCCGGAGAGGGAAACTCTGCCCGGAATCGCGCTTCGGGAGGGATCGCTCGAGCTCCTTGAGCTTGCAAAATTTTCTCGAACGCCTTCCACGCGCGACCGGAGTCGAGCGCCTCGACGGCGCTTCTGTAGCCGTAGCCCCCTGGTACTTTGCCAGTAAGCTCCAGGATTCGTGCGGCGAGGTAAAGAGACTTCTCGCGCAAGTCGACTGGTGCGCCGGGCGAGCGCTGTAACACCGCCAAGACATCCAGGGCTTCCAAACGCGGGCCAATGCCCCAGCCGATAGGTCCTTGGGCGTCGGTAATCGCGACTTCGAGCTGGAGGTCGAT
>BEIG01000094.1 GCA_002898795.1 bacterium HR30 | reverse complement strand
GGCGCACGGCAGTGCGCCCGTTGTTGCCAAGACCGCGGACGTTTCCGATGCTACCGAAACGCCCCATGTCACGGTAGGGGCGCACGGCAGTGCGCCCGTTGTTGCCAAGACCGCGGACGTTTCCGATGCTACCGAAACGCCCCATGTCACGGTAGGGGCGCACGGCAGTGCGCCCGTCGTTGCCAACACCAGCGACGTTTCCAATGCAACCGAAGCGCCCCGCGCGGTGGTAGGGGCGCACGGCAGTGCACCCGTTACTGCCATGGTCCGCAGGTTCAATACCAAAACTGCGATTGACTTCCTTTCGATACAATGGCACTTTGCGGCTGCTGGTGCCCGTAGGTCGGGGCCAGATGGCTTTGCAAGGCGTTGGGGTAATAGTACAGTGGTTCCTCGCCAAAGTATGAACCGCAGAGGGGGCAACGGGTGTGGTGTGGTGAATCGTAAGGAGGAAGACATGGCGTTCCACAATGGCTGGTTGTCGCTCTGGTGCTTGGGGCGATTCTTGCCGTTCTTGCTGGTATCTGTGGCTGTGGAAATCGCTGGGGTGGGCAAGCCAGTGCTGGCTCAGCTTTCCGAGCCGCTGCGGCTGCTTAGTGTCAATCCGGCTGGCCAAGCGTCGAATGGCACTGCCGGGGGCGTGGGGATGGACCGCGAAGGGAACGTCGTTGGTTTTTACTCCGACGCCTCGAATTTGGTGACTATGGATACGAACCAGGTGCGCGACGTGTTTGTGCGCGACGTGGGCACTGGTCGAACGGAACGTGTCAGCGTGAGCTCCACGGGCACACAGGCGAACGGCGCAAGCCACGCCCAAGGCGGAAATGTGAGTGTTAGTGGGGATGGCAACCTCGTTGTCTTTTACTCCGCAGCTTCAAATTTGGTCACAGGCGACACCAACGGCCGGGCAGACGTGTTTTTGCGTCGGCGCGATGCCGGCACCACCGAGCGGGTCAGTGTGGCCGACGACGGCTCGCAAGCAAATGGTGATAGCTTGTACCCGGCGATCAGTGGGGATGGGCGATGGGTAGTGTTTCAGTCGAATGCAACGAACCTGATTGCCGGCGACACGAACCGGGTGACCGATATCTTCGTGCGCGACTTGACCGCTGGTACCACGGAGCGGTTGTGCAACTTCCAACCCAATGGGCCGAGCTCTCACCCAGCGGTCAACGAGGACGGCTCTGTGGTGGCGTTTTCCTCCGCCGCAACGAATCTCGTCACTGGCGATACCAATGGGCGCCTCGACATTTTCGTTTGCGACCGTAACACCGGAACATTGGAGATTGTGAGTGTCGCTTCTGATGGACGGCAGGGTAACGGCGACAGCATTCTTCCAGCGATCAGTGCCGACGGGCGGTTCGTGGCGTTCAAGTCTTTGGCCGACAACCTTGTACCGGACGACCGCAACGGCGTGGTTGACGTATTTGTGTTCGACCGACAAGCGCGCACGATTGAGCGGGTTAGCGTGAATACCGCAGGCGGTAACGCCGACGACTTCTCCTTCCCCCCTGCAATCTCGGCCGACGGGAGATTTGTGGCGTTTGGGTCGGCGGCCACGAACTTGATTTTTAACGACTCGAACCATGTCGCCAACATGTTCGTGCGGGACCGTCGCATCGGTCGCACCTTAGTGGTCGACGTGAACGATCGTGGAGAGCTAGCGAATGGCAGCGTGCCGGATGCGGCGCCTGCGATTTCTGGCCCAGGTACTCGTGTGGCGTTTGTCTCGTTCGCTACGAATCTGGTTCCTGGAGGTGCTTTCGCTGGGCAAGCGTACTTGGGGCAAAATCCGTTTTTTGGCCCTGGCGCCTGCCCGGATGGGCTGTGTCCGGACGGGCTCGTTTGCGTGGAGGGCTTTTGCGTCACTCCGACCCGTACTCCTACGGTAACCCGAACGCCAACCCCAACGCAGACGCGCACGCCGACCGTCACGCGCACGCCCACGCCCACCTTCCGGCCTTGCGTGACGGATGCGGACTGTCCCCCGGATCACCACTGCCGTGGCGGTACTTGCAAGAAGAAGCGGGAGTGTGACGACGAGGATCCTGCCATCGACCGCTTGAACTGTTTTGACCGTGAAGCTTGTGTCGATGGGCTTTGCGAATGTGGTGGTGACTGCAATCGCGACGGCTTCGTCTTCGGCAACGAAGTTTCCAACGCTGTGTACATCCTTGGCGATGTGCTCCCCTTGTCCCAGTGCGCAGCGGCCGATCTGAATGGCGATGGCCAGGTCATGGGTAACGAAATTACGCAGATCGTGCTCAATTTGGCACGCGGTTGCGTACAGGAAGGCCGGCCTCTGACCTTTGCGCATGACCGCGGACAAACTGTAACCCTGTCCATCGAGGCCAGCACCTCGGAAGAAGGCCGCGTCGACGTTACCATTGCAGCCACCGGTGGCGGCGGCGAGTTGGCCACCGTTCAGTTGGATCTTTTGTACGACCCCAGTTTGCTGGAGATCTCGGACCCGGCGCGTGCGTGCCGATTGGATGAGCGCATTCGTGCTTCTCACGTGCTGCTCGCAACGCTGCCGCAAAATCCGCCAGCACCTGCGGGTACAAAGCGGCTGCGCTTGTTCACCGGAGATTTGTCGTTCCCCATTCAGACGTTTGCCGACGGGCCGGTGTTCCACTGTGCTTTTACCCGGCGTGCTGGCGCGGCGGGCGAGGTATTGCTGCAAGCGGATCGAACGAACGTGGGCGACCAACGGGCGGACACGTTCCGGGTGACGGTGCTGGCCGGTGGCGTAACGCTGGAGGCTCAACCGGTGACAGAGCCGACGCCGAGCGTTCAGTGTGCAGGAGACTGCGACGGAAACGGGCAGGTCATGGGCAACGAGATCACGACCATCGTACAGATTATGGCCTCTCGACTGCCGCTGGCCGCTTGCCCGACCGCAGATGCGGATGGCGATGGTGAAGTCACGGTCGGCGACGTCACGAAAGCCGTCATCAGATTGGCAAGGGGGTGTCCATGACGTGGCGGGCGAGATGGACGGGATGTGGACGTGTCAGGTATGAGGAGGCGCCAATGAGGCAGCAAGTGCACCCGCGAGGAAGTTGTGGTCGGTTGCAGACAACCGGTCTTCTTGCCGTGCTGGCTTGGGCCGTGGCTCTAGGGTTCTTTGTATCCCCGGTGCATGCGATGGTCACGATTCGGGTGACTACGTCGGACGCTTTCACGGGCGACGAAGGTGCGCCTGCGGCGCCAGCAACGATGACCGTCCGCTTGGAGCGGGAGAGCCCATCCGAAGTGGCGACGACCGTGAACTTCGACCTCATCTTCCAAACATCGCAGTTCGATCTGGCGGGAGTTTGTGACGATGGCTCTGCTTGCCAGCTCTCGGAAACGTGTCCTGGGCAGGGAACATGTCGGCTCGCACCGGTGCGCTGCCAAAAAGACGAGCGGCTTGCAGACCACATCCTCGAGGTTGTTCCCCCGGATTTTCAAAACGTGCCGTCAGGGGAGTACCGAGTACGGTTCGCACTAGTGACGACGACCTTTGTGAACCCTTTGCCGGTGATTTCCGACGGCACGTTACTGACGTGCACCTTGCCACTGCAATCTACGGCCTCTCCGGGTCCCCAAGTGATCCGCTCCGAACGCTTACAAGTGGCTGACAACCAGATTCCAGCCCGAGAGGTGCCCTCCCAACTCGTTTTGGAGTTGGGTCGCATCGTTGCAGGCGCGCGTCCTACGGAAACCGCGACACCTTCCGTTACGCCAACGCCCAGTTCGACCGCTACGGCGCCAACCCCGACGCCGACCGGAACATTGCCAACGCCAACGTTTACCCACACCGTCACTCCGGGTACGCCGATTCCCCGCACTCCCTGCCCGTCGCCCCGACCGGCGCCTGCTGGGCCCGCGGTGTACGTCGAGGACGTCGTGTTGGCTGCGAGCGGCCCGGTGACGTTGACGGTTCGCTTAGCTGCCGGTGGCCGAGAAATTGTGGCCACGCAAAACGATCTCGTTTTGGGTGGTGGTATTCGAATCGAAGCCGGAAATGGTGGGCGTCCTGACTGCACGGTGAATCCGGCGCTCGACAAGAATGGCTCGAGTTTCGGTTTTCTTCCCCCAGGTTGCAGCGGGGAGACGTGCACGCAGGTTCGTGCCGTGATTGTGTCGCTGGAAAATGTCGACCCCATTCCTGATGGTGCTGTGCTGTATACGTGCCGGGCAACCTTGACCGACGTGGAGGCACGAGTGGAGGTTACCGGAGTGGTCGGTAGCGATGCAAACGGCGACCCCGTGCCTGGTGTGGGCGGGCGCGATGGTTTTGTGTGCGTCGAGCCACCGCCTACGGCCACGCCGACGATTACCCATACGCCTGGCCCACGGAGCCCCACGCCCACATCAACTGCAGTAGGAACGGCTTCGCCCACAGCGAGCCCGACGCCTACGGTCGGAACGCCCTTAACGGCCACGGCAACACCTACACGAACTGTTGGTGTACGTTCCCCGACTGCCCCAGCGGCAGCGGAGGGCAACGGATGCGACTGTAACGTGGCAGGCAGCCAGGGTGGGTGGTCGTCGTTATGGCTACTGCTGCCCGCAGCCTACTTACAGTGGCGGCGTAGGGTTCTTCGCTCGGCGGAATTTAGAAGAGGGGTGTCGAGGAACTAAGTATGTCGGATTTACGGTGGCATCGTACCCCTCCTGACGATATCGTGGAAGGCGTGCGTGCCCGGCCCACAGTGGAGGAGCTGATTGCTCGATTTGAAAGCCGTCAGGGTTTGGTCGGCATTATTGGCCTGGGTTATGTCGGCCTTCCGCTAGCAGCCACCTTTGCTGAAGGTGGTGTCGGAGTCGTGGGCTTCGATATCGACCATAGCAAGGTGGAGGAACTCAAGGCCGGAAACAGTTACATCCGCCACATTCCGAGCGAGCGACTCGCGAAGATCGTAACCGACCAGGGGCCGCGTCCGGCTGCTGGGAAGTTTTACCCAAGTGCAGACTTTGCTTTGTTGCGGTTGTGTGATGCCATCTTGATCTGTGTGCCCACGCCGCTCAGCCCCAACCGCGATCCCGATCTTTCCTATGTGGAGCGTACCGGCGAGACCATCTCGGAATACCTACGCCCTGGTCAGCTCGTGGTGTTGGAGAGTACGACGTACCCAGGTACTACCGAGGAGGTGCTCAAGGTCATCCTCGAGCGTTCGGGCTTACGCGTGGGCGTTGATGTTCACTTGGCGTTTTCCCCAGAGCGGGAGGACCCCAATAACCCGAACTTCACCACGCGATCGATCCCGAAGTTGGTCGGGGGCGTAACCGAAGCCTGCACCCAAGTTGCCGCAGCGTTGTACGGTGCAGTGTTAGAGAAAGTGGTGCCGGTTTCCTCCGCTCGCGTGGCCGAGGCGGCTAAGTTGTTGGAGAACATCTATCGCTGTGTGAACATTGCTCTGGTCAACGAACTCAAAGTGCTGTTCGATCGGATGGGCATCGATATTTGGGAGGTGATCGATGCTGCCGCCACCAAGCCCTTTGGGTTTACGCCGTTTTATCCGGGTCCGGGTCTGGGCGGACACTGCATTCCGATCGACCCGTTTTACTTGAGCTGGAAGGCTCGCGAGTACGAGCTCACTACGCGCTTTATCGAACTGGCCGGCGAAATCAATCACGCCATGCCGGGCTACGTGATTGGGAAGCTGACCGATGCCCTGAACGAACGGCAAAAAAGCCTAAAGGGGGCGCGAGTACTCGTCCTGGGTGTTGCTTACAAGAAGGACCTGGACGACACCCGTGAGTCCCCAGCGTTACGCCTGATGGATTTGTTGCTCAAGAAAGGAGCCAGGGTAAGTTACCACGATCCTTACGTTCCGTACTTGAAGCGCTCGCGAAATTATGATTTTAACATGGCGTCTGTGCCGTTGACTCGGGACGAGTTGGAGCGAGCGGATGCGGTGGTGGTGGCGACGGATCATTCTGTGTTCGACTACGACTTTATCGTGCAGGCGAGCCAACTCGTTATCGACACCCGCAATGCCACCCGCCATGTACGGCACGGTCGGGAAAAAATCGTGCGTGCCTGATGTGAGTGGTGGGCGTAAGAGTGAAGAAAGTAAGCGGTTGGTGATGTCAGTAGGCTCGCTTCCCCCGGTGGCGGTTGCGCGGTGGACGTTGGTGACCCGACGGAGCGCTGGGTTCTGTTTTTCCTGTGATTCTTCCTTGACAAGCCCGCGATTTTTTGAGTATGTATGCGCGCACTTCCGCGGTGCCGAGGGTGGCGCATCCGCTCTGGGTTGGAACGATGGGCGGAGGGAGTGAGGCAGGTTCGGTCGACTGGAAAGGAGGAGGGCAATGCGAACGGTGAAGTGGAATGTGTTACTCTCAGGGCTTTGTGCCTGGGCGGTCCTGGGAGCTTGGGCGTCGGGGGTGCGCGCCGACGTCACGTCGGAAAAGACGGCATCGATCCTCGTCTTTCCAAAAGTGGTGGCCAACAGTGGTACCGATACCGTCATCATGTTGGTCAACGCGAGCAACTCGCTAATCCAGGTGCATTGCAACTACGTGGATGCGCGCTTGTTCGACGTGGTTACCGGGGAGCGTTGTGAGCGGCCCAGCCCGACCTGCGTTCCTTTGTGGCAGGAAACGGACTTTGACTTGTGGCTTACGCGCCAGCAGCCGACTCATTGGTCGGTGGCTCGTGGGCGACGGGTGGATCCCACGGACGGCTTTAACGACGATGGATCCGGATTCGACCCTGGCCACATCCCGCCAAAACCTGACTTTGAAGGCGAACTCAAGTGCGTAGAGGTCAGTGCCTCGGGCGAGCCAGTCAGCGGTAACCGCCTGCGAGGGCAAGCTTTAATCGCACGCTCCAACGGCGACCTTGCTCGATACAACGCAATCGGTATTCAAGGGAACCCTGATGTATCGCCAACGAACCCGTTGGTTTTGGATGGGGAAATGTTTGCGGCCTGCCCGGAAAAGCTGTGGCTGAACCACGCGGCAGAGGGCTTCAATGGGGCCCGAACAGAGCTGACTCTGGTACCGTGTAGGCAGGACCTGGAGAATCAAGTGCCAACCAGCGTGACGGTGCAGTTCCTTGTGTACAATGAATTCGAGGAAAGGTTCTCTGCCAGCACGACGGTGACTTGCTACTTGAACACGGCGCTATCGGCGATCGATGCGGCAAGTAACCCATCAACCTCGGTCTTCCACACCAATGTGCTTGGGACGAGCGTGGCCATGACCGAAATTACCCCAGTGGTTCAACGAGACGGGAGCTCTGGTGGAGTGATTGGTGTGGCCCAGGCCTTCGGTGGTTCACGGTCCGGGCTTTACAGCCTGCATACAACGGGGAGTTTTGTGCCGCCAGCGGGTCCGGATACGATCTTCCTGGCGCCGCGAGAGTAAGGTGGCTGTTTCATGGTTGAGGGGTTGACTGTGGCTGAATCACGCCAGCCAAGTGAAAGGAGAAGGGCAATGCGTAGAGTGCGCTGGATACAACAGCTCTCCGTAATCTTCGGGGTTGCGGGTATCGTGAGCGTCAGTGGAACGCCGGTGGCTGCCGATGTGAGTTCGACGAATCCGGCTGCCATCCTGGTTTTTCCCAAGGTGGTGGTGGACACGTCCAATAACATAGACACGTTCATACAGATTTCGAACACCGCGGATCAGCCGGTGAACGTTCGGTGCTTTTACGTAAACGCCAACGGGCGCTGCAGTACGTTTCCCTTTCAGGTGTGTAATCCCAACCGGGAGAATTCCTGTGCTTTCCCGGGCGTGTGCGTGCCTGGATGGCAAGAGACGGATTTTGCTTTCCGCCTAACCTCGAAGCAGCCCATCGTCTGGAGAGTGTCGGATGGTCTGCCGGAGCTTCCGCTTGCGGATCGCCCTGGTCCCAAAGGCGAGTTCAACTCTGGTTCGATTCCACCTTCGCCCGACGATCCGATGATTGGGGAACTGAAATGTGTTCAGGTGGGGGACGATGAGCTCCCGGTCGACCTGAACTGGCTCATCGGTGAGGCTGGAATCGTGGATGACGGCGATACGCGGATTTACAATGCCTACGGAATCCAGGCTATCGAAGGAGCAAACAACCGAGACAATACTCTGGTTTTGGGGCAAGAGTACAATGGGTGCCCGAATCTGCTGTTGGTTAGCCATTTCTTCGACGGCGTGAGTCTCCCCTTGCCGGGTGGAGGCACGATCCGCACTGACCTGACCTTGGTTCCCTGCTCGCAGGACTTCAATTTTCAGGCCCCGCGAAGCGTCGTGGCGCAGTACCTGGTGTTCAATGAGTTCGAGCAGCGGTTCTCCACCAGCCGGAGCGTGACCTGCTTCCAGGAAATTGCGCTGTCGGACATCGATACTCGGCCCGGCTCGGGTGACGATGCGTTCTCGATTTTCAACGTCGCGGTGCAAGGGACGTTCACCGGGCAGACGATCATTCGGGGCGTGCAAACCAACGCAACCGACCGGGGCACGGGCTTGCTGGCAATTACGGAAGAGTTCCGGGGCCGTGGGAGTGATGCCAATGTTGTCCACCAGCGTGGCCTACGGACGCAGCCTGACATCATTCTGCTGCCGGCAGCGCAGCCTACCGGCCTGTAAGCCTAGGGCGGTGCATGTAGCGTGGGGACCGGGCTTGAGGGCCCGGTCCCCGTTTTTTTTGTGCTTAGGGTGAAGCAACAGGGGCACAACAAGCCTCAAATATGCTAAGAGGGCGGGCATGAATTTGCGAGTCCGTGAAAATGGGGCAGTCATTCGCGGATGGACCGTTCGCGACAGTATGGAGCGCTACAATGTGAGCGCGTGGGGCGCAGGTTTTTTTACGATCAATGCCAAAGGACATGTGGAAGTGCGCCCGCAAGGAGAAGGGGGTGCCGCGGTCGATTTGCTGGAACTTGTGGAAGACTTACAGCGGCGCGGGCTTCGGACGCCGATGTTGATTCGTTTTTCGGATATCCTGGCGGCACGTGTCCGCGGCCTGTGCGCGGCCTTCGAGCGTGCCATGCAGGAGTACGGGTACCAGGGGCAATATCGCGGTGTGTACCCGATCAAGGTGAATCAGCAGCGGCACGTCGTGGAGGAAATCGTTCAGTACGGTGCGCCCATGAAAGTGGGCTTGGAGGCCGGCAGTAAGCCCGAGCTGCTGATTGCGTTGGCGATTCTCGACACCCCTGGCGCCCTGATTATTTGCAACGGGTACAAGGATCGGAGTTACATCGAGACGGCCCTCCTGGCTCAGCGGCTGGGGCGCACGCCGATTATCGTGATCGATCGAGCGCACGAAGTGGACTTGATCGTTCGCGTGGCACGGGAGCTCAACATACGGCCGCAAATCGGCGTGCGAGCGAAGCTCACAACGAAGGGCGCGGGGAAGTGGGTGGAGTCTACGGGCGATCGTTCGAAGTTTGGCCTGACGGCGGTGGAAATTGTCGAGGCGGTGGAGAAGCTCAGGGCCGAGGGCATGCTCGATTGCCTGCAACTGCTTCATTTCCACATTGGTTCGCAGATAACAGCCATCCGGGCCCACAAAGATGCGTTAAAGGAGGCCTCGATGATTTTCGTCGGCCTCCATCAAATGGGTGCGCACCCCCGCTTCCTCGATGTGGGCGGTGGCCTTGGGGTGGACTACGATGGATCGCAAACGAACTTCCATTCGTCGATGAACTACACCGTGCAGGAGTATGCCAACGACGTCGTGGCCACGATCCAGGAGGCGTGCGACGCTAAAGGGCTTCCGCACCCGGATATCGTCACCGAGTCCGGGCGAGCCATGACGGCTCATCATTCTGTCTTGATCTTCGATGTCTTAGGGGTTCACGAGATGATTTCCGGCCGGCCTCCCGAGCCAGTTTCGGAGAGTGATCCGCGGGTCATTCAGAATCTTGCCGAGGTGTACGAGACGATCTCCCAAAAAAACGTGCTCGAGGCCTATCACGACATTTTGCAACTCAAGGAAGAGGCGACGAATTTGTTCACCCTCGGATTCCTGGACCTTCGGGAACGCGCGCGGGTGGAACGACTCTTCTGGGATTGCTGCGAAAAGATCTTACGGATCGTTCGCGACCTACCCTACGTTCCGGAAGAGCTCGAACCGTTGGAAAAGGGCCTGGCAGATACGTACTACGGGAACTTCTCTGTGTTCCAATCGGCCCCCGACCATTGGGCAGTCAAGCAGTTGTTCCCTGTAATGCCCATTCATCGGCTCGATGAGAAACCAACCCGCCGGGGTGTGTTCGCGGATCTCACGTGTGACAGCGATGGGAAAATCGACCGTTTCATCGACCCGCGCGACGTTCGTGACGTTCTAGAATTGCACCCTTGGAACGGTGAGCCGTACTACATTGGCGTCTTTCTCGTTGGTGCATATCAAGAAATTCTCGGCGACTTGCATAACCTGTTCGGGGATACCGACGCCGTTCACGTTCGCCTCGGCTCGGACGGACGATACGAGGTCGAACATGTGGTGGAGGGCGACGCGGTTACGGACGTACTTCGGTACGTGGAGTACGACAAGGGAGCTCTGGTCGAGCGCGTTCGCCGCACCATCGAAGACGCTATGCGAGCTGGACAAATTTCGCTGGAGGAGTCGGCACGGCTGCGCCGCCACTACGAGCAGGGATTACAAGCTTACACGTACCTCACTCGCGAGTAAGCCACACTCGCTCGAACTCAGCCGGCCACCTTCGGGTGAGACGCGCGCGGGGGCGAGGAGCTGGGAGCCTAAAAGAGGATGTGCTCCAAATAGCCTTCGGTGTATTCGCGGCGGCGCCGCGCGCGCGTTTCCGGATCTTCCTGCACCATCTCCTCGTCGGGACGGACCTTGAACAACGGCTGACCCTTGCGGACAACCACTCCGCTCTCTGGCACCAGGACTTCGAGGACGGTGCCCGAAAACGGCGCGTACACTTTATTGAACATCTTCATCACTTCGATGATGTACAGTGGGTCGCCTCGCTCGAAGTGACTGCCTTTTTGCACGAAGGGGGGCATATCCGGTGCCTCCTGATGGTATAGCGTGCCTCCCATCGCAGCGACGATTTCGTCGGAAGCGGCCGCAGGCGGGGGGACGAGTGCCTTGCGCATAGCGTCTTGGTGGTGTGGATCGAGCAGCCGTTCCGGAATGACGACCGTCAAGTCGTCAGCGAGTCGCAGATCGTAAAATCCGGTGGTCCGTGCCATTAACGGCAATAGCGCCAAAATCTCTAAACCGGCCTGGTGACCCTCGTGAGCAGCCCGGACTCGCTGCCACATCTCCGGTGCAAAGCCTAACGCGGGTTGAGGCTGGCGGAGCAGGGCGTCAAACTCAGGCCACGAGCGGGGCGCTCCAGGGCGCTGAGCCAGCTTACCGTAAAAGGCACGCGCGCGGTCGAGCAAGGCTTGGTCGTGATCCCAAATTCGATGTGCGGCCGGTTCATCCGGGCGATCGTCAAGGTGCAGGAGGTGGTAGGTCTCGGCCAAAATGTCCACGGGGTTGCGGAGCCAGCGGATGCCGTCGCCTGAGTACTCGAAGTCGCGCTGGTGTTGGCTTAACCACGCAGAGAGAAAGTGGGGCTCCTCGAAAAGCGCTTGCAGCGGGCGCTCCAGTAACGTTTCCTTGAGTTCCACGACTTGACGGGCGGCAGCGGCTGCCTCCTTACCACCCGCAGCAGCATGACGGTCAACGAAGTGTTGGGCGATGCGTTGGAACGCATAGTCCAGGTCGATGTGGTTCGCCTCCTGCGCAAGCTCCCCGACGGCTGTCAAATACGGAACGACAAATTTGGTGGTGGGTTTGGCCCAAACGTCCCGAGACAAGAACCACATGACCACCCCATACAAGAACTCGCGGTTGGTGAAGAGGTCGATACCGCGCAGCGTGGTGCAACGCAGGACTTCGGCAATTTGTTCGAAGCTCGCGTGGCGATTCGGTCCGGTGGCCAGCAACAGCGCGATGTTCGAGTCGTAAGCTCCGGCCAGGCGGTATCGCATGAACAAGCCGGTGTCCGGGTTTTTGATGCAAATGCCCTGGTCGTCACGAATTTCGCCGGGGATGGGGTCCGACCAAGACACGATGACGCCTCCCGCAGCCGGCTGCAAGGCGCGGTCGGTTGCGTTCAAGCGCACTTCGATGGCCGCCATCTCCCGAGGAATCCGTGTAGGTCGGGGAAGTCGCTGCTTGTGGCGAGCAATGATGGCCATGCATTCCACGAGGGAGTGTACGTCGAAGTAATCATTGGGGTCTTCTGGGTTGGTAAAGCGCAGCGCGTAGCACAACTCGGAAACACGGTGCTCCACTTGGATGCGGGTGTTGACCTCCATGAAGTAGTGCCGGTCACCCTCGACGATGCACTCGAAGGTGGAAGCGGAGTCGAGTTTCACTGCTTGCCCAAAGCGCTCGGCTTCAGCTTCCATGCGCTCGAGCACGCGGAGGTCGCTTTCCAAGATCGCGGCCCTTTGGTGCTCTCCTCTAGCTTTGGCCTCGGCAATGGCTTGCTGGAGCCCCTCGACGGTAATCGACACCTCGACGAGCTTCTGCTCGTGCATTTGCAAGGAGCAGTCCCGGCCACCGAGGGTGACACACCACTCGCCGTTACCGACCATCTGGATTTCATTATGACGGGTGCTCTCGATGTTGAGTTCGATGAGCATGTTTTTGTTGTCGCCAACCCCGGTAGCTTTGACTTCAGCGAGCACCTCGCGCACCAAGCTCGGGACTGCCTTGGCGTCGGCGAAAATCCGCTGGCCTTTGCCGCCGCCCCCTCCGATTGCCTTCAAGCGGAAGCGTCGTCCGGGATACTCCCGTAATAGCTCTTCCGCTTCCCGCTGGATGTGTTCCGCTAGCTCGTCGATGGTGTACAGATCGATGTGCTTGCGGTACGCCGCGTCGAGAACCAAATCGGCCAACTCTTCGAGCCGAAGCTTCGTGGAGCGCACTTGTGGCACGTCGAGGCCGTGCTGCTGCACCACTTGTGCCAGAGCTTCACGGGTGGGGTACTTTCGCAGGAGAAGCCGTGCCGTTGCGTTGTTGATCCCGGGGGTAACCGACACGCGGTTCTCGAGCGCCGTGCGCTTGGCTTCGTCCTTCGCCCCGGCGGCCTCTTGGGTGTAAGACCCGGGCCCAATGAATTTCAGGCCAGCTTCCTCGATCGAGCGCACGAAGTGCGCATCCTCCGCCATGAAGCCATAGCCGGCAAACACGTACTCGTAGCCGTGATCCCGACAAATTTGGATAATTTGGCGGATTCGTTCTTCGCGCTCTTCTTTCGTCGCGCCGGTGTAGTCGGGTACCGGATGGACACATTTTGGGTCCATGATCCGCAGTTCTGGAGAGAGCGCCCTGGGAAACACGATGCTGTCGCGTTCCGAGAGCAGCATGCCTACCTTGGCGACTCCCATTTCGCGGAAGACATCGATGGCTTCTTTGCGGATCGGCCCTCGGCACACGATCAAGATGCTCATGTCCTCGCACGAAAACGAACGAACCCAAGGTGAGGGGGAAAGGCTCAAGCGCCGATCGCGGTGAACCAACGGGTTGAAGTACTCGGGCTCTGCGGCTGGCATCGGCTGCAACATCAATGGAACTCCCTCTGCACGGATTGCCACGGACCAGGCTGGTAGTGATCGAGCAGGAATTGCAAGTTGCGCCACAGCACCCAGCGTAAGTCCGTTGGCATGACGATTTCGGAGATTGACCCAAGGCTCAAGGCCTCGCGTGGGTTCATGAGTTCTTTTTCGTACCGGCGGTTGAACTCTGCCTCCTGGGTTCGTAACCACTCGGTGGCTTCTTTTTCGGCTTCTTTGCGCGCCTCCTCGGGCGACATGCCCGCTTCGATACGCTGCAGGGTCCCCTCTTCGACCATCTTGGCCGCTGCCGCGCGCACTTGCTGAAGCTCGCGTTTGTAGGTGTATTCCTTTCCTGCGGTACCCATGACGGCGACCCGCGTGGTGGGCAGGGCAAGCACTACGTCCGCCCCGGTAGCGTAAGAATTAAAGGCTGCGTACGCGCCGCCGAACGCATTGCGCAGAATCAGCAGAATCCGTGGCGTCCGTAAATCGATAATGGCATCGAGCATCGCGCGGCCAGCTTGCACGATGCCTCGGCTTTCTTGATCCCGCCCAGGAAGGAAGCCTGTGGTATCTTCCATGAAGATGACGGGAATGTTGTAAATACTGCAGAAGCGGACAAAGCGGGCGATCTTGTAAGCGGCGTCGATATCGATCTGCCCGCTTGCAACCGCACTGTTGTTCGCCACAAAACCGACCACATGGCCGCCCAGGCGCCCAAACGCGGTGATCGCGTTGCGTGCGCGATCGGGCTGAAGCTCGAAGTAGTCGCCGTGGTCGCACACCTGCTGGATGATGATCGAGGAGTCGAACGGAGTGTTGAACCCCGTCGGAGAGTTAAAAGCCTTGCGCAGTAGCGTGTCGATCTCCACGGTGCGGCGATCCACAGGATCGCTAGTGGGCTGGAACGGGGGGCTGACACGGTTGGAGTCGGGGAGATAGCTCAGCAAGCGTTGAGCCGTGCGAAGCGCGGCAACTTCGTCGGCCACGGTGATGTCCGTCACCCCGCTGGCGCCGTGCACCTTCGGGCCCCCTAAATCATCCGGCGTAACATCCTCCCCCAGTGCACTTTTGACTACCCCAGGACCGGTCAGCCCGAAGAACGTGTTGGCTGGCTGGATCATGAAGCTGCCTTGGCGGGGGAGGTACGCGCCGCCGCCGGCGTTGAACCCGAACATGCACATGATGCTCGGTACGACGCCACTAATCTTGCGGAGCGCCGTAAAGGCCTCGGCGTAGCCATCGAGACCCCCGACGCCCGCGGGCACGAAAGC
>BEIG01000093.1 GCA_002898795.1 bacterium HR30 | reverse complement strand
CACTGCGCTACCACGGCGGACAGCGCCGAACGTGTTTCCGGGGTGAGAAGCACCTGCAGCGAGACAATCGGGCGCACGAGCCCAAGTGCGCGCTTACGAGCAAACAACGCGGCAATGTTTTCGCAGACACGCGCGAAATGGTCGCGACCCCGCATGAACTGGTAAGTTGCCGCATCGGCAGCGTCGAGCGAGCACTCCAGGCGATCGAGCCCCGAGTGCAGAAGCTGTTCGGCAAGCCGGCCGTGCAGGGAGACGGCATTGGTGGAAAGCCCGACCTCGGGCACTCCGACCTCTTTGGCATAGCGGCAAAAGTGGACCACTTCTCGGTGAAGCAGCGGTTCGCCCAGAAAATGGAGCCACATCCGCGCACCGTGGGCCGCACACTCGCGGGCAACGCGCTGGAACAACACCCGCGACATAAAGCCGAGCGGGCGCGAGAACCCCTGCCGGGGGCAATAGCGACAGCGCTGATTGCAGTAGTTCGTCAGCTCCACTTGAACGCGCCGCGGGAACGGAGGCAAGAGCATGTGACGCAGAGTATTCCACAATGCATTGCCGTGTTGCAATCGTTGAGTGGACACGTGCCACGTGAGCCTCGGCTCGTGCTCGCCTTTCTGCCGCAATCAAGGCCGCAGTAGGCGGGCACCGTGGGCCTGCGAACGTGGCGGGCGAAAACCTGGGTGGATTGCGGTTCGGCCTGGCTGCAGCGGTGCTCCCGGCATCCGATCAGCCCCGGGAGTGCGCCATGGAACAATGTTGCCGCAGTGGCCCGGCGGAATGTTCGGGCGAGCTGCGACCGAGTGGGGCAGCGACGCTCGCACACGCCGTGCGTTTCGTGCGTTGGACACCCAAAGATTGTGGCAGCGACCCTTGAGAGTTGGTTGGATTTCCTATCTGACCAGGACACCCACCTGTTGTTTCTCAAGCTCGCACATCGAATGCGCAGTAGTTCGTTGTGCTCGTGCTTCGCGTAGCGTGGTACCGGCCTTGCACTTGTAGCTGCGTTGTGTGCAGTAAAGGCGACGGTACACCTATGCGGCGTTGGCTGGTGGCGGCACTGGGGATGGCCGCGTTGTTTGCGACCGGCTGTCATCGTGTGGAGGAGCCACTGCCTCCCCTGCCGGAGCGGCTCATTTCGATCAGCGACAAATTTTTCGATGTTGCTGCTCTCGACGCGGATACAGCCATCGTTGTGGGCTACGGCGGGAAGATTTTGCGCACCGAAGATGGCGGCTTTACGTGGGCGCGCATCCCCAGTGGTACGGACGAGGCGCTTTACCGCGTGCGGTTTGTGGACAGCCAAAGAGGTTGGATTTGCGGCCAAGACGGTGTGATTCTTCACAGCGAGGATGGCGGGCGTTCCTGGACTCGGCAGAACAGCGGCACCAATGCGTATCTCTTCTCCCTGCACTTCGTCGATCACGAATTTGGCTGGGCGGTCGGAGACAAGTCGCTTGCGGTTCACACCCGCGACGGGGGCCGCACCTGGACTCTGCACAAAATCACCAGTGCCGTGGCGGAAGCACAGAGCGCGGAAGAAGCGCTGGCGGAGCAAGACCCCATTCTGTACGACGTGTTCTTCCGCGACCGCGACCACGGCTGGGTCAGCGGTGAGTTCGGGCGCCTATTTCAAACAACCGACGGCGGCACCACGTGGGTAGCTCGGGAACGCTCGCTTCTTGGACCGGAGATTGTCGACGTGCTTGCCATTCCCACTTTCTTTGGGCTGTCCTTCGCTTCTGCCAACGAGGGCGTCGCTGTTGGGCTCGAAGGCAAGATCGCTCGCACCGTCGATGGTGGCCGTACTTGGAAACTCGATGCCGTCGACGCAGCGTCCGCTTTGACCGATCCGTTGTTCGCTCCCTTCCTCTTTCCCGAAGGCACGGGCTGGGTGGTGGGCGCCTCGGGTCAAGTCTTGCGGCGCTCCAGCGCCGTGGAGCCGTGGCTACCGGCCTCGCTCGGGATGGAGGTGGCTACGTGGTTGCGCAGCGTGACCTGGTGGAATCACGACATCGGTTGGATCGTCGGTGGGTATGGTCTCATTCTGACCACCCGTGACGGCGGCCATACGTGGACGCCGGCTTTAGCTTGAGGAGCGGCAAGCGATGGTCACGGGTTCCTCGACCAGCGAAGAGAAACGGCTCCTTTATTGGCTCGGAGAGCGCCTGATCGATTACCGCTTACCCGTCACCCTTGCCGTGGCCTTGGCTACGGCGTTTTTTGCTTACTGCGCGTTCCAGCTCCAGCTTGTCACCAGCTTCGGGGAGTTGCTGCCCCAAACCCACCCGTACATCAAAATCCACAACCGCTTCGCGCACACCTTCGGCGGGGCCAACAACATCATGATCATGGTGGAGGTCAAAGACGGCACCATTTTCACGCCCGAGGTGCTGAACAAGATCTGGCGCATGACCGAAGCCATCGACACGGTGTACGGCGTCAACCACAACCAAATCGAGTCGATCGCCCATCGCACGGTGCGTTACCTCAAAGTCGCGGCGGGTGGAACGATGCGTGCCACCCCGGTGATGCTGGGCGAAGTCAAAACACAGGAACAGGCCGAGGAAATTCGCCGCATCGTGCACAACGCCGAGAACATTTACGGCCTTTTGGTGTCCCTCGACGACAAGGCTGCACTGATACGCGCCAACTTTATCGAGGGGCGGCTCGACTACCGCCGGATCTTCGAGGAGGTGAATCAGCGGGTCGTGGAACCGTTCCGTGACGCCAACACGGACATCTACGTGGCAGGCGAACCTCGGTTGTACGGATGGGTTTACCACTACGCCGGCGATGTGTTGCTCGTGTTCGTTCTCGCGTACTGCATCGAGTGGCTGCTGCGCTGGCTCTATTTCCACGATTGGCGGGGGGCGTTGCGCCCAACGATCACCGGAGTGATCGCGGCGTTTTGGGGGCTGGGTTTCATTTACCTCATAGGGTTCGCCCTCGATCCGCTCCTATTGGTTATGCCGTTTTTGATCACCGCGCGGGCGGTCAGCCACTCGGTGCAGATGCACGACCGCTACTACGAGGAATTCGCGCGTCACGGCTGGAACAAACGCAAGGCCATCGTCGCTGCCTTTGCCGAGCTGTTCGTGCCGACGTTTTCCGGCATCACCACCGATGCGCTCGGGGTGTTGGTGATTTTGCTCGTGCCGGTGGTGATGCTGCAAAAGCTGGCGATCACGGCCGCGTTTTGGATTTTCGCCATCACCATTTCCGAGCTCCTGCTCAACCCGATCGTTTACTATTACCTCAAAGCACCCGAGCCGGAGATTGTGCTCGTTCGGGAGGGCGGGGTGTTTCGGCGCGCGGTCACGGCCGCAGTGGCTGCGATCCTCGGGCCCCGCGGGCGTTTCGTCGTTGTGGGGGCTTGGCTGCTGGCCACGCTCGTCGGCGCGTACTTCGTACGCGGCTTGATCATTGGCGATCCGACCTCGGCATCGCCCTTGTTGTGGCCCGACTCGGCATACAACGTCTCTCACCGACGGATCCAAGATAAATTCGGCGGTGTGGAGCCACTCATCATCGTGGCCGAAGGACTCGATCGCGATGCCATGAAGGATCCGGCCACACTGCGGCGGATGGAACGCTTTCAACGCACGTTGGAACGGGACCCGAGCGTGGGTTACAGTTTTTCCCTTGCTGACATCATTCGGGCCGTGAACTCGGTGTTCCACGAACTCGAACCGAAGTGGGGTGTGATCCCGAACAATTGGGTGGACATCGGGGGTCTCTTCTTCATTTACTTTTCGGGTTCGCCGCCGTCGGAAACGGCGAAGTACGTGGACCCGAGTTACACCACCGCGCACGTGACGTTTTTCTGCAAGGACCACAAAGGCGAAAACATTCGCCGCATCATTCGCCGGTGCAAACAATTCATCCACGAGGGCCAGTTGGAGGACTTGGGTATCGACGTGGAGGAGCGCGACGGACGCACGGTGGTGGCAAGCCTGAGTCCGCACGTGCGCTGGGAGCGTGCCGGACCATCTTGGATGGTTTCAACGGCCGAGCACGCGGGCGAAGGCCCGTTCCGTCCTGGCGACCGCATCGTGCGGGTGGGCAGAACGCCGGTGGGAAACTTGCAAAGTTTCGAGGCGGCGATGTCCGTGGAAACTGCGAACGCGACACTCATCGAATTCGGACTCGAACGGGATGGGACCACCACTGACGCCACCGTGGTGGCCCCGTGGAAGGCGGTGTTCAAACTCGCTGGGGGACTCATTGGCGTGTTGGCCGCTGCCAACGAAGAGCTTTTTCGCAACGACGTGCTGATGAATGTCCTTGGCTTCGGTACGATGTACGTGATCGTGTTGTTTACCTACCGCTCGTTCGCCGCCCCTCTGTTTTTGCTCGCCCCGCTCCTGTTGGCCAACTTGCTCGTGAACGGCTACATGGCTGCGCGCAACATCGGAATTAACATCCACACCTTACCCTTGGTGACCGTGGGCGTGGGCTTTGGAATCGACTACGGACTGTATATCGTGAGCCGCACCATCGAGGAAATCCGCCAGCGGGGCGATGCGGAAGCTGCCGTACGTGCTGCTTTGGTGACCTCGGGCAAAGCAGTGTCGTTCACAGCCTTGTCGATGACCTTCGTGACCGCGTTGTGGTCCCTGTCCAGCATTCGCTTCAATGCGGAGATGGGCTCCCTGTTGGCGTTGTGGATGGCCATCAGTTACATTGGCGCGGTAACGTTGTTACCCGTGTTGCTCGTGTGGGTGCGCCCCCGTTTCCTCCTGCGGGAAGCAGCGCGGGCAGAATCGGGGAGTTGAGGTCGCTCCATGCGCTGGTCGCTCACTACAGCCATTGTCATCGTGCTCGCCTACAGCGTGGCGTTGATCCTCGTCGACGAATTTATCGCCAAGCCGTGGCGCCGCCGCCGGTGGCAGCAACGGGCGGCCAGAGGCGATGCGGAAGCCCGTGCACTCCTCGAACGCGCGCGCAAGCGCGAGCCGGCTTTGGAGGAGTGAATGCGTCGTTGGCGGCTCTTTCGTATCTTCACCATTGGCGCTTCGGTACCGATTCTTTTTGCCGTCTCGCAGGAGGTCGCGCGGGCGCGGGGCCAAGAGCCAGCGCCGGGGTTAGTGGCGGCGCTGGCGGTGCTGGCCGGGTTATTGCTGGTGCGAGCGTACATGAACGAAAGAACGCGCGGGCCAGAGTTCTACTGGTACAACGATCTCGAATGGGGGCTCGCGGTCGGTGCAGCCAGTGCCGTGGGTCTGCGCTTCCTCGGTTGGGTATGACGTACGGGCGCGGCGCAAAAGCCTGGTGGCCGTACGGGTCGGGTGGCAGCCAGTCATGGCCACCATGCTGATTTTGGTCGGCAAAGAATTGTACCTCTATTTCGTCGCGCCCCTGACGTATGTCGTGGCCGCGGTGTTCGTCGCCCTGTGCGGCTTTTTCTTTTACAGCCGACTGATCCTTTACACCCAGTTCGGCTTGGGTTGGAACATCCTGGCCAACTTTTGGTTCGCCTTCCTGGCGGGGGCGCCGTATTCCGTGTCGGCAGTTCTGTTGCTGCTGTGCCCTTTGCTGACCATGCGCTCTTTTGCCGAAGAGCGGCGCAGCGGCACGTTGGAGCTTTTGCTCACGTTGCCCGTGCGCGACTGGCAAGTGGTGATCGCAAAGTGGTTAGCCGCGGTGGTGGTGGTGAGCACACTCCTGCTCTTGCTGCTGCCGTTCGTGGTTTCCCTATATGGGCTTACTTCTTTTCCGTGGCGAGCTGCGGCCGCGGGGTTCGTGGGGCTTTGGCTTTTGGGTAGCGCCTTTGCTGCGGCAGGCATTTGCTTTTCGGCTTGTACGAAAAGCCAGGTGGTCGCGGCTGCGGCCAGCTTCGGTTTGCTCGTGCTGGCGTGGCTGGTGACGTGGAACGAAGCGGCTGCAAGCGAACCGTGGATGCGTTGGTTGCGAGAGTTCTCGTTGTTCGACCGGTTCGAGTTGTTTGCCCGCGGTGTGCTGCGCCTTGCCGACGTGGTTTTTTTTGCCGCTTGGATTTTTTTCTTCCTGCATCTGACTTGCCTCCTGCTTCGGACGCGGCGCTGGCGCGGACGATAAGCCGATGCGCAATTGGGAGGGTTGGCTTGTAACTGCACTGGAAATTGCCGCCGTGATCGGCGTGCTCGGGCTCGTCCTGCGCTGGTGCGGGGCGTCTGGCTGGCAGTGGGATGTCACCCCGGATGCACGCTACACACTGCCACCCGAAGCGCGGGTATTGGTGCGCTCCCTGCCAGAGCCGGTGCGCTTGATTGCCTTCGTACGGTCGGGCATTCACGACCCCACGGGGCTTTCCGTGTGGTTGCCCCAACTGGCCCAGCAGTCGGGGAGGATCGAGATCGAGTTTCTCGACGTGGATCGCGAGCCCACCCGAGCTCGACGCTACGGCATCCAGAGCGCGCCGGCTGTCGTGGTGGAAAGTGCACGACGACAGCGCATCGTGTACCAACCACATCTGGCGGTGCTGCTCTCGCACATTGCAGCAGCGGTGCGCTCCACCACCCCACGGCTTCGTGTGTTCTCGAACCGTACCCCACCGGACCAAGATTACGCTCGGATGTATGCCGCGCTGCAAAGTGAAGGCTTCGCCGTCGAGTGGGCCACTGCCGCGCTCGGTACGACACCCACGAGCGACACGGCAAACCTCGAACGGGCGGGGATGCACCGCGAAGGCGGTGCCGATCCAGGTGTCCCGCAGCTTACGCCCACGACGCAGGGGGATACTCCGGTGGCGGAGGATCCGGCTCGCTCGCGCTCCATCGATGTTGTCTTCGCTCCGTCCGATTCCGACCTGGAGACTTTGCAAGCGACGCTGAACGCAGGCGGTGCAGCGCTGGTCGCAACGGAACCGTCAACTTGCAGAGAGGCTCCCCGGTTGTGCACTTGGCTTCGGCTCGAGGCTGGCGTCGAGGTCGGCGCGGAGCCCCTGATCGATCACCGCACCCGGCTCGTCGCTGGTGATCCGTACACCATCCTGGCCACGGGCTTAGCGGCGGATCATCCGATTACGGCAGCGTTGAGCGAGCCAGTGTTGGTGTCGCAAGCCACCACGGTTCGGCTTACGGATGAAGTGGCAAGCCCTGGGTGGATTCTTCTTTCGGCGGCACCGTCGGCCCGGTTGGAAGGGAGCACGGGCGGCCCGACAGAATCCGGCGTGGGATCTAAGGCACCGCACCCTGTGGCCGTGGCTCGCGTTACAGCGTCCCGCGGGCGCCTCGTGGTTGTTGGCGACGCCGACTTCGCCACGGATCGCTTCATTGAATACGTTGGCAACCGGAACTTTCTCTTGAACGCAGCGAACTGGTTGGCAGAAGAGCACACCTGGCTTGGGCCGCGAATTGCCCCGATGGTGACCGGCGTGCAGGTGTTTTTCTTGAGCGCAGCGCAAGCTGAGCGCTTGCTGTGGGCCTTTGCGGTCGGCGAGCCGGCGGTGCTTGCAGCGATTGGCCTTCTCGTCTGGTGGCGCCGCCACCGCTGAGGAGTACGGTGTGGCGTACAAACTTTCGCTGCGTAGACGGAACGAACGGGCGCGATGGTGGCTACGCGCCGGAGTGTGGTGGGCGATTTTCGCAGGGCTGCTCGCGCTCGATCGGCTGCTTGCGCCTTCGGAGTCCCGTACAGTGTCCGACGGAAGCAGGGCGACAACGGCCGCGTGTGCTCCGCACAGCGAGCAGGTTTGGCGCATCGGTATCGCCGCGCGTGGGGCAGACGTGGTGCTGCGCCGCGAGGGGGACCACTGGTACCGCGGCGAGCAGCGGATGCCAAGCGATCTCGTGCAAGCGTTTTTGGAATCGCTGGGCTCGTGCGCGCTGTGGCCAGTCGTGGCTTCGCAGGCAAACCGGTGGCCGGAGTTCGGCGTTGCCGAGCCAGTGGCCATCGTTCGATTGGAAGCTGCCGACGGCGCTACGCTTCAGCGCATTGCCTTCGGCGAGAACAATCCCGTGGGCACCGGACGCTATGCCCGCAGGAACGACGATCCGCAAGTGTTTCTCGTCGGCGCACAGCAATGGTACTACGTGGAGTTACTTGCCGGCGTGCCCCTGGACAAACGACCTTGAATTTGGTTGCCTAGCACGGTGTTGGTGACGTGGTCTTGGGTTGTGGTCGTTGCCCTGGTGGCGGGAGCAGCGGTGGCAGAGCCGGCAGCGCGCAGCCGGTCGGAGTCGCAACTCGGACCGGCTGCCGCCCCGGCGGAACCTGCTGGATGGGGGCGCGAGCGACTGGGAATGTCGGTCGAGGAGCTGCGTAAGCTTTACGCCGACGCCCAACTGGCGCCACCCCTCACGGCACCGTTTGACGACGCGCGAATCCAGCGCTGGCTTCGTTTAGGAGTTCGCGAAGACGATTTGCCCCAACCGGTGGATATCGAGTACCGCATTTGGGATGGAAAACTGTGGATGGTGCTGGTGTACACCGGCGCCAATCCCGCCCCCGCCGTGCGCAACGCACTGGAGAAGAGGTTTGGCCGGCCAACGGACCGTAGCGCGCTGCCCGCATGGGTGTGGCCGGATCGAAAGGTGGTTACCCACCTCGACCAAAAGTGGTTTGCGCTGATCCATCGCCCAACCGACCGCGAGGCGCGCGCCGGCCTGCGGCCCCCACCATCCCCGTAGGGCCGCACGGTGGTAGGGGCGCACGGCAGTGCGCCCGTGTTGCCGCCGGCACTGACGTACCCGAAGGATTTCCCCCACGGTGACGCAGGTGTGCGTGGCGTTTGGTTGGGGCATCCCTGTCGCGATGGGCGCCTCTTTGGAGTGCGGCAGCCATGCTGCCGCGTGCGGGCCGCAGGCCCGCAGCGAACCTTCACGGAAGCCGAGGAAAACCCACAACTCGGAGGCATTTGCGGAGGGGACGTTGGCGTGCGTGGGTATTGGGGGGGCGGCATCCCCTTCGGGATAGCCGCGAAAGCGCGGCACTCGCACGCCACAATCAGCAATCGACGTCGGGTACGTTGATGTGGTCGTAAGCCGCGGCGTTGACTTTGTCACGGAACTCGGGCGCGGCAAGAGATCGGAACCAAGCGGCGGAGCAGAACGGGTAGTCCTCGGCGGCCAAAACCAGTCGGTGCTTTACCGCATTGTTGTGCACGTAGTTCAGGCGGGCGTAATAGCTTCTTTCGTACGTCAGGCACGTGTCCCAGTATTGGAACCAGACCCTACGACCCGGGGTTCCATCCATTTCGTTCACGGCCCGGGCGCTCTGGGAATGTAGGCGCTGAATGACCCGCCTCAGAGAAGCGCCGTCTTCGGGAGTACGCACGACGACATGGTAATGGTTGGGGAACAGCGCCCAGGCTTGAAGTTCGAACTCGTAGGCGAGCATGACCTCGAACAACGTGTCTTGCAGGAGGGTGAGTTTGGCCACGGTGTCGAAAAAGCGCTGTTTGTAAACAGTCGAAGCGGTAACGATGTAGAAAGCGTTGGGGACGAAGAGATGCACTGGCGCGTGTGGCCAGGTAGCGATCTGAATACCACGATCTTGCCCGGACGGATCGGTCAAGTTCGGACTCCTGCGAGCCGATTGTAAATTTGTGGTGCCTCGAAGCAAGGGGAAACGTAGCTCGCGGTGTGGACGGCGGCAGCCATGCTGCCGCGTGCGGGCCGCAGGCCCGCAGGAAAAACACGGGCGGGTACCCGCGCGGAACGCGCGTTGGCGCGTTTTGCCGACGCGCACGTCTGCGTTCCCAGGGGCCATTCGCCTGTGGCATCGCTGACGCGATGCCCGCGAAAGCATGGCTTTCGCACTCCATAATTGCCCGCGCGCTTTTGGAGTGCGGCAGCCGTGCTGGTGCGTGCGGGCCGCAGGCCCGCAGGGAAAGCACGGGCGGGTAAGCACGACACGTGCGTCGGGGGCGTTTTGCGGACGGGGACGTCCGCGCTCCCAGGGCGCATTTGTCTGTGGCATCGCTGACGCGATGCCCGCGAAAGCACGGCTTTCGCACTCCATAATTGCCCGCGCGCTTTTGGAGTGCGGCAGCCATGCTGGTGCGTGCGGGCCGCAGGCCCGCAGGAAAAGCACGGGCGGGTAAGCACGGCACCTGCGTTGGCGCGTTTTGCCGACGGGCACGTCCGCGCTGCCAGAAATCAGTCGTCTGTGGCATCGCTGACGCGATGCCCGCGAAAGCATGGCTTTCGCACTCCTTATCCGCGGCGGTAGGGGCGTATGGCGACGCGCGGGCCTTATTCTGCGCTGCACCACCTTGCGCCCCCTGCGGCAGGCCCGCGCCATTTCACCGTTGTCACACGCGTGCGCCTGATGTTTAAAACGGCGCCAATGTGGTGGTTTCCAATTGACCAATGGTATGTCAGGGTGGTAGCCAGTGGCACCACGGTGTGGCGGCCACGACGGTGCGCCCGCCGAAAACGGAGGAGATTTTGTCGAGCCTAGGCCGCGCATCGTCGGGTGCCGTTCGAGGGGAGAGCATGGTGCGAAGAAAGCGAGACAGAGGAACCAGCCTGCTGCTGAGTGCCGTGGTGGCTGCGGCAACAGCGAGCATGATCGGTTGTGGCGGCGATTCCAGTGTTGGGTACACCTTGCCTCCGCCACCGCCGCAAGGTGTCTTCGTGCGCGGCACGGTGCGGGCGCCGAACGGTATCCTCGCCCGCAGCGGCTCTCTTCAACGGTTGCACGATGCCGTCGTGGGTAGCGTGTACGCCCTTTCGGGAACGTTCGTGCCGGTGGGTCCAGGGCACACCGTGCGCCTCGTGTTGCGCCGCCCTGATGGCACCGAGCTCGAGTACGGACGTACGGTAACCAATGCACAAGGGCAGTACGAGTTGGCCCTGCCCCCGAACACAACCGAGGATACCTGCCGCTTCCTCGTGGTCGCCGGCCCACTGCGGGCTTTCGTGACCAGCTCGGTGAGCGCCGTGGATATCGACCCCCTTTCCGAAGCCTTGGTGCGCCTGGTGCTTCTTACCGCCGGACCGAACTTGTGTGCATACGGCACCCCTGATCTCCTCAATATTCAACGCGCGATGAACTTTGCCCCGGGCACGGTGGTGGGTAATGCCGCCTCCGATGCCGCCAACGACGCCACCGGCAAGGCGAGCAACGATCCTCGCGTGCAAGCCGCGCTGGTTGCGCCAATTGCCACGCCAACCTTGGTTGCCTCGCCCGCAACCCCCACGGCGACGATCCCGCCGACCTTCACCCCAACCACGGGCCCGAGCGCAACTCCGACGCTGACCTTCACCAGGCTGCCGACGAACACACCCACGCTCACGCGCACCCAAACCCGTACTCCCACGCCGGCTGCGCCCACAGCTACGTTCACCCGTACGGCAACACGCACGCCAGAAGGCCCGACACCAACGCCTACGGAAACACTTCCGCCCACGGCCACTCCCACCGAAACGGAAACTCCGCTGCCCACCCCGACTGCCACGGACACGGAAACGCCGCTGCCCACGGCTACAGCTACGGCGTCGCCTACACACACCACGTCCCCTACGCACACCGCGAGCTTTTCTCCCTCGCCGAGCCCAACGCCAACGCCAACCTTTACCCCCGTGGTTACACCTCCGCAGATTACCGTTGGCAGCGTGGAAGCCGCCGCTGGAACCGTGGCGGTAGTCCCGATTTCCCTGGATCAACGCGGCAACGCTACCGTGACCCTCGCTCCCCTGGATTTGCGTTTCGATCCTGCCGTTCTCACGTTCGAGCGTTGCGAGCGTGCCGCCGGCGTAAGCGCGGGGAAAATTGTCTCCGCAGCGACACTGGAAGCTGGGCTCCTGCGCATCGTTGGGGCTGGCGACCTCGTGCCGTTCCCCAATGGCCCGATTGTCGAGTGCCGCTTCCGGATTGCTGCTGGTGCTTCGGGCACGACGGCCATTTCCTTCGTCTCGGCCATCCTAGCCGATGCCGGGGAACAGGAGTTTGTTGCCGTGGGTACCGGCGGTACGATTTCGGTCACAGGGCCGCCGCCCCCGCAAATCGCGATCGGACGCGTTAGCGTAGCTCCCGGCAACTTGGTGTCGGTACCTATCTCGCTCACCTCGCAAGGTAGGAACTTGGTGACCAATGCCCCGCTGGAGTTCACGTATGACGACACGAAGCTTTTGTTCCAGCGGTGTCAGCGTGCGGTTGGTGTGAGCAGCACGAAGGAAGTTAGGACGGCCGTGCCCGCCATCGGGCGAGTCCGCCTCGTGCTGGCGGGAGATCTCACAGTGCTGGCGGATGGACCTGTGGTCGAATGCACGTTCGAAGCGCGGAGCACGGCTTCGGGCACGGCCACTATCGCTTTCGTGAGCGCGAACGTAGCGGACGACACGTTCAACGACTTCGAGGCGGCGGGCGCCGACGGCTCGGTTACGCTCGTACCAGGCTTGCCCTCGCTCGTGATCGGCGACACAATCGGCAACCCAGGTGGTCGGGTGAGCATCGGCTTGGAACTGCAAAATGCCGGCACACCGGTGGTAACGTTGGCTCCCTTGGAAGTCTTCTACGATGCGAGCTTGACTTTCGTCGAGTGCGTGAAAGACGAAGCGGTCAGTGCTGGCAAGAGTATTTCGGCGAGGGCCGTGGCGCCGGGTGTCTTGCGCATCGTTCTGGCCGGCGATCTCGAACCGCTACCGAACGGACGCATCGCAAGCTGCACCTTCGACGTGGCCACAGGTGCCTCGATCGACGCCGTGCTTTCCGTATCACGTGCAGAGTTTGCCGATGCCGGTTTCGGGGAATACCTGGGCGCAGGGGCCAGCGGGCGCGTAGATTTGGAGTGAGCAGCCATGTCGCGCAAGGGAGTGGTCGTTCTGGCTGTGCTTGGATTGGCTATCGTCGCCGGCGGGATCTGGTGGTGGAACGCGAGCGGGCGCGAGGTCGAGGTGCGGAATAACGACGTGGGTCTGCGTGCTGAAGTGCGGCCCCGCGATGGGGAGCGGGAGGTGCTCGTCGATCTGCAAGCGGTGGCGGGCGGCGGTCCGGTGGTTACCGTCGTGAGCGAACTCGCTTACGATCCCAAGCTGTTGCGCTTCGAGCGGTGTGAGAGCGATGCCGCTCAGGCTGGGAAACAGTTGCATGTGCGCGAGGTGGAGCCGGGTCGAGTACGGGCCGTCGTTGCGGGTTCCCTCGATCCCATGCCCGGAGCGAGCAAGGTGTTAGCCTGCGTTTTTGCCGCCCCGGCCGCCGCGCGCGGTCGTACGGTGGTGCGTGCACGAGGGGAGGTGGCCGACACTACCTATGTGGACCGGCCTTTCGACCTGCAACGCGAAGTGCGCCTAGGTGGTTGACAAATAGGGGACACAAGGATGAGAAACGTTCGTGCCCGTGGTTACGGGAGGGAGAAAACACACGGAGGGTTCATGTCGATCGCGGTTCGCAAAGGGGTGTTCGCTGGGTTGGCGGCCGTAGTGCTTTTCGGCTTGGGCGCAGTTGCGGCAAACGCGCAGGTGTGCCCTGGCAGTTGCAACGGCGACAATCGGGTAAGCGCCGCAGAGCTGACCCGCATGGTGGCCATTATCTTGCGCTGCGACGGGAACCCGGACGGATGCCCAGCGGTTCCTGGCGGCTGTCGCGCTGGCGACACGGACAACGACAACCAAATTACCGTAGCCGACCTGCTGCGAGTAATCGACAACATCTTGCGTTACGACACCGGTTGCCCACCGCCGCCGGCAACATTTACTCCCACCCACACCAGTACCCCCAGCCATACGAGGACGATTACCTTGTCTCCCACCCCGAGCGTGACCAACACACCACTGCCAGTGACGGAAACGCCGACCCGCACACCACCGCCGACGGACACGGCGACTCCGGTACCGACCGCAACTGACACGCCCATTCCAACCGCTACCCACACCGAAACGCCAACCCTCACGTTGACCCCCACGATTACCAGCACACCGGCACCCGCAGTGTGCGGCAACGGTGTGGTAGACGCGGGAGAGGAATGCGACGACGGTGGCATTTGCATTGGTGGCGACAATGCCGGCACGGCGTGCACGTCAGAGAGCGATTGCATTGGCAACGGCATGTGCGTCAGCGGGACCCGGTTCGGGGTGGCATGTGCAAGCGATGCAGATTGCCCAGGCGGCCAATGCGTGCGTTGCCGCACGTTCGGTGGGGACGGCTGCGCGGCAAACTGCACCACGGAGCAAGTGGTCACAGGGCTATTGGGCCCGGGCACGCAAGCGACGGTGTACTTGAACGTTTTTTCGACTACGGGTTTACGGTTGCCGATTCAAGGGTTCCAGAGGTTTACGATCGGTAAGGAGCGCAATGGGTTGTTGCCAGTGGTGGTGAAGGAACAGGATTTGGAGTTAGCGCCAGTGCAGGTGACAGCGCCGGCAACTTGCGCGTGCGTGCGGGCGGCAGCGGCGAAGTCGTGCGGTGGGACGTTGTTCGAGGCCGACGGAGTGACGTTGGCGACGAACTGCACGTTGCAGGACAACTGCGCAGCGTTGGGTAAGCCGCCGTGTGCGTATATACATGGTCCGGGCAACTCGGCCTCGGGCACGATCGGTTGTGGTGGGTTCGAGCCGGTAAACATCGACTGGGTGCAGGATGGTGGTGGGCAGCGGCCGCTGCCTGGGGCCACGCCCGTGGGTGCGGGGCCACCGATGATCACGCTGTATGGGTCAGGTGGGCCTGGGAGCGGGTTGTTTTTGAGCACGCAGCGCATTGGGACGATCAGCGGCCAGTGTGGGGCGGTGGTACCGACGCCGTTGCCGACGTGTGCGCCACCGCCTGGGGCGCCGCCGACGCCGCTGCCGACGCCGACGCCGTTTTTGTATGGGCGGGACGGGCGGTTTTGCACGGACGACGATCCGGAGGAGGCGCGTGGGGTACCGAACACGATTGCGATGGTGACGGGTTTGGCGGGGGTGTACATCGACAACAACTACTACAGTGGCAGCGGGGCGAGCTGCGTGATCGATACGTTGCCGAACCG
>BEIG01000092.1 GCA_002898795.1 bacterium HR30 | reverse complement strand
CGAGGTTTTTCTACGTTCGACGGGCGGTTTTTCGAAGCGATGATTGACTTTGCACGCGACCCCTTGCCCGTTCCACCATTGGTCTTTCACGATTGGGCCTGGGCTCAGAGCGCTAGACTGTCGAAGCTCACCGCCAACGCACGAAAACCCGACGAGCGGACAACCGACTCCGCCTTGGGCTTCTTGGCGCACCACCGGCACCGCCGGTTTTTTCTTTGGGTGCAGTACTTTGGAGCTAGTCCGCTCGGCTCCCTGGAAGGACCCGTGCTGCTTTCCCCCGATCGCTACGCCGAGCGAGTGCGCGAACTCGATCGCGAGCTCGAACGGCTGCTGGACGGGATCGCTCGATTAGGGGTGGACGAGAATCTTTGGCTCTTCGTTTACGGCGACGCGGGCTTTGCCTTGTTCGAACATGGGGAGCACGGTGTTGGTGCGAGCTTGTACGAACCTTCCGTGCGCGTCCCTTTGATCGTGGTGCCCCCTCGATATCTCCGGTCTGCTCTGGGTCCCCGACACATCGACACTCCCGTGTCTCTACTGGATCTTGCCCCGACTGTGGCTGAGCTCTTGCGTTTGCCGGTAAAGGTGCCGTGGCCGTTCACCGGTTTCGCCAAGCTTTTGCGTGAGTCGCCGGAGGGCTTGGACCCAGAGCGTGTTATTCCGCTGGAAAATTACTGGACGGCAACCACCGCAGCGAGCAAGGAGGTCCGCACGGCCGAAGGGCGCTCCTTGCGCGTAGGCGTACAGATGCGCGGTGTTCGCAAGGGCCGGTGGAAGTACCTTGTTCGAGAAAGAAGTCCGCTGGTTGACGCCCGCTTGCCTTTGCCGGAGCCAGCCCAGGTACCGGCGGAAGAGCCGCGCGAGGAGCTATATGATATCGCCGCAGATCCCATGGAGCGGCTGAACCTTGCGGCAACGAAACCCGAGCAATGCGTGGCACTGCGTCGTTACTTGCCGCCCGTAGCGGCTACACAGGAGCAGTGACGATGGCGGCGAATCCGGCGGAAGTAAATCGCAAGGTACTTTTCATCTTTGGCACGCGACCCGAGGCGATCAAGCTCGCGCCTGTGATTGAGGCGTTGCGTGGGCGCGCCGTGGTGCGGGTTTGCGTTACGGCCCAACATCGGACGATGCTGGATCAAGTCCTTTCCGTTTTTCACATCACGCCCGACATCGATTTGGGCCTCATGAAACCCGATCAGGACCTTTATGACCTTACCGCAGCAGCGACCTTAGCTTTACGACCAGTGATGCAAGCCGAAAGGCCACGGCTCGTGGTCGTGCAAGGGGATACGACGACGACCTTTGTGGCATCCCTTGCGTCCTTTTACGCGCAGGTAGAAGTGGCTCACGTAGAAGCAGGACTACGTACGTACGATAAGCGACACCCGTTTCCGGAGGAAATCAATCGCCGGATGACTTCGGTTCTCGCCGATTGGCACTTTGCTCCTACCCCATGGGCAAGAGAAAACTTGTTGCGCGAGGGTGTTGCGCCGGAGCGGGTTTTCGTCACCGGAAACACGGGGATCGACGCCTTGCTGGGAGTGGTGCGGCGTCTCCAACGTGGCGAGCTCGATCCGGCTCTTCCTGCGACTCTGCATGACGCCCGCGCGAATGGAAAAAAAGTGGTGCTCGTCACCGGTCACCGGCGCGAAAGCTTTGGGCCTGGGTTCGAGCGAATCTGCCGTGCCTTGCGTGAGATTGTGGAGCGCGAGCCGGAGGTTGTGGTCGTGTACCCTGTTCACTTGAATCCGAGGGTGCGAGAACCAGTCTTCCGCTGGCTCGGAAACCACCCGAGGATCGTGCTGATCGAACCGCTGGAATACGTGCCGTTCGTTGCACTGATGCTCCGGGCCGATGTCATCCTCACCGATTCGGGGGGGATCCAGGAAGAGGCCCCATCGTTGCCGAAACCAGTATTGGTGATGCGGGAAAAAACCGAACGGCCGGAGGGAGTCGAAGCCGGTGTGGCCCGGCTTGTGGGCACGGATCCAGAACGGATCGTTGGCTCGGTGCAGGAACTCCTGCACAACTCCTCCGTGTACCGGAACATGACGGCGCGCAACAACCCTTACGGCGATGGCCAAGCCGCCCGGCGCATCGCCGACCTAATCGAACAGATCGTCGAGGGAGCGCCCGCACCAAGCCTTAGGGCGTAGTTGCGTCTCCGCTGTCGCTCTCGGGAGGAGGCGTGGGAGCCGCTGTCGGTGCCGTTTGCTCGGGTCGCTCCGGGGGAAGCTGTTCCTTCTCTCGGTTCTCCAAAGGAGCTGCAGGTTCAGGCTGCGGGCTAACCGGGCTGATGATGTGCAGTTCAACGCGGCGGTTTTGCGCTCGACCTTGCTCCGTCTGATTATCCGCAACTGGCCGACTCTCGCCGTACCCAACGACCTCCATGCGTTCGGGAGCCACGCCACGGTTGACCAGATAACGGAACACGGCCTCGGCACGTCGCACGGAAAGCTTCTCGTTATATGCATCCGACCCGATGGCATCCGTGTGACCCTCGATCGAAATGCGCACTTCTGGGTTCGCTTGCAGAATCTCTGCAGCCTCGTCGAGCACAGGCCTCGAGTCAGGACGAATGTCGCTCTTGTTGAAGTCGAAGTTCACGCCCCGCAAAACCAGTCTCCGCGCCCACGGCGGCGGTAGTTCCTCTGGCGAAGGCGTGGGTGGTGGTGGCGGCGGAGGCGGCGGGGGCACGATTTCTTCATCGAGGAAGTAGTGACCCACCAAGCCGCACACCGTTGCGCCGACCACGGCTCCGATCAGAGCCCCTTTCCAGTACTCTGCATCATCCTTGACACGTTTGAACGAGATGACGTTGCCTTCGGCATCACGGACGACTGCTGTTGAGGTGCCCCGCCGCGCTTCTTGAATACCGACGCCGGCACCCGCACCGGCAACGCTGCAGATGGCTGCCGGGATCCAGGTTCCCTTGCCCCAAGGTTTGTTGAAACTGCGCTGTGTGGCACAGCCGTTCCACACGACCCCTCCGACCAGAGCAATCAGCAAGACTCCCCGCGATTTCATCCTGTTCCCTTCTCTCCCCGATTCCGAACAGTCCACCTATTCCACCAACGCACGAACGTGTCCACCTCGTGGCATGGAGAAATGAGTTCGACAAAAATTGGCCAACTTGTAAGCCGCTCGCATAGCAGAGGTCAAGCGATTTTCTGGTGACTTGGAGGTCTGCGCCGGCCCACCGGATAGCCGCTGTGCCGCGGGGCGTTGCTTGACCAGCACCGTGGCCAACGGGTAACGGGAGGACATGTCGGCCCTAGAAGAGAAGGTTGCTGTGGTCACGGGAGCTTCCAGCGGGATCGGCGCTGCCGTCGCCGAGGAGCTGGCCGCTCGCGGCACCTCCGTGGTGCTCGGGGCGCGTCGAGCTGAAGCGTTGCAGCAAGTGTGCGAGCGCATTGAAGCTGGTGGGGGTAGAGCAGCGTGGGTTCGTACGGACATGCGCGACGAATCCGCAGTTGAGCGGCTCGTTGAGACGGCCGTAGAGCGTTTCGGAAAACTCGATATCTTGGTGAACAATGCTGCCGTGGGCACCGTTGGTACCATTGCGGCCGGACGCACCGACGAATGGCGGATGATGTTAGAAACGAATGTTCTTGGGGTCCTCGTGGCCTGCCGCGCCGCGCTCCGGTACATGTTGCCACAGCGGCGTGGAGACATCGTGAACGTGACCTCGGCGGCAGCCTACGAAGCGTGGCCGTACCTCGCGGTGTATGCGGCGACCAAAGCCGCGGTGCACGCATTGTCCCAGGGGCTTCGGGCCGAAGTGGCAGAGGAAGGCGTTCGGGTGATGACGATCGAAGTCCACAACGTCGCCGGTACTGACTTTGCGTCGAGGTTCGATCCCATAGTAGCTCGAGATGCCATCTCCACGTGGGAGCGTCGCGGGCTGTTACGTCGCACCAGCGGTATGCTCGCGACAAGCGATGTGGCTCGCGCCATCGCCTTTCAGTTGAGTCAGCCCGATCCAGCCAGCGTACATCATTTGACCTTGCGCGCGCGCGCAAACTGAAACCAAGCTCTCCGCCGGGCTTTCGAAGCGAGGCTGTGCAGCCGGTTGCCCTTGCACGGCCCGTGGAGCATCGGTATTTCAAGCTCACCGCGAGCTGCTTTGGGCATTGCTTGCGAGTTCTGGCGAAGAGGCACGTAATGGCACTGGACCTTCAAAAAATCGCTGCAGTCGCGAGAGAATATGCCGATAAGGATCCGCGCGAGATCCTCAAATTGGCATTGCAAGAATATCCCGGACAAATTGCCATCTCCTTCAGCGGGGCTGAAGATGTCGTGCTGGTGGATATGGCGAGCAAAATTGGTGGAGATTTTAAAGTGTTCTCTCTCGATACCGGCCGCTTGCACCCAGAGACCTATCGCTTTTTAGAAAAAGTCAGGGAGCACTATGGGATCCCCATCGAGGTGTACTTTCCCCAGCCGGAAGCAGTGGAAAAACTTGTGCGGGAGAAAGGTTTGTTCTCCTTTTACCGCGATGGCCACAAGGAGTGCTGCGGAATCCGTAAGGTAGAGCCGCTGGTACGCGCCTTGAAGCCGCTTAAGGCTTGGATCACGGGACAGCGCCGCGACCAAAGCCCCGGCACGCGCGCCGAGGTGCCCGTAGTCCAGATCGACCCTACTTTTGGCTCACCCGAACGGCCGCTGGTCAAATTTAACCCGCTTGCAAACTGGACCTCCAAACAAGTGTGGAGCTACATCAACGAGTACCGCGTGCCGTACAACGAACTTCACAACCGCGGCTTCATATCGATTGGGTGCGAGCCGTGCACACGGCCAACAAACCCCGGCGAGCACGAGCGCGCAGGTCGTTGGTGGTGGGAAGAGGAAACCCAAAAAGAGTGTGGCCTGCACGCTGGCAACGTGCGGTCGTAAATTGGGAGCCGGTCCCACCTCAGTGGGCAATCCTGCCCTTACCGTAAACACGCCCGTTCAAGCTCCGACCAGCACGGGCTGCGAACTCCAAGGGAACAGCGGTGGGAACTTGTGCCGTGTAAGGTTCTTGCCTCGCCGTTTTTGGGGATCGTGTGCCGACTGGAAAGCGGGCGCATGAAATAGCCAGGCGGTGAAGGGCGTGCCTGTTCAAAACCACCATGTTTGGTGGCCAGAGTTAGGTTCGCGTCGGTTGGAGCAGTGTTTCTACGTAACGGGCAATGATGTCGGTCTCGATGTTCACGGTCGCCCCCACTCCCTTCAGCAACAAATTCGTGTGGGCTTGTGTGTATTGAACCAGCGACACGGCAAAGGTGTCCTCGCTCTTGTCGATAATGGTCAGGCTTGCCCCGTCGACGGCAACGGGTCCTTTTACCACCATGTACCGCAACAGCTCCCGCGGTGTGCGGAAACGTACGATTACCGCCGCGCCTTCTGGCACCAGCGATTCGATGCGGGCAACCCCTTCCACCACTCCCCGAACAATGTGGCCGCTCAGTCGGTCGGTCGGTCGCAACGACCGCTCTAAATTCACCGGATCTCCCGGCTGTAGCTCACCTAAGTTCGATCGACGTAACGTTTCCGGCATCACATCGGCAGCGAACCAATCGCGCTCGAACGCGGCCACGGTGAGATCCACGCCGTTGACGGCAATGGAATCTCCCAGCTTCACGTCGCTTAACACCTGCTGGGCGCCGACCTTGAGTCGCCCCCCGGTGTTCTCCAGCACTCGGCCCACTTCTTCGATGATTCCTGTAAACATCACTGATCCTCCGAAACGCGCCCCGCACGACTGGCTCGCCCACTGCCGGCCATTTATCAAACCCGCCGGCTCGATCGTAGAAGTCCCCCATACTCGCTCGGAGTCGTTCTTGTTGTCAGGGTGAGTGCATAGGCTGGTTCGTGCGTTTCGCTCCGGTGTTTTGTTGCATTAGGGGAGGCTCGGCACGGCAGTTGTTAGAGTGGTGCGCCAGGGAGGCATACCATGGCGCGATTTCGATTGGCAGATCGGGACGGCTTGTTCGAGCTCGATGTGCGCACCACGTTACCCTCGTGCATTTTAGCTGATGAGCGTACCGAGCCAGTGTTGAGCTCCGCGCTGCTTATGGCGGTGGCCACCCTCATCGAAGGAGGGGAGTGGCCCACACGGGTGTTGGAGCACATGCGCGAGTTTATGTCGGTCATGCACCATGAAGTGTGTGTGCAACGCCAAAGCTAAGGTCCAACCATACAGAGGCGTGTTTTGAGGAACGGGACGCCACGGAGACCGTGCGTTGAGGCGGAGATACGGGCTAAAGATTGGTCGGTAACCACGCGGACCCCCCAACGTGTTGGTGCCGGCCACGGCTGGCCGAGAGTAGCCGAGCGGTAAAGGCTTGGTGCTGCCTCGGCCAGTCGGCCTGGTGTGGTGTAGGAGTCAGCACGACGACCGCACTTGGGGGCCGTGCTGGAATGGGTCCACCCTGTGGACATCTCACGACGCGCAGGAATTCGAGAGACCTCTGTTCATTCTGGGGTGGACACGTTGCGAGGAATGTACCCGTGGTCCTCGAGGTAGGTCAGCAGCTTGCGGACACACTCTTCTTCCGATTCTCGGTGCGTTTCGAGTACCACTTCGGGGTGCGTTGGTGGCTCGTAAGGTGCAGATACGCCGGTGAACTCGGGAATCTCGCCGGCGCGTGCTTTCTTGTAGTGGCCCTTTGGATCTCGCTGTTCGCAAACTTCAATAGGGCAAGACACGTACACTTCGATGAACTCCCCCGGTTGCATCAGTGCTCGGACACGGTCGCGGTCAGCCCGGTAAGGCGAAATGAAGGCAGTGATGTTGATGACACCGGCCATCGTGAAAAGCTTGGCCACTTCACCGATACGGCGGATGTTTTCTTCCCGATCCTTGGGAGAAAAGCCGAGATCACGGTTCAAGCCGTGGCGAATGTTGTCGCCATCGAGCACGAAGGCGTGCACGCCGCGGTCCCAAAGTGCTTTCTCCAACGCAACCGCAATGGTGGATTTACCCGAGGCGGGTAACCCCGTGAGCCAAATCGTGCACGCTTTGTGACCAACGATGGCCTCGCGGTCTTCTTTCGTGACCATCCCCGAGTGCCAAACGACATGCTTTGATTTGAGGTTCGCCATAGCTCCTGTCTTGGCTGTGCAGCGCTAGCTCGCAGTAGCTTGCTCGGGAGGTAAAGCCAAGCCTGTTGTTTGCGCTGGAACCTTGCCTGCGCTGGTCGGTCTTCCTCGTCGAAACTTGTTCCTTGTGCTGCGGAAGGATATCGGCAGGAGTCATGCTCGACGCGATCCGTGACCAGGAATTTGCAAAGGGGATCCGATGGGACTTGCACGACCTTTACGCGTGCCCCGACGACCCGCAGATTGAACTCGACATTGCTCAGGCAGTGAGCCGCGCCAATCAGTTTCGTGCCCAGTACCAGAGTCGTGTGGGTACACTGGCCGGTGAACAATTGGCTGCAGCAGTTGCCGAGATGGAACAGATCCTTGAGTTGGTGGGACGTTGGACCTCGTATGCAGACCTTTTGCACGCTGCCCAGGTCGATGTGCCGCAGCATGGTGCTCTGTTAGCGCGGACACAGGAACAAGCCTCGGCAGTGCGACAAACCTTGCTGTTTTTCGAGCTCGAGTGGCTGGCTCAGCCGGACGAGGTGGTTCGTGCGCGCCTTTCCGATCCTGCTGTGGCCCGATACCGTCATTTCCTGGAAAGTTTACGTCGATACCGGCCTCACGTACTCAGCGAGCCCGAGGAGCGCATCTTAGAAGAAAAAGCCAACACGGGTGCGCGAGCATTTGCGCGCTTGTTCGATGAAGTGCTGTCTCGGCTCCAGTTCACGGTTCATCACAATGGCGAGGTTCGACAACTGAACGAAAGCCAGGTCCTGGCGCTACTTCACGAGCCCGACCGCTCTCTGCGTCGCGCCGCAGCCGTTGCGCTGACGGAAGGCTTACAGGCCAATCAGGTACTGCTCTCCTTTATCTTCAACGTCCTTGCCCAAGACCACGCCGTTGACGATCGCTTGCGCCGCTACGCTGATCCCATGGAGGCTCGCCACCTGGCAAACGAAGTGGAAAAGGCAACGGTGGATGCTTTGTTGGCGACGTGCGAGGAGCATTACGGGCTTGCGCAACGCTACTACCGGCTGAAGCGCAAGCTTCTCGCAGTAGAAGAGCTCCTCGACTACGATCGTTACGCGCCAGTGGGCGTACCACTACCCCGCGTGTCATGGCAGCAATGCCAACACATCGTGCTGGACGCCTTTGGCGCATTTTCACCGCGGATGGCAGAAATCGCGCTGCTGTTCTTTCAACATCGCTGGATCGATGCCGAGCCTCGGCACGGCAAACGGGGCGGAGCTTTTAGCGCGAGCACCGTACCGAGTGTGCACCCGTATGTGCTTTTGAACTACACCGGCCAACTGCACGATGTCATGACGACCGCGCATGAGCTCGGCCACGGCGTGCACCAGTACCTGGCGCGCTGCCAGGGCTATCTGCAGATGGATACGCCGCTCACCATGGCCGAAACAGCCAGCGTGTTCGGTGAAATGCTGGTGTTCCAGTCGCTCCGATCCAAACTCAACAGTTCTGGGCAGCGGCTGAGCCTGCTTTGCCAGAAAATTGAGGACATCATCGCCACGGTGTTTCGGCAAGTGGCGCTCACTCGCTTCGAACAACGCCTTCACGAAGCCCGACGTCAGCAGGGGGAACTTTCGGTCGACACGATCGGCCAAATCTGGCACGAGGAAAATGCAAAACTGTACGGGGATACCGTAACCCTGACCGAGTCTTACCGCTGGTGGTGGTCGTACATCCCTCACTTCGTACACTCACCGTTTTATTGCTACGCGTACGCCTTTGGCGAACTCCTCGTGCTGGCCCTTTTCGAGTTGTATGCCCAACAAGGCCCCGACTTCGTGCCACGGTATCTGGCTCTACTCGAAGCCGGTGGGTCCGATCGACCAGAAGTCTTGCTCCAACCACTGGGGATCGACATTCGTACGCCGGACTTCTGGCGCTTGGGCATGCAGCCGTTGGAACGCCTCATCGCGGAGGCGGAGGAGCTGGCCGGAACGGGCTGACGAGAATGTTCCACGCTCCCCACGGCAACACCACGCACCTGCCCAGGCCGCTGCAGCGGCACTTTCTCCCTGTGGGGGAGTGTGGCCCGAAGGGCTGGGTGAGGGTCGTCGCCATGTAGGGCGCGCACGGCAGTGCGCCCTTGTGTCCGCCGCGCCCCACGTCTCCAATGCAACCGGAGCCTCACCGCGCTACCCGGTGGGGTCACGCCGCCCTTGGAGTGCGGCAGCCGTGCTGCCGCGTGCGGGCCGAAGGCCCGCAGGAGAAGCGCAGTGGGCGAAACGGTAGAGACGGTAGAGAGAGGGTGAGCGACGTGAGAGTCTCCCTCTCCCGTTGGGAGAGGGGATAGGGGTGAGGGTCGCAGCCGGCGGGCGAGTGTGACCCAGGTGTTCGGGCACCATGCGGACGGGGACGTCCGCGCTCCCACCAGGGGGCCGGTGGATCTCCTCGGCTTGGCCGCGTGGGGGCGCACTGCCGTGTGCCCGCGCTACCTACGGTGCCTGGATACGTCGATTGCCGCTGTTACCCGGATGGACTAGGGTTGGTCCCATGCACATCACCATGGTCAAAAAACGACTGGCCGACGGCTCCGAGTGCCGCAAATGCCGTGAGGTCACGGAATTATTGGAGCAGAAAGGGCTTTGGTCGCGGATCGACGAGGTACTCTGGGCCGATGAGCGTGATCCAACAAGCCCTGGAATGCAACTCGCTGCCAGGCTCGGAGTCGAACGTGCTCCGTTCTTTGTCGTACGCGACGAGCAGGGCGAACAGGTGTACGTGAGTGTGCTTCAGCTCATTCGGGGGCGGCTGGGAGAGGTCAGCAGCAGCGAGCAGGCGAAAGTCATCGACCCGGACGAGATTGGGGGTATCTGACAGCGAGTTCCATCCGCCCCCACGCTGGGTCTGTCTAGTGGCTTGCCGAGCCGATTCGCTGACCTCCACACCCCGCGATGCAACTCGGGTGCTTTGCATCTCTAGGAAATCGTTGGTTGCCCAACCCTGCAATTAAGAAGGTTTAGGCGACCTTGATCTAGCGGGCGTTTTGTCAGAGAGGGGCACAGCGGTTGCTTCGCGTTGCTCTGCGGTATGGTGGAAGTGTGGCTTGAACGGCGAAAACGCCTTCGCTCCCAGGGGTGGATGGGCGTGGTGGCAGCTCTGCGGTGGGTATTGCTCGCTGCGTTTGTTGTCTGCGTAAAGTTTCCAGCGTTTGCCGACCCACTTGCGCGGGGGCGCGAGCTTTACGTGTTGTGCAGCAGTTGTCATGGCGAGCACGGGCAGGGTGATCGCCAGCGGTTTGCCCCGGCAATTGGCGGCTTACCCCAGTGGTATGTCGAAACGCAGTTACGCAAGTTTCTTGCTGGGGAACGTGGTTACCATCCCGACGACACCACCGGTCTCCAAATGCGGCCCATGGCCCAGGCAGTCTATCGGGATGGCGACTTACAGGCCGTCGCGACATATGTGGCTTCGCTTCGGCCTTTACCAGCACAGCGCTCGCAGAACACAGGTAATGCGTCGCGAGGGCAAACTCTATACGCTACTTGTGCGGCTTGCCACGGAGCGGACGGAAAGGGCAACGAGGCGTTAAAAGCGCCGAAGCTCGTTGGGCAGGCCGACTGGTATCTTATCGACCAGCTCAAGAAGTTCCGCTCGGGGCAGCGTGGCGCGGGGCCGGGCGACGCCACGGGCGCACAGATGCGAGCTATGGTCAACGTGCTTCCGGACGATAACGCCATTGCTGATGTGGTGGCGTATATCACCACGCTTCAGCCGTGAGGTGAGAGATGGCCGATGCGATGCAGTGGGATGACGTAGCGCGTAAATGGTTCATGGCCACGCTGGTGGGTTGTCTCGTGTTTGCCGCGGTAGCGTGGCTGCTGGTGCGCTGAGGGAGGGACCAATCATGCTATCGTGGCTGGTACCCCAGGCGTCCACGAGTGCGCGGGACATCGATTGGTTGTTTGCGTTGATCCTGGTGACGGTTGGCTTTTGGTTCGTTGTGGCCCAGGCCGCACTGTTTACGTTCATCTTCCGCTTTCGTCGGCGCCCTGGCGTGGCTGCAAGTTACATCTCTGGCGAGCGCAAGGAGGAAAAGCGTTGGATCAGCCGTCCTCACGCGTTGGTGATTGTTTGCGATGTGGTGCTGATTGTCGGCGCTCTTCTGACTTGGAAAGCAGTGAAGCAGGATTTGCCACCGGCTGACGAGCGCATCCGCATTGTGGCCCAACAATGGGCTTGGGTGTTCGTTCATCCGGGGCCGGACGGGAAGTTGGATACCGAGGATGATGTACGCACGGTGAACGACTTGCGGCTAAAAATCGACACCACGTACCATTTCGAGCTCACTTCCCGCGACGTGGTTCATAGCTTTTCCGTGCCGGCCTTTCGCCTGAAGCAAGATGCGGTGCCTGGGCGCATCGTCACTGGTTGGTTTCGTCCCACGCGGCTTGGTACGTACGACATTCAGTGCGCGGAGATTTGCGGCATTGGCCATGCGCTGATGCCGGCGCGGCTCACGATCGAAACTCCGGCCGAACATGCCGCATGGTACGCAAGCCGGAGCGCGCAAGGAGGCTGAGGGAGATGGCTGAAGGGCACGCGCAAAGTTTTTGGAGTCGGTACGTCTTTTCCACGGATCACAAGATCATTGGTCTGCAGTACCTGTTCACCGGCATGTTCATGGGCTTAGTCGGTGCCTTTCTCGCCTATGTTTTTCGTATGCAGCTGGCGTTTCCGGGCGAGTCCGTACCCTTGTACGGTGTAGTGACACCCCTTCAGTACAACGCACTGGTGACCAACCATGGCGCGATCATGATCTTCTGGGTGGCCATGCCGATCCTGATTGCGGGACTTGGAAATTACTTCATTCCGCTCATGATCGGCTGTGACGACATGGTCTTCCCCCGCCTGAACCGACTTTCTTATCAGATCTTCTTCTTGAGTACGGTGTTGATCTTGGCTTCCTTGTTTGTTCCCGGGGGCGGCTTCGGGGGAGCGTGGACGGCGTATCCGCCGCTGTCTGCCAGCGCACAGTACAACCACACCCCTTGGGGTGCCCCATTGTGGCTTATCGCTGTCGCACTGGAATTCGTCGCCTTTTTACTGGGTGGCATCAATTTCGTCACCACGGTCATGAACGCGCGCGCACCGGGAATGGGTCCGATGCAAATTCCGATCTTCGTCTGGATGGTCGTCATTGCCAGCATTGTTTTCATGGCTTCGGTCGGACCACTCGTGGCAGGAGCGATTATGCTCCTGTTCGATCAGCTCTTTGGTACCCACTTTTACGACCCTAAAGGTGGTGGCGATCCGATTTTGTGGCAGCACCTGTTCTGGTTCTTCGGCCACCCTGAGGTTTATGTCGTGTTGCTTCCTGCCTTAGGCATCGTGGCCGAAGTGATTACGGTGTTCTCGCGGAAAAAGTTGTTCGCGTACAAAACCATTCTCTACACCGCGTTCGCTACTGGCATTATCAGCTTTTTCGTTTGGGCCCATCACCAGTTCGTAGCTGGCATCGACCCGCGGATGGCCCACCTGTTTACCATCACGACGCTGATCATCTCTATTCCCATTGCGGAGATGACTTTTGCCTTTATTGCCACGCTATACGGTGGGTCGATTGAATTTCGCACGCCCATGCTCTGGGCGTTGGCCTTCATTGCGGAGTTCCTCATCGGCGGGGTCACCGGGATTTTCCTCGGCGCTAACGCGACCGATATTTACTTGCACGACTCCTACTTCGTGGTGGCTCACTTCCACTACACGTTCTTTCCCATTGCTGTGATCGCCGGTTTTGCCGCGCTGACATACTGGTTTCCGAAGATGTTTGGCCGCCACATGAACGAGACCTTGGGAAAGATTCATTTTTGGGGCACCATCGTACCGTTCAACTTCGTCTTCCTACCCCTGTTCGTTCTGGGTGCGGCAGGGGAGCACCGGCGCATTTACAGCTACGAGCACTTTTCGCAACTGTTCACTCCGGGACTGCAAAACTTGCGCGTCCTCGCGACGGTGGCGCTAGTGGTCATGCTGCTCTTTCAATTCGTATTTCTGTACAACTTCATCCGCAGCCTGTTTGCCGGGGAAAAGGCAGAAGAGAATCCGTGGAAGGCCAACACGCTGGAGTGGGCAGCACCCTCGCCACCACCGCACGGCAACTTCGCGGAAATGCCCATTGTGTACCGTGGGCCCTACGAATACAGCGTGCCGGGTCGCCCGCTGGATTACTGGCCACAACACGTACCGCAGTAACCGCTGGAAAGGGGGAAACTTCCGTGACCCACGCTAGTGAGTTCCAAGTGCCATTGGCTACCCGCCGTAGCGCAACGGGCATCCCCACTGGGCGCCTTGCCTTGTGGTGGGTGTTAGCGTCGGAAATTGTGATCTTTGGCGGGTTACTTGCAAGCTACATCATGTTTCGCCTGCACCACCCACACTGGGCTGATGAGGCTAGCCACACCAACATTTGGGCGGGCGGTTTCAACACCTTTGTGCTGCTAACCTCGAGCCTGTTCGCCGTTTTGGGACACCAAGCCGCAGAGCAGGGCGATGGCCCGAAAGCAGCTCGGTTCCTGCGGCTGACGGTTCTCGGTGGCCTGGTTTTTCTCGGGGTGAAGGCTCTCGAGTGGAGTGGCGAAATTGCCCACGGCTTCACCATCTACCGGGACTTGTTCTGGACTTTTTACTACGCCGCCACGGGGCTTCACGGGTTACACGTGCTCGTGGGCATGGTGATTTTGGCTCTGGTGGCACAGGATGCAGCGCGGGGAAAAAACCTCCACCGCGTCGAGTTGATTGGCATTTACTGGCACTTCGTAGACGCGGTGTGGATTTTCTTGTTCCCGTTGTTTTACATTGCGAGGTGAGCGGCATGAGCGGCCAGGGAACCGAGGCGACGAGCCACCCGAATTACGTCAAAGTCTATCTCGCGTTGCTTGTCTTGTTCGCGATTAGCGTGGTTGGTCCGTTGTTCGGGCACCCATGGCTTACGTTAGTCACGGCCTTTGGTGTGGCCGCGGTCAAAGCCACGATGGTTGCAGCGTACTTTATGCACTTGAACATCGAGCGGCGCTACATTTGGTACCTGTTGTTTACGATGGTGGCATTTATGGGGCTTCTTTTTGCTGGAGTGGCGCCGGACGTCCTGGCGCAGGGAGGGCAAAACTGGCGGCATGTTCGCCCCGCTCAACCTGCGGTCGGGCACCATTAATGGGAGTCTTCTCGGTGTCGACCGTGGTCGCTCCCACGCAAAGAGGGCACGGCAGCCTCGGAGTTCCCAGTGCGGTCCTTGGGATGGCGCTGTTCCTTGCCAGCGAGGTGATGTTTTTTGCTGGCTTGGTTAGCGCCTTCTTGGTGGTAAAAGCTCGCTGGATCGGAGCGTGGCCCCCTCCTGGGCAACCACGGCTGCCCGTGGAAGTGACCGCGGTCAACACGATGATCCTCCTTGCCAGTGGTGTGCTCTTGTGGACAGCAGCGCGCGCTATCCACGCACGGCAGGAGCTGACGAGTGTCCGGAGGCGTAGCATCATGGCGGCTGTGTTGGGTGGCGTGTTCGTGGCCGTTCAAGGGGTCGAGTGGGCTCGACTACTTGCTTATGGGCTGACCATGCGTTCCGGCCCTTACGGTTCGTTTTTTTACCTGATCGTTGGTACCCACGCGGCCCACGCAATTGCGGCTGTGCTTGCGCTTATTTGGACAGCGCTGCAACTGGATTCAGGGAAAGTCAGCCTGGATGGCTTCCGTGCGGTGCGTTTGTTTTGGTACTTTGTGGTCGGCGTATGGCCGGTCCTGTATGTTTTGGTTTACTTGATGTACGGTCTCCCGCGCCATGTTGACTCGTTCGATGCAACGGCGGCTCGACACAATTTTTTGCGGGGGATTGGGTGCTGTCGCGCTCTCGGCAATTCCGCTCGGCGCGGCAGCTTGC
>BEIG01000091.1 GCA_002898795.1 bacterium HR30 | reverse complement strand
CGCCACAGTTGGGACAAACGATGACCTCCCCTGGGGATCTTTGCCTCTTCTCTCGCGAGGGCTCCATTTCTCTATCCTGTTGCAGGAACCGGCTCTTTGTGGCACCGCACCGGCGCCACGCCGCTTCGCCAATGACACGGTGGCCCTTACGGGCCACAGCACCCTTTTGCAACGCCCCAACCCTTTTAGGCAACGTTGCCACGTTGTACCCTGCCGGTAGGGGTGGGGCAGCGCCTCACAACGGTGTCATCTGGGTTAACCCGTCTGTCGATTCTTCTTCTTCCCCGCAGCTTCCGCCGCGTGCCTCTGCCAAGAGAAAGTCCCGCACCTGCTCCGGAGTCGGTTCCGCAGCTACGGCTCTACCCATCCGCCGCTGTTCGACCGACTCCAACACCGACACCAGCCACCTAAGGTGCGCGTAGCGCTCGCGCGTCATTTTTTCCGGCGGCTGCCGGAGGGAACTTGCAGCCTTCCAATAACACGCGACCTGCCAGTAAAAGCGGTACCAGACCAACTCCTGGTCAACCCCATACTTCCGGACGATGTAGCCCACTTGGTCCAAAAAGCGCAGCACCTCGTCGATCCCCCTATCCGGCCGCTCTTCCAGCAACGCCGCTGCAGCCCGTGCGCGAGTATCGCTCATCACTTCTCCACCCCACTCAGCCTCGAGCTGCCACAAGATTTGCAACTCTTCTCCGTGCCGACCGTCATGCACCGTGGGGCCGATGGCACGTGTACTCCACAACGCTGCAGCGACAGCAACCACGGCACTGGCGACACAAACGAGCGCCAAGAACGGCTTTGCTCGTGGAGCAAAACTAGTTGCGGAGGCTTCGGTCTGGTTGGAAGGATTCGTCATCGCCCGCCAGCAAACTACCGAGACGCACAAGTTGGGGAGTGGCCGCACCCAAGGTAAACTCAATTTGCTTCAGCCACAAAAAATACCTGTGGATGGGGTAGTCGACGTCAATGCTGATGCCACCGTGAATGTGCAAGCTGGCATGGCCGATGCGGCTGCCACCCTCCGCGGCCCAGTACTTGGCCGTTGCCACTTCCTTATCGGAAGGGAGCTCTTCTGCTAGGCGGCTAGCCGCCTGCCACATCGTGAGTTGAACCGCCTCGTTATCGATGTACGAGTCGGCCATTCGTTGTCCCACGGCCTGGAACATCGCGATCGGCTTATCGAACTGTTTCCGATTCGAAGCATACTCCGCAGTGATTCTCAGCGCCCGCTCGCAGGCCCCTGAGGCGATGGCACACAGTCCGACGGTGTATCGATCCACGAGCCAGTGAAGCACCTCCCCGCCATTCTCGGTCGAGCCAACCAGGCACTCGGAGGGAACAGCCACATTGTCGAGAGTCAGTCGAAAATGGGGTTCCCAGTTCGTCGCCCGTTGTGCCTCGAAGCGCAGCCCCCGGGAATCGCTAGGCACGATAAAGACCAGCGGCACGCCGTCTACGGTTCGCCCCGGCACGACGATCGCGCGGGCACGATGAGCCCAGGGGACAGCAGTCTTTACCCCGTTCAAGCGCCAGCCCGTGCCATCCGGGCTGGCAATCGTCGTCGGCGCCCGCTCATCGGCGCCTAGTTCCGAGAGCGCAGCGGTCAGAATTGTTTCGCCTGCACACAAGGCGGGTAGGTACCGTTGCTGTTGCTCCTTTGGCCCGAACCGGGCCAGCAGCATGGCACTGACGAGCGTTGGCAGTAGCGGAAGCAATGCTACGTGCTTTCCCTGTTGCTGCAGGAGCAAGCACACCTCGATGAAACCTCCTCCGCTGCCACCCAACGACTCGGGCACTGCTGCTCCCAACAATCCTGCTTTTGCCAAAGCCGCCCAAAGCTCAGGATCAAAACCGTCCTCGCTCTGCTCTATAACCTTCAAGCGCTCGAGCGTGCACCGATCACGCAAAATCTCGTCGGCCAAGTTGGCCATGGCCTGCTGCTCTTCGGTCAGCGAAAAATCCATAGAACTCCTCCGCCTCCCCTCCGCATTAGAATCGGGGCTGGACCGGCATCCCGAGCCCAAAAAGGCAAATTAAATCTCGTTGCATCTCGTTCGTTCCACCACCAAAAGTGAGAATGTGGATGGCGCGCAGCAGTTGACCGACGCGTCCGTTGAGCGCAGCATCCGGAGACCCAGGCCGGAAAGTGCCGGCCGTACCCAAAATCTCGAGCAACAACCGACACGCCTCGAGGTAAAACTCAGTACCGAACACTTTGATCGTCGAAGCGTGCGCTGGATTGAGGGGTTCGTTTTGCTCGGCCAGCCAGGCAACTTTGAAATTCATGAGTCGAAGAAAATCCAAGCGCGCATGAATGCGTGCGAAGCTTTGTTGCACCCACGGAAGGTCCATCACCCGCTGCCCCGTGGCAAGGCGCGTCGTTTTCGCCCACTCCAGCACGTCTTCGACCACACCTTCGATCAATCCGGAGCTACACAGGGTCACCCGCTCGTAATTCAGTTGGTTCGTGATGAGTTTCCAACCACCGTTGACCTTGCCCACTAAGTTCGAAGCTGGAACCCGTACATTGTCGTAAAACGTATAATTCGTGTTCAAATCGCCCATGTTTTTAATCGGAACACAGCGAAAGCCAGGAACATTTGTCGGCACGATGATGATGGAAATGCCCTTGTGTTTCGACTTCGACGGGTCGTTGGGATCGGGCCACGGGTCCGTACGCACGGCCAACCAAATATAGTCTGCATCGGTGGCCAGGCTCGTGAAAATTTTTTGACCATTGATGACCCACTCGTCTCCGTCGCGAACCGCGCGACACTGGAGGGAGGCTAAGTCGGTTCCCGCATTGGGTTCGGTATACCCAATGGCAAAGAATATCTCTCCCCGAAGAATTCGTGGCAAATAGTATTGCTTTTGCTCTTCCGTGCCGTACTGCATGATCGTTGGCGCCACGGAGTTGATGGTGAGCATCGGCACCGGCGCGCCAGCCCGCATGGACTCGTCGAAGAAAATGAACTGCTCGATGGGCGTCATCCCCCGGCCGCCGTACTCCTTCGGCCAGCCGATACCGAGCCAGCCATCCTCGCCCATTTGCCGAACGATGCGGCGCACTACCGGGCCGACACCTTCGCTGCGACGGATCTCTTCCTTAATCTCCGGAGTGAGTAATCGCGCATAGTAATCGCGCAGTTCTTGCCGAAGCCGTTCGTGCTTTGGTTCCAACGCTAGCCTCATCGTCGCTACTGTTTCCTCCTCCGCCCGTGCATGTTGCGTGAGAGCTACAGCCTTCCCCGCAGCCTGCCACTAGATTGAAGCCAAGCCTTAGTGCAAGCACATCTTCAAGGAAACGGTGCTTTGGCTGTTGCCAAACGCGCGCATTTCTGCAAAAGAAATTTTCGTTGGCTCGTTCACGTTGAGGGCGGGCGAGTCAGGGCCGTACAGGTTGGGTTAAGCGGCCGGCCTTTGGGTAGGCCAATGTGAAACAGTCTTATCCTCGAATGCCGAGGGTGTTCAGCGACGTGGTCTGGCAAACAGCGCGAGCTTGAAAAGCATGATCTGTTGGCCTGTGGCTCACTTTCCACCTGCAAGGAGCCAGAGCCACACATGAGTGCCGAGGTGGCCAGCGAGAGGTAACGAACCGTGCCACGAAAACGGAAAACATCGACAGAAGAACCTTTGCCCCTGGCGGAACAAGCGGTTCAAATGGCCGCGGGGGACAGTCCTGGGTCGCTCGAGGTCCAAGGGGAACAGCCCAAAAAACGACGGAGTCGGAAGAAGCCTACTTCCTCCCCTCCTGCTCCCGTCGTGGACCAAGTTTCGGAAACGGCGCTAACGGATGTACCGGTTCACGACGATGCAGCTCCGACCGACACGACCGAAGAGTTCCCGCCGGAGGAGGGTGAATTTTTCTCGGAAACGCCCCCCGAATTCAGCGTCGAGGATGCCGTCGAGCCAGTGAACCTCGAGGACTTCGCCGACGGTCAGGATTTGCCGGATGTGTCGGAGGACGCACACGAGAACGGCGAAGACGACGAGGAACTTCCACCGGCCGAACTGTTTTCGGAGCCCGCTCGGGAAGAGGAGCTTTCTCCCGAGGAAGTTGTTCGCCGCGCCCAAGTGCGCGAGGCTGCTCGTCGGCTTGGTATTCAACAGCTCTATCCCGAGCAAGAGCGGGCCATTGCAGCGGCGATGCAGGGCCAGGATGTGTTGGTGGTTCTACCGACGGGCTTCGGTAAGTCTGCCTGTTATCAAATCCCCTCGATGATTTTGCCCAAGCCGGTCGTTCTCGTGTCACCTTTGTTGGCCCTGCTCCGCGACCAGCACGAGAAGCTTCTCGCACGGCACATCCCGGTAGAACGCATCGACGGCACAGTGCGCGGACGAGCTCGCAAGGAGGCGCTGGACCGAATCGCCGCCGGAGGGTCCCTTCTCGTCATGACCACGCCAGAAACCTTGGGCAGCGAGGAACTCGGTGAGGTGCTTTTGCGCTGCGGCATCTCGTTGGCTGCAGTCGACGAAGCACACTGCATTTCCGAGTGGGGCCATGACTTCCGTCCGGCGTACATGCGCCTTGGGGAACGCTTGCACGAACTGGGTAGCCCCCCCGTGCTCGCACTCACGGCCACCGCCACGCAAGCAGTCCGAGACGACATCATCCGCTACTTGGGCATGCGCAATCCTGCAATCGTGGCGTCTTCACCCCACAGAGCCAACTTGGCTTTCGAGGTGGTGCATGCCACGGGCAACGAGCGGCTCCGTGCGTTGTTCCGCTTCATCAAACGGTTGCGGCGGCCAGGAATCGTGTACTGTGCCACGACCAAGGAGGTGGATCGCTTGTACGGTGCCATGGCGCGGATGCGCCTGCCGGTCCATCGCTACCACGGACGGATGGCAGCGAAAGACCGCAATCGCGAGCAAGAGCTATTCATGCGCAAGGGGCGCCGCACGGTTATGGTGGCGACCAGCGCGTTTGGCCTGGGCATCGATAAGCCAGACATTCGCTACATCATTCACTATCAGGCCCCTGCCTCTCTCGAACAGTATGTGCAGGAAGCCGGTCGCGCGGGCAGAGATGGAAGACGAGCGAACTGCATTTTGTTGTTCGATCCCACCGACCGTGAGGTCCACGAAACACTCCAGCAAGCCAGTCGGATCCGCCCGGATCAGCTTTACCGTATTAGCACGGCACTCGCCGCTTATGCCGCCGAACAACGCGAACCCGACATGGAAGCGCTGACGCTTGCGGCGCAACTGAACGAGCGCCAGGCAAAGGCGTTGCTCGTGGTGCTCGAGGAGGCGGGCCTCGTGCAGTTGGAGGAAGACAAAATCCGCATTGTCGTGCCCGCTGACGAGTTCGAAGAACAAGCCCGCGCACTCGCGGGGCGTTTCGTCACCCTGCGCACCCAAGACGTCCGCCGGCTCGACCGCATTGCGGAATATGCCTACTCGAAGGAGTGCCGTGCCGTCTTCTTGCGGCGCTACTTTGGCGAAGAGGACGGCACTCCGTGCGGGCTTTGTGACATTTGCCGCGGTGCCGGTGAACGCCCGGTAACCTTCTACCAGCCGATTGCACGCCCCGAACGGCCCAAGAAAAAGAAACGCAAGCGTAAACGCCGAAAGTCAAAACAGGGCAAGGCAACCCTCATCATTACGGCCGGGCCGAGTGCCGCCGTAACCCCTGTATCGGTGGAGCCCCTACCTGACGTCATCGCCGAGCCCGAACCACTGCCGCAACTGCCCGAAGAGCCTCAGTGACTCCTCGCTCCATCGTGCCGGCCGTAGGCAAAGCTCGGCACAAGCCGCCTCCCCGGCCAGCACTCATTTCCCATCCCGATTCCGAGCGGATAGCAAGACTTAGGCGACCGTCAGTCGGTGGCGTCCACCAACTCTAGTACTCGTTCCGGAGGACGGCCCAGTACTGCCTTCCGCCCTCGCACGACAATTGGCCGCTCCATGAGAATGGGGTAGCGGGCCATCGCGGCCAAGATCTCCTCCTCGCTACTGGCTGCACTCAGCCCCGCCTGAGCGTACTCCTTCTCTTTTTTTCGCACCCATTGCGAGGCTGGCAAACCAAGCTTCTGCCGCAGCGCCTTCAGCTCGTTCAAGCTCAGTGGGTGTTTCAGATACTCCACGATCTCGAGGGGCACCTTACGTTCCTGCAAAAGGCTCAATGCTTGCCGGCTCTTTGCACACCGTGGGTTGTGGTAAATCACCAACTTGCTCATGTGTCAGGATCTTACCTTTGACCGACAAATCGTGTCGAGACCTGCAGCCGTGCTTTCCTTCGGACGAACTGCGGCCCGCGTTGCCTTGGATTCTCAACTCGGACGAGCTCGGCGCCCGCGACGCCCTCGCGGAGCCGGATCAGGACGTGGAGGCTGTGTCGCACTCCAGCGGCGCAAACGACCGCGGATGTCCTCGGGATCTAAACGCAACACGTCGCACACGTAGTCGAAGGAGAACCCTCCGCCCCGGACTGGCCCCGGATAAGGCTCCATCAGCCACTGTTCCGCTTCCCGAAACAAGCGCTGCCCCGCACGATCCCGGGCCAGGTAGTTGCGTTGGTAACAGCGGATGGCATCGGCCAACAATGCCGCAAGGAGGTGGCATTCTCCTGAGCGCAGGGGCCGATCGGCCGCCAGGTCCCTAAAGTACTGGGAAGGCAACAACACATCCTCTGCAAACAATTCCTCGAAAATCCATCTCTCCAATCCTGTCATCGCCCGCGCTCCTGCCGGGCCCAGTTGCAATTGCTGAACCAAGATCAGAGGCTAGCCGGTCGCTACGGTGCTCGACCGAGTGGGACGGGAAACTTCTTACTCTTGATACTCGGTGTGAGTCCGGGGGGTTCTGTTTCTGCAACGAATCACACCTATACAGCTTCGGGAGATTCTGGTAGGGAACCGAACGCAAAGTTTTGGCAAGGAGGATGGTGTCATGGCCGACAAGGGGAGGAACGACCGGATCACGCAGCTTGTGCGCGAGGTGGAGAACGTAGCCAGGCAGTTACGCAACGAGATCCGCAAGCGCGTACAAGAGACAGGCATCCTCAAACGGTGGGAAGCCACGGCAAATCAACTGCGTAAGCAGGCGGCAACTGTTGCTGCCCAGGTTGAAAAGTACGCACGGGAAGTACGGCAGGAGTTGGAAAAATCCAGCAGGCCGAAAGCGAAGCCAGCAACGAAGGCAAAAGGCACAAGCCGGCCGAAGCGCCCAGCATCGCGACCAGCTCCCTCAGCGATGTAAGCCTCCCTGTAAGGGAGCCGGTGTCCTTGCAGCAAAGGCCGCGGGCCCTTGCTGCATTCCGGCTGCAGACTGGGTCACGCTCAGCCGAATAACCAGCGGCGGTGACAGGTTTGGCACAGGTAGCGGGTGTCGAAACGCTTACGGGCGTGTTCCTTGTACGTGGCCAACTCGGGGCATGAGAACTTCAATTTTTGCCTTTGCCCGCAGTTCCTCGATCAGCAACTCTTCCGCTTCCTCCCGTTGCTCATCCTCCAGGATGGAACGAATCTCCTCGGCAACCTCTTGAAGGGGGGCACGCCCGGCGGGACGACGGTCGGTTACCTTGATTAGGTGGAACCCGTAAGGGCTTTCGATCACATCACTCACCTGCCCAACTTCCAAGCGGAACGCTGCTTGGGCAACAGGGGTTGGCCGCTCCGGGAAAAACTCCAAATCACCACCTTTTGGTGCCGTGTAGCTATCTTGCGAGTACTGTTTTGCCAATTGGGCAAAATCTTCACCTTTGCGCACACGCTGCAGAATTTCTTCGGCACGACGACGCGCTGCGTCCCGGTCGCCTCCTTGAATACGAATAAGAATGTGGCTGGCTCGCACCATGGGCGGTCGCTCGAACTGCTCCGCGTGTTCCTGGTAGTACTGCTCCACCTGAGCAGCAGTCACGCGAGTTTTGATCCGCTGGTCTAGAAACTTTTCGATCAGCAGACTCTGCCGAAGCTCCCTGCGCACCTCCGCTGGATCCGTCTTGCCCAACCACTCGCTCATGGGATGATTCGGGCCGTAAGAGCGAATCTCCTTGATCTCCTCTTCCACTTCGCGTTCGCTCACCCGGAGCCCCTGCGCGGTTGCGGCTTGTACGAGAACTTCTGTCGTAATTGCCTGCTCGAGTGCGTCGCTCCAGGTAGCCTCTACCGTGGTCTGTGCACCCTTGGCGATTTGCTCCGCGAGCTGGTAGACCTTCGCCGCCGGCAGTGCCTTCCCATTGACTCGGGCGGCGATCTGTTCCTTCCCCGGCGCCTCCGCAAACGCGAGAGAGGAAACGCCCCATACCGACAAGAGCGAAAACATAACCGCCAACATCCGACCCTTGACCCGGTTCATACAATGATCCCTCACACGGCCAGTGAAACTCGGTTCGTCTGTAGCACCCCTCGCATTTTGCCGAAACCAACTTGGGGAGACGCGAACTCTGCTGCCTGGGACCATTGCATGCACCCGTCGCCTCCCCTAAACGAGCTGTTTCGCATCATGCCCAAAGTATACTTAGAAAGCTTAGGCTGCCCGAAGAATCGTGTAGACAGTGAGCTCATGTTGGGTTTGGCTTGGCGGGAGGGAGCCGAGATTGTCTCTGATCCCGAGGCCGCAGACGTTGTCGTGGTCAATACGTGCGGTTTCATCGACGCCGCCAAGCGGGAGTCGATTGACACAATTTTAAGCCTCGCTCAATGGAAGGCGGCCGCAACGCACCGCCGCCTCATCGTGACGGGCTGCTTGGTGCAACGGTATGGAGAAGAGCTCGCGGAGGCACTTCCCGAGGTAGACGCCTTCCTAGGGACTGGCGATTTCCATCGTCTCCCAGAACTCCTTGGCGACACCCCAGCTCGCTCGTCCGCGCCCTACCGCGGTGCGGCGCATCTTTTGCCCGAAGGGAACTGGCCTAGGCTTCGAACTGGCGAATTTTTCAGCGCCTACGTCAAGGTTTCCGAGGGTTGCGATCATCGGTGTAGTTTCTGCATCATTCCCAAAATTCGTGGGCGCCACGAGAGTCGGCCGATGGACTCGATTCTGGCCGAGGTTGAACAGCTCGTGGCCGAAGGGGTCGTGGAAATCAACCTTGTGGCCCAGGACCTCACAGCGTACGGGCGCGATCGCCGTGACGGCACGACCCTGGCCCGGCTGTTGCGCGAACTCTCCAGGGTGAGAGGCCTGCAATGGATTCGGCTTCTCTACAATTATCCTCGTTACGTCACCGAGGAGCTGCTCGAAACGGTGGCGACCGAAGAAAAGGTCTGCCCCTACATCGACATACCCTTGCAACACGCGAGCACGCGGGTGCTCCGGGCGATGCGACGTGAACGCGACGGGGAGCAACTCCGCCGACTCTTGGCACGCATCCGCAAGGCCGTACCCGGGGTGGCTATCCGCACCGCATTTATCGTCGGCTTCCCGGGGGAGACAGAAGAGGACTTTCGTATCCTCTTAGATTTCGTGCGGGAACAACGGTTCGAGCGCCTAGGGGCGTTTATTTACTCTCGAGAGGAGGGCACAGCGGCGGCCGAGCATCCAGAACAAGTGTCTGCCGCCGTTAAACGTCGCCGCTACCAGCAACTCATGGAGGTGCAAGCTCGGATCTCCGCCGACCACCAACGAGAACAGATTGGAAAAATCTTACCGGTGCTCGTTTGTGGGCAAGACCACCACGGGCGCTGGTTCGGTCGCACGCCCACACAAGCTCCCGAAATTGACGGAGTGGTCTACCTTCGGGGGCCAGCGCCAGTGGGCAAGATCGTGCCAGCTCGGATCGTCGGTGCTTCGACGTATGATCTGCGCGCCGTCTGGCTCGAACAAGCCACGGTTGACAGCAGCCCTGTTGGCCTTTAACTTGCGTCGCCCTTTTTGATTGAGGCCAGCATATGAGGAAAGCATTTCTGAAACAAATGCAGGCGAAACTTGTGGAGATGCGACGCCAGCTGCTGCGGGAGATCGACAAAGACCGGCAGCAGGGCCGTGAGGTAACCAAGGAAGGGGGCATGGATAGCTACGATTTAGCTAGCGAGGAGCGAGACCGAGAAATCTCCTTCCTCCTCACGGACCGCGATCGCGAGAAACTCCAAGCGATCCAAGATGCACTGGACCGGATCGAGCAAGGAACATACGGCGTCTGTGAAAGCTGCGACAGTGAAATCGCCGAGGGCAGGCTGATAGCCATGCCATTTACCCGGCTGTGCGTTTCGTGTCAGGCCCAGGAGGAAAAGGAAGCCAAGCTGCAACGCCGGTACGATGACGACCGCGCGTACCGCCAACTGGGCGCTACTGACTTGGAAGAGGAAAGCTGACCCTCCACAATATTTCCGAACGCAAGCCCTGGCGGCACTGTCTCGGCCGCGGTTCGTCGTAAGCTACAGTGCATGGTCTTATGGCGAAGCAATCTCGAGGCTCTGTACTGGGCGGGAATTTCCGCCGTCCGCCCCGATAAGAGCGTAGGCCGAGCCTTGCGCTTCAGCGAGGGCCGGCTGTACTGGGAGGACAACTCGGGTAACGCAAGGATCGTCGAGCTGCCCGTGCTCCTGCTTGGCGCAGGAAAAGCGTCGGTAGAGATGGCTCAGGCCGTTGCCCGCACCTTGCCATCCGGGACGTACCATGGGGCCGTGGTCAGTCCCTCGGGAGCCGAGGTAACCATTCCGGGCATCGACGTTTTGGTCGGCTCACACCCGGTCCCCGATCACCGCTCTTTAGCCGCGGCCGAACATGTTCTGGGCCTTTGCCGATCGCGCTCAACTGAGCCAGTCGTGTTCTTACTCAGCGGCGGGGCATCGAGCCTCTTGGCTGCTCCCTGGCCGCCGGTCACGTTGGAAGACAAAGCCACCACGAATCAGTTACTGCTGAAGAGCGGTGCCAGCATTGAAGAGGTCAACACGGTACGAAAGCACATCTCCCGCATTAAGGGTGGACGCCTTCTTCGGGAGCTCCAGCGCGATGTGTTCACCCTGGCGATTTCCGACGTGGTCGGTGACGATCCCGCGGTCATCGGATCTGGGCCTACGGTTCCAGACCCGACAACGTTTGCCGACGCAAAGGCCGTGCTTTGGAAACATTCGCTGTGGGAAACTGTTCCAGCCTCCGTGCGTACGGTCATCGAAGAAGGCTTAGCCGGGCGAATTCCCGAAACCGTCAAGCCAGACGAACCCATCGCCCGACACGCTCATTATCGCATCGTCGCCCGCAATCGCGACGCCCTTGCGGCGATTGCCCTGGCGGCAGGATCGATGCACTGGGGGATTGAACTTCTGGACAAACCAATCGTTGGTGAAGCTCGGCAGGCAGCACACCACTTTGCCCAGCAAATCCAGCGACTGCTTGCTTGCGGTGGCCACACCCCTCGTTGCTTGATTGCAGGCGGTGAGACCACCGTAACGGTCACGGGCGGTGGACGCGGCGGGCGCAACCAAGAGTTCGCTCTGGCCCTAGCCCCGTTGATTGCCGGGCAACCAGTCTCGGTTTTAAGTGCGGGCACCGATGGGGTGGACGGCCCCACCGATGCCGCTGGGGCTTTTGTCGACGGAACAACCGTGGAGCGGGCGTTGCGTCTTGGCCTCGACCCAGAAGACTACCTGAAGAACAACGACTCGTACCACTTCTTCTCTGCGCTGGGTGATTTGTTTTTTCCTGGCCCGACCGGCACGAATGTTATGGATGTGCAAATCGCGGTCATCTGTCCCTGACACCCGGATTTGCTCACACCTTGCTCCACGCAATACCAGCGCTACGGGGAAGTCTCTCCACAATGGACGGTTACCTCAGCGAGATTTTCGTCTCTTTCCAAGGAGAGGGAGCACGGGTGGGCGAGCGCCATCTCTTCGTGCGTCTAGCCGGGTGCAATTTGCGCTGCCGCTATTGCGACACACCGGACAGTCTCGAACGCCGGCCTCTCTGGTACTATCATGACCCGGCAACCGGCCAAACGAGCGTCCGGCCTAATCCGGTTTCCGCGGGTGAACTGCTGCGCTTGGTCGCAGATCTCTGTGAACAAGACCCAAGCCTACAAATGATCGCGCTTACCGGTGGCGAGCCCCTGCTTCAGGCGAAATTTCTGCGGGAGTTTTTGGTTGGTACCAAGCTCAGTCTCCCGGTCCTCCTAGAAACCAACGGCGTACTGCCGCAGCAACTTGCTCTGGTCTTGCCAAGTGTCCACGTGATCAGCATGGACATCAAGTTACCGAGCAACGCCGGCGAGCGAGCATTCTGGGACGAGCATCGTGCCTTTCTCGAGCTTGCCAAAAGCCGCGAGTGTTACGTGAAGGTGCTCATTGACTGGAACACTTCCGTGGCCGATGTGGAGCAAGCCGCCCGAATCGTCTCGCAAGTCGCACCGCAGGTGCCCCTTTTCCTTCAGCCTATTGTCGACGGCGAAGGTCGTTTTTGCGCCGACAGCGGCACGCTTTCAGCGTTGTTTGGCATCGCCCGACGGCACCACGAGTCGGTGCGGGTGCTACCCCAAGTCCACAAGGTTCTCGGCATCCCCTAACTTGTCTCCGAACCGCGCACACGTTTCCGTTTTAATGCGCCGGCCCAGCCAGGGGCATCACAACTTTCTTGTGGGGATTGCCGCCACTGCAAATCAAGGTCGGAACTCCCCGCTGGAGCGCGCTCCTGAAATGTGACTCCTGGCGGGGCCTGCCAATCCTCGGGCTTGGCGAATAAATGACGAAATCTTATTGACTTCGACAACCAAACTGCCGTATCGTGAAGCGGCGTCGGGCCGTGAGCATGAGTTTGTCATAGGTCGGTCCGGACGGTGCCTGCATGGAATGTGGCGAGACCAGGGCCAAGGTGAGTAATGCTGCAATCGCGAAAGCCTTTGGTCTGCCCCGCGTCCTCCGGGTGCGCCGCCTGAACAACTGCCCCCTGGGAAACGTGCTCATCGAAACGGCGCGTGGCCGCTTTGTGATCCGGCGCTTACCGCACCGTTCGGAATTAGAACTCAAACGGACCGCACAGTTTCTCCTCTACATGCGAGAGCACGGGTTTCCCGTGTTGGTGCCTTTGACCGACCGGAGTGGTCGCTACTGGTGTTCCTCAGGAGAGGGCCTGTGGAGCGTGCACCCGGTACGGGAGTGGCGCTTGCAACCCCTCGACCCCGCAAATCGCATGCAACTTGCCGCGGTGGGTGAGGCGGTCGCGCGGTATCATTTAGCCGGTAAAGGCTACCGTAAAGGCGCTGAAATCAAAGGGGCGCCCGAACGTGTATGGCAGCTATGGAGTGCGGTTCGCCGAGTGCTCCCTGTATACCTGACCCGAATGGTGAGAGTGATCGACGAAGAAGTGGAGTATCTGGCCGGAGCCCTAGAGGTGAGCAGACTGCCGCGTGGCCCGATCTTATTGGACATGGATCTCCAGCGCTTCTGCTTTCAGGGTGATCGGTTGCGACTTGTGCTCAATTGCGACCCAGACTGCCGCGGACCGTATATTTTCGACTTGGCCAACGCCGTGAATCAGTTTTGCTTTGTTCGAGGTCACTACGACCCGTCACGATTCGAAGCCCTTGTACGTGCCTATGATACGACGAGGCTTCTAGCTTTGCTGGAATGGGACACCTTTCCGAACGCCTTGCGATTCAGTGCGGTGCGCAGCCTTTGCGTAGGGCTACAGAAAGTGTTTCTCGATCAAACAGAGGGATGGCCCGAAGCGGAACCTAAGGTGCAACAGTGGTTCGAGCGGCTGCGCATTTTGCGGCGCGAAACCGAAGGCGGCTTTGGGGCGTTACTCTCGGTGATGGCCACGGGCTACGAGTACCGCCGCTGCCAACGCTGGCGCGACCCCCAGTGATCCTCAAACCGACCCTGTTGCGTCGCACCGGCGTTTCGTTAACGTGCCGCCACATGGCGGAACAAACCCGTTTGGAGCAAGTCGTCAGCGAACTGCTGCGCCTTATTGGTGAGAATCCAGACCGTGAAGGTCTTCGCAAAACCCCAGCTCGCGTCGCTCGCGCCCTCAAGTATCTCACGAAAGGTTACGCAGAAGACCCAAAACACGTCATCAATAACGCACTCTTCACCGAGGACTACTCCGAGATGATCGTCATGAAGGATGTGGACTTTTTCTCCCTGTGCGAACACCACATCCTTCCGTTTTTTGGCCGGGCCACCATTGCTTACATTCCGCGGCATAAAATCGTGGGCATTAGTAAACTTGCCCGCCTCGTCGACGTCTATGCTCGGCGGCTTCAGGTGCAGGAGCGAATGACGACGCAAATCGCCACCACGCTCATGGAAGAGCTCGACCCTCTCGGTGTGGGGGTGGTCCTTCGAGCCGAGCACCTGTGCATGCGGATGCGGGGTGTGGAAAAACAAAACTCCGTGGTCGTGACCAGCGCCATGTTGGGAGTTTTTCGTACCCACCAGGAAACTCGCGAGGAGTTTATGACGCTGGTAAATGGCACGCGCTAAGACCACGCCTGCACGGTACTCGATTGCGCACGGTACGCCGCAAAGGCGTGATGCCTGGGACGAAAAGGCTGGAATTGTAAACGAGGCATCCGCCGTGGCGGAATGAATAGACGGGGACTTCGCATTCCCAGTATGGGCGGACGAACCCTCCGCGGTGCCAGGGTTCCCGCAGCACAAGGCCCACACTTGTGCGACGAACGCAGAGCTTATTTGCTCTGGCCGTCCGCTTGACAGGTTCCCCGGCTTTCATTATCCCGCAACCACACATTGCTTGGTCTGCACGACTGGCGTTCAACGTGGAATTGACCACGGGGGAGTGCTGACCTTCAGTGGGCCGTACGCCTGGGCCTCTGAAATTGAGAGGTTCAGGTTTTTTTGTTTGCGGGAGGAAAAACCCATGTTGAAGCATTACCTGTTGGCACCTGGGCCGACACCCGTGCCTGCACGTGTGTTGCTGGCCATGGCGCAGCCAATCATCCATCATCGGACACCGCAGTTCAGCCAGATCTTTGCCGAAGCCAAGGAAGGTCTGAAATGGCTCTTCCAAACGAAGCAGGACGTGCTCATGCTCGCTGCCTCAGGCACGGGAGCCATGGAAGCCGCGGTCACCAACTTGTTCTCGCCGGGTGAAGAGGTGCTCGTAGTCAACGGCGGGAAGTTCGGCGAACGTTGGGCTAAGATCACTGGGCGTTACGGGCTTACAGTCCATGAACTGCGGGTGGAATGGGGCAAGGCAGTACAGCCCGAAGCGGTGGAACAAACACTGAAGCGTCATCCGAACATTCGCGGCGTCTTTGTCCAAGCAAGCGAAACGTCCACAACCGTGTGTCATCCGGTCGCCGATATTGCCGCACTCACGCGACAGCGTGACACCCTGCTCATTGTCGACGGGATTACTGCTGTTGGCGTTTACGATCTGCCCATGGATCGGCTAGGTATCGATGTGCTCATCACCGGGTCGCAAAAAGCCCTCATGCTTCCGCCCGGGCTTGCCTGCATTGCCCTGAGCGAACGCGCCTGGGAACGAACCAAGACGGCGCAACTGCCCCGCTTTTACTTCGATCTGGCGAAAGAACGGGAAAACCTCGCAAAGGACACCACTGCATGGACACCCGCGATTTCCCTGATCATTGGACTGCGAGAAGCTTTAGCGATGCTGCGCGAAGAGGGTTTGGAGCGTGCGTTTGCCCGCCAAGCACTTCAAGCGAGGGCTACGCGTGCTGCAGCCAATGCGTTGGGTCTCAAACTTGTCGCGCCCGAAAACCCTAGCCCATCGGCCACCGGAATTTACGTCCCGTCGGAGGTCCCAGGTGGCAAACTGGTAGCCTATTTACGCGACCGGATGGG